>NZ_JAJSRC010000030.1:0-81421 GCF_021283245.1 Pseudomonas sp. NMI760_13 | reverse complement strand
TGGTGGGGGTCGTTGGTTCGAGTCCAATTGTGCCTACCAAATCAGAAGAGGGCGATCCGCAAGGATCGCCCTTTTTGTTTTGCGCAGGAAAAGGCGCCCCGGTGCGGCCTCAGCGCTTGCTGCTGTGGCGTCGCACCAGTGCACCGTCATCGCACGTATGGGCAAGCGGCAGCAACCAGTCCAGCATCTGCTGGCGTTCATCGGGCTGCAAAGGACAGTCTGGGCCGTCGAACTGAGCGCCCAGGGCCTTCAGCGCATATTCGACCACTGTATTGTTGACGACGGTTTGTGACGTCTCGATGTGGCGGTGGATCGATGCCATCAGCGCTTCGTGATCGTCTGTCGGTTCCAGGCTCAGCGACCGGGCAAGATACCTGGGCAGCCCTCGCTTGTGGCCTGCCATCATGGCGACTGCGCGGTACAGGTTGACGACATCTTCCTTGTCGATGTGTCCTGCCGAGCGGCCTGCATAGTAGCGCTCGAGTCGGTTGATGGCGTGCGGCAGGTCCGCCTGCCAGTTGCCTTGTTCTACCAGTGCTCGTTCGCGCACATCCCCGATCGTCAGCAGATAATCCAGATAGCCTGCGAAGTTGCGAGCCTCCCTGGCGTAGCGCAATCGGCGCCAGCGTGAGCCGAATTCGCGCTCCCAGGTCCAGCGCCTGACCTCGGGCAGCAGTTCCTGGTCGAGCCAGTCCAGGGTGTCCTGGCAGGGCCACCAGCCTCTGGACGAGGGTTCGCGTTCGCTGAGGTCGTGGGGCGTCCACAGCAGGTCCAGCCAATCGCTGGAAAACGCGTCGGTCGACGTATGGGTGGTGATCAGCGCGTGGTATCCGCTGTCGTGGCGGTCGGTTGCCTGTGCGTGGCAGGGCTTGAGCATGCTCGGGTGGGCGTCGAACATGTGCCAGGGGCTTGTGCCTGCGGCGTAGTCGTGCGCCTCGCAGAAGCGGGCGATGTAGCGCCAGGCGTGCTTGCGCAGCGAGCCGATCTTCACCCGGTGCGAGCCACCGTGGGCGATAAACGCAAATCCGCTGGCGGACAGGCTGCGTTCCAGTGCCTGCAAGGTGTCGCGCATCACCACCGTGAGCGCGTCGGCGACATCGGCAAGTGCCTGGACCACGGGCTCTTCGAGTATCAGGCGGCTGTTGGGCAGGTCGATCAGGTAACGGTCCTTGTCGCCTGGCATCAGCCCGACGATGAACGGGCGCGACTGGCTGTCCAGTGGCGCGCCGCTGGCAAACAGAAAGCGCTCGAGCAGCCATTCGTGGCTGACGGTGATGGTCACGCCGCGCAGGTCGTGCTGGTGGAAGTCGAAGGCGGCGGTGGCGCGGGACGAGGTCAGGTCCGGCAGGAACACGCTCAGCGAAAACCAGGGGCCGCGGTAGTACCAGTGGCGGCCGTGATGGCCGATGCGGGTGAAGGCATCGGGGCTGCAGGCGCTATCGGGCGCATGCCTGGCGGCGGCCAGGTGGTCGCTCAGCCTGCCGGGGCGTTCGACGAATGCCCTGGCTTTGCGTGCCACGTAGGGGCGCGGGTCGAAGATGGATTTGGCAACCAGCTCTGAGAACCCCACGCGTTCCATCCACAGGTTGCCGAACGTCTCGATATGCGCGCCTGGGAAGAACTTCGACAGCACGTCGGGGTGATGCTGCAGTTTCTGCGTCAGCTCATGGGCGGTCCACAGCCGCCCTTCGATGCCTGCCGCTTTCAGGCGCTGTTTCTCATTGATCCAGCGACTGGCCAGCGTGCCGATCTCGCGCTGCGCCAGGATCAGGGTGAACGAGCGCGTGAGCGAAGGCCAGGGGCCATTCAGGAAGGCATCGATGGCGCCCGTCAGCTCGCTGCTGGTGAAGTCCTTCCAGGCCTTGCATTCGAAGACGTTGAGTCGGTCGGGGCTTTCTTCGTCATGGGCGAACAGGTCGATGCCGCCTTGCCGGGTGCCGCTTTTCCCGAGACGGTGGCAGCCGCCAAGCGGTTGTTCCTTGCTCAGCAGCCACCAGCACAGCTGTTCGAAGGATTCCGCCGGCATCGCGAAATCAAGCACGAAGGTCGTACGCGGGTAGATGCGCGTGTCGGGGCTGATGCTGGCTTCGGGCTGCAGGTGCGTGGGCCACTCTTGCGGCAGTTCGGGCGTGCTGGCAGGGGTGGCTGTGGCGTTTGAAGGTTCCAACCTGAGGTCCTTGTGTCGCTGTCTGTCCATTGTGGCGCGGCGACATCTTCGGCCAGGTCGAGGGCCACAGGCAACAGACAAAGCCTGCGACAGAAGTGCCATGAGGGGATGTTCCCGGCCATGCTAGAATCCGCCCCTTCGAATCTGGAGGTACAGGCGTGCGCAAACTGGCGGTGGTAATGGCGGTGTTGGCCCTGGCGGGTTGTAACAACGAGGTCGAAGGCGTGCACAAGCAGGTGGCCGAGCACCTGAACAACCCCAAGACGGCCAAGTTCGCCAACGTGCGTTTCGACACTCAGGGCTCTATCTGCGGCCAGGTGCGCGGCAAGGACGACGCCGGGCAGTACCAGGCCTATCGCAGCTACGTGGCGATCAAGCATGACGGCCAGTACGAAATCCTCATCGACGAAACCGGCAACAACCTGCGCATCCGCGAGATCTGCGGCGGTGCCGACCTGCAGCGCCGCGCCGAGGCGCTGGCCGACCAGCCGGCGCCGGAGGGCTGGGACGTCGAGGTGATTCAGGGGCCGAACATGGGCGCCCTGACCGACATGACTGCCCGTTTGATCGAGAAGGGCATTCCGTCCTGGGTCGAGTACCGCGATGGCAAGCCGGTGGTGCTGATGGGCCCGTTCCCGGCCAAGGCCGAGGCTGATGCGCGCAAGGCCGAGGTAATGGCCAAGCTGGGCACCGACTCGATCGTCATCCAGCACGGCGTCAAGCGCTGATCGCGACGGCCATATAAATCCCTGTAGGAGCGGGCTTGTCCCGCGATGGCGTCAGAACAGGCGGAGTTGCTTCCCGGCCAGCCCGTGCAGCAGCAGCTATGCTGTCTACTGTGGGGGTTGAATGGGGGAGCGCCTCATGGCGACGCTGGAGCGGGCCATTGCGATGGCCATCAAGGCACATGAAGGGCAGTTCGACAAAGGCGGTGCGGCGTACATCCTTCACCCGTTGCGGGTGATGGAACGGGTGATCACCCCGGAGCAACGCATCGTCGCGGTACTGCACGACGTGCTGGAAGACACCCCGCTGACCCTGTCCGACCTCGCCCGTGAAGGTTTCCCGCTGAAGATCCTCGCCGCGCTGCTGGCGCTTAGCCGTCGCGAAGGCGAGAGCTACGAGGCCTTCGTCATCCGCCTGGGCGTCGACCCCCTGGCGCGCCAGGTCAAGCTGGCCGACCTGGCCGACAACAGCGATCTCTCGCGCATCCCTTGCCCAGGCCCGGCGGACCTGGCCCGGCTGTGCCGTTACCAGCAGGCCAGCGTCTACCTGCAGACGCTGGCCTGAGGGGCCTCAGCCGCAGGCCTTGAGGTTGACCGGCCCGACGAACTCATTGCCGCGCCCCATCACGCACGCCACCTGCTGGTTGCGCTGCAGCTCCCAGGCCTGCGGCGGGTAGGTCTTGTTCCAGGCCTCGAACAGCTGGCGGTCCTGCCTGGACAGCCTCAGGTCGTACTGCTTGCTCATATAGAAGTAGGTGCGCGCGATCATCCCACGGATCGACGGGCGCGGCATGACCTTCTTGGCCTTGAAGTCGACCTGGGTCAGACAGCTGCCGTACTGGCCATGCTGCTCGGGCAGCCAGCCGAAGCTGAAGTTGCTGCGGTCGCCGTTGACCTCGCCGATGCTCGGCACCAGGTTGTGCAGGTCGGCCTCGGCGCGCTGGTAGACCTTGTCGTGGCGCGTGCAGTTCTTGCGCCCGCCGTCCTGCCAGCACTGGCGCTGGTGGCCGATCTGCCAGGCCGGGACGATGTGCTCCCATTCGATGCGCGAGGCGCGGTTGAGGTTCTTGCGTGGCGCGTAGCCGCAGGAGGCCAGGTCGACCTTGTTGCCCTTGTACTTGCAGCCGCAATAAAACTCCGTGGACTGCGGCGCGTACAGCTTCCAGGCGACCTTCTTGGCCTCCTGGAAGGTGCGCGGGGCGTCGGCGTGGGCGAGGGGGGCAAGCAGCAGCAGGCAGGCGGCGAAAAGCGAAACTCTCATGCGCGGTCAGTCTTCCTTCGGCACGGTCCAGAAAATCTGCACGCCGCCATCGTCGCGGTGGGCGAGGGTGACGTTGTCGTTCTCGGCGATTTCCTCGAGCAGGGTTGCCCAGTCGTCGGGCGACTCGTGCTCCAGGCGGAAGATCAGGGCGGCGCGGCTGCGCTGGGCGGTGGGACTGTTGATGATCTTCTGGATGCGCTGACCCAGTAGTTCATAAGGGCTTGGCGACGCGGAGGCGGGTTTGGCCACGGGGCTGTTCCTTGTTTTGCTGTATGTGCATACAGTATTTCACTGTAAGCCGTTTCGCAACAGCAGGTAGGATGAAAGCCGTATAAGACCGTGGTAGAGGGATTGGTTCCATCGAAAGCATCGCGGGGCCAGCCCGCTCCCACAAAGCCTGTCTGGCTCTCGTGGGAGCGGGCTTGCCCCGCGATAGGGCCGGTATGTTCAACACACCAGCCCGAGGCGCATGCCGATCAATATTCCCAGAAGATCCGCTGCAGCTCCTTGCTGTCCTGGGTCTTGGTCATCGCGACCATGGCCAGGATCCGCGCCTTCTGCGGGTTCAGGTCGTGGGCCACGACCCAGTCGTTCTTGTCGTCAGGCTGTTCGGCGTTGCGCAGCACGAAGCCGCCCTGGTTGACGTGGGACGAACGGATGATCTGCACGCCTTCCTTGCGCAGTTCCTGCAGCGCCGGCACCACGCGCGACGACACCGAACCGTTGCCGGTGCCGGCGTGGATGATCGCCTTGGCGCCACCTTGGGCCAGCGCCTTGTAGGCGGTGTCGGTCACGTTGCCGTAGCCGTAGGCGATGTCCACGGCCGGCAGCTTGCTGATGGTCTTGATGTCGAACTCGGAGTTGACGGTGTGACGCTTGGCCGGCAGGCGGAAGAAGTACGACTTGCCTTCCACGACCATGCCCAGCGGGCCCCACTGGCTCTTGAACGCTTCGGTCTTGATGTTGACTGCCTTGCTCACGTCGCGACCGGACTGGATCTCGTCGTTCATGGTCACCAGCACGCCCTTGCCGCGGGCGTCCTTGCTGCTGGCCACGGCCACGGCGTTGTACAGGTTGAGCATGCCGTCGGCGGACATCGCGGTGCCCGGACGCATCGAGCCGACCACGATGATCGGCTTGTCGGTCTTCTCTACCAGGTTAAGGAAGTAGGCGGTCTCTTCCAGGGTGTCGGTGCCGTGGGTGATGACGATGCCATCGACGTCCTTGCTGTCGGCCAGTTCGGCGACGCGCTTGCCCAGCTTGAGCAGGTCGTCGTTGCCGATGCTTTCCGAGGCGACCTGCATCACCTGCTCGCCGCGCACGTTGGCCAGGTCCTTCAGCTCTGGCACGCCGGCGATCAGCTTGTCGATACCTACCTTGGCCGCCTGGTAGGTGGCGCTGTTGGCCGCGCTGGCGCCAGCGCCGGCGATGGTGCCGCCGGTGGCGAGGATCACCACGTTGGCGAGTTTCTGTTGTTGCGCGGCTTCCTTGGCGGAAACGGTGGTCGGCAGTACCAGCAGCAGCGCCAGGGCGCTCGGTGCGAAGGTCTTGATAGCGGTTTTCATCATTTCTGCTTCTCTCTTCCTGGAGGAGATGTGCGTTATGTCGCACTGGGGTAAAGGCAGATTTCGTACCAGCAACTACCGTTCGTCGTATTTCATCTTGAAACCCCTGTTTTGACTGGGGGTACTCGACGCGACCAGAGGGTCAGGGATGGTGCGAGTGTTCGGATCACCGAATTTTTGCAGGAAAGGTGTTCGGTTTTTCGGACGAATTGCGGATAATCCGACGCGCGTAGCTGTGGCTGCCTACGCAATGGATTTGACAAAACCGACGCCTGTTTCCATAGTTGCTTACCGCAAACGTTTGCGATCCGATAAAAACCACAAGATTCGGAGTCATTTCCATGAAACTGCCGTTCCCCGGCCGTCCGCTGGCCCTCGCCGTTTTCTCCTCGCTGGTCTTCTCCCTGTCCACTGCCCACGCCGAGGAAGCGCCCAAGGTCGCCCTGGTGATGAAGTCCCTTGCCAATGAGTTCTTCCGCACCATGGAAGACGGCGCCAAGGCCTACCAGAAAGACCACCCCAACGATTTCACCCTGGTGGCCAACGGCATCAAGGACGAGACCGACACCGGCAACCAGATCCGCATCGTCGAGCAGATGATCGCCACCGGCGCCAAGGCCCTGGTCATCGCCCCGGCCGACTCCAAGGCGCTGGTGCCGGTGATCAAGAAGGCCATGGACGCCGGCATCACCGTGATCAACATCGACAACCGCCTCGACCCCGCCGTGCTCAAGAGCAAGAACATCAGCGTGCCGTTCGTGGGCCCGGACAACCGCAAGGGCGCGCGTGAGGTCGGTGACTACCTGGCCAAGAAGCTCAAGGCCGGTGACCAGGTCGGCATCATCGAAGGCGTGCCGACCACCACCAACGCCCAGCAGCGCACCGCCGGTTTCAAGGACGCCATGCAAGCCGCGCAGATGAAGATCGTCTCGGTGCAATCGGGCAACTGGGAGATCGACAAGGGCAACGCCGTGGCCGCCTCGATGCTCAACGAATACCCCGATCTGAAGGCGCTGCTGGCCGGCAACGACAGCATGGCCCTGGGCGCCGTCTCGGCGGTGCGCGCCGCCGGCAAGACTGGCCAGGTGCAGGTGGTCGGCTACGACAACATCAACGCCATCAAGCCGATGCTCAAGGATGGCCGCGTATTGGCCACCCTCGACCAGGCGGCCAGCCAGCAGGCGGTGTTCGGCATCCAGGCGGCGCTGAAGATGCTCAAGGGCGAGCAGCCGGGCGTGGATGCCGACAATGTCATCCAGACGCCGGTCGAGCTGATTACCCAGTGATGTTGCGATCCCTGTAGGAGCGGGCTTGCCCCGCGATCACCGGCGTAGCCGGTGCCATGCACCGCGTCGACTGCTTCGCGGGGCAAGCCCGCTCCTACAGGGGTGTTGTGCCAACCTAGGAGAGAATGGCCATGTCAGTACCGGCCAATGAAACCGTGCTAGCCGTCAGCGGCCTGGGCAAGACCTACGCCCAGCCCGTGCTCGGCGACGTCACCCTCGAGCTGCGCGGCGGCGAGGTGCTGGCCCTGACCGGCGAGAACGGCGCGGGCAAGTCGACCCTGTCCAAGCTGATCAGCGGCCTGGAGATCCCCACCACCGGGCAGATGCTCTATCGCGGCCAGCCCTACAGCCCCAGCAACCGCGCCGAGGCCGAGCGCCTCGGCGTGCGCATGGTGATGCAGGAGCTCAACCTGCTGCCTACCCTGACCGTGGCCGAGAACCTGTTCCTCGACAACCTGCCCAGCCGCCTCGGCTGGGTCAACCAGAAGCGCCTGCGCCAGCTGGCCAGCGCGGCCATGGCCCAGGTCGGCCTGGACGCCATCGACCCGGACACCCCCGTGGGTGAGCTCGGCATCGGCCACCAGCAGATGGTCGAAATCGCCCGCAACCTGATCGGCGACTGCCATGTGCTGATCTTCGACGAACCCACGGCCATGCTCACCGCCCGCGAGGTGGAGCTGCTGTTCACCCAGATCGAACGCCTGCGCCAGCGCGGCGTGGCCATCGTCTATATTTCCCATCGTCTCGAAGAGCTGCAGCGCGTGGCCCAGCGCATCGCCGTGCTGCGCGACGGCAAGCTGGTGTGCGCCGAGCCGATCCAGCGCTACAACAGCGAGCAACTGGTCAACCTGATGGTCGGCCGCGAGCTGGGCGAGCATATCGACCTCGGCCAGCGCCGCATCGGCGCGCCGCTGCTCAGGGTCGACAAGCTCAGCCGCGGCGACAAGGTGCGCGAGGTGTCGTTCGAGGTCAGGGCAGGGGAGATCTTCGGTATCTCCGGCCTGATCGGCGCCGGGCGCACCGAGCTGCTGCGCCTGATCTACGGCGCCGACCGCGCCGACAGCGGCCAGGTCGCCCTCGGCCAGCCGCCGCTGCCGCTGAACATCGATTCGCCCAAGGCCGCGGTCAAGGCCGGCATCGCCCTGATCACCGAGGACCGCAAGGGTGAAGGCCTGCTGTTGAGCCAGTCGATCAGCGCCAACATTGCCCTGGGCAACCTCGGCGCCGTGTCCCGCGCCGGCGTGCTCGACCGCGACGCCGAGCGCGAACTGGCCGAGCGCCAGATCGGCGCCATGCGCATCCGCAGTGCCAGCCCCGCCCAGGCCGTGGGCGAGTTGTCCGGCGGCAACCAGCAGAAGGTGGTGATCGGCCGCTGGCTGGAGCGCGACTGCCAGGTGCTGCTGTTCGACGAGCCCACCCGTGGCATCGATGTCGGCGCCAAGTTCGACATCTATGGCCTGCTCGCCGAGCAGGCGCGTCAGGGCAAGGCCATCGTCGTGGTGTCCAGCGACCTGCGCGAGCTGATGCTGATCTGCGACCGCATCGCCGTGCTCAGCGCCGGACGCCTGATCGACACCTTCGACCGCGATCATTGGACCCAGGACCAACTGCTTGCCGCCGCCTTCGCCGGCTACCAGAAACGTGATGCCCTGCTGCACGACGCAGCCCCCAGGATGGACGCATGAAAACCACAACAAACATTTCGGGCAGCGCGCCCGTGCGCCGCAGCGGCACCTATTTCGGCCTGGGTACCTACCTGGGCCTGGCCGGCGCCTTGCTGGCGATGATCGTGCTGTTCTCGATGCTGAGCAGCCACTTCCTGTCCTACGCCACCTTCAGCACCCTGGCCAACCAGATCCCCGACCTGATGGTGCTGGCGGTGGGCATGACCTTCATCCTGATCATCGGCGGCATCGACCTGTCGGTGGGCTCGGTGCTGGCCCTGGCTGCCTCGACGGTCAGCGTGGCGATCCTGGGCTGGGGCTGGGGCGTGCTGCCCGCCGCGCTGCTGGGCATGGCCGTGGCGGCGCTGGCCGGCACCGTCACCGGCAGCATCACCGTGGCCTGGCGCATCCCCTCGTTCATCGTCTCGCTGGGCGTGCTGGAGATGGCCCGGGGCCTGGCCTACCAGTTCACCGACTCGCGCACCGCCTACATCGGCGACGCCTTCGCCTGGTTCTCCAACCCCATCGCCTTCGGCATCTCGCCGGCCTTCATCATCGCCTTGCTGGTGATCGTCGCCGCCCAGCTGGTGCTGACCCGCACCGTGTTCGGTCGCTACCTGATCGGCATCGGCACCAACGAAGAGGCCGTGCGCCTGGCTGGCATCGACCCGCGCCCGTACAAGATCCTGGTGTTCGCCCTGATGGGCGTGCTCGCCGGCCTCGCCGCGCTGTTCCAGATATCCCGTCTGGAAGCCGCCGACCCCAACGCCGGCTCCGGCCTCGAGCTGCAGGTGATCGCCGCCGTGGTGATCGGCGGCACCAGCCTGATGGGCGGGCGCGGCTCGGTCATCAGCACCTTCTTCGGCGTGCTGATCATCTCGGTGCTGGCCGCCGGCCTGGCCCAGATCGGCGCCTCGGAGCCGACCAAACGCATCATCACCGGGGCGGTGATCGTCATCGCCGTGGTACTCGACACTTACCGCAGCCGGCGTGCGAACCGGCGGAACTGAAACCATGGCAACCATCAAAGACGTCGCGGCACTGGCGGGGATTTCCTACACCACCGTGTCCCATGTACTGAACAAGACCCGCCCGGTCAGCGAGCACGTGCGGGTGAAGGTCGAGGCGGCGATCGCCGAGCTCGACTACGTGCCCAGCGCCGTGGCCCGCTCGCTCAAGGCGCGCAGCACCGCCACCATCGGCCTGCTGGTGCCCAACAGCGTCAACCCGTACTTCGCAGAGCTGGCCCGGGGTATCGAGGATGCCTGCGAGCGCAACGGCTACTGCGTGATCCTGTGCAACTCCGACGACAACCCGCAGAAGCAGCGCAGCTACCTGCGCGTGCTGCTGGAAAAACGCATCGACGGGCTGATCGTCGCCTCGGTGGGCGAGGACCAGGACCTGCTCGACAGCCTCGGCGGCGTGCGCACGCCGATGGTCATCGTCGACCGCGCCCTGGACGGCGTCGAGGCCGACCTGGTGCGCATCGACCACGAGCAGGGCGCCTACCTGGCCACCCGCCACCTGCTGGAGCTGGGCCACCGCGAGATCGCCACCATCGGCGGCCCGGTGGACACCGGTGTCAGCCAGCTGCGCCTGGCCGGTTTCCGCCGGGCGATGGCCGAGGCCGATGTGCGCATCGCCCCAGGCCATGTGCTGCACAGCGACTTCACCAGCCCCGGCGGGCATGCCGCCGCGGCGCGCCTGCTCGATGGCGAGCGGCCCACGGCGATCTTCGCCGGCAACGACATGATCGGCTTCGGCGTGTTGCGCGCCGCCGCCGAACGCAATATCGACGTGCCCGGCGAGCTGTCGGTGATCGGCTTCGACGACATCGAGCTGAGCCGCTACGTGTACCCGTCGCTGACCACCGTCGGCCAGTCGATCCGCGAGCTGGGCGAGAGCGCCGCCGGCCTGCTGCTGTCGCGCATCGTCACGCCGCGGCGCGACGGCGCCGCCGAGCAGCGCATCGTCGCCCCGCGCATCGTCTTGCGTGAATCCACCGGGCCGCGCCCGGACCTGTTCAACGATTACCGTTAAGGAATACCCATGAATGCCAAGGTGGTTGTGGTCGGCAGCCTGAACATGGACCTGGTGGCCCGCGCCCAGCGCCTGCCCCGGGGCGGCGAGACCCTGGCCGGCGAAAGTTTCTTCACCGTGCCTGGCGGCAAGGGTGCCAACCAGGCCGTGGCCGCGGCGCGCCTGGGGGCCAGCGTGGCGATGGTCGGTAACGTCGGTGACGATGCCTATGGCCAGCAGCTGCGTCGAGCCCTGGAAGTGGAGGGCATCGACTGCCAGGGCGTTGGTGTGTGCAGTGGCGTCTCCAGTGGCGTGGCGCTGATCGTGGTGGATGCCGCCAGCCAGAACGCCATTGTCATCATCCCGGGCGGCAATGGCCTGCTCGAGCCTGAGTCGGTGCGCCGGTTCGACAGCCTGCTGCAGCAGGCCGAGGTGATCATCTGCCAGTTGGAGGTGCCGACGGCCACCGTGGCCTGGACCCTGGCCCGTGGCCGCGAGCTGGGCAAGAAGGTGATCCTCAACCCGGCGCCGGCCAGCGGCCCACTGCCGGTGGAATGGTTTGCCCACATCGATTACCTGATCCCCAACGAGAGCGAGGCCGAGGCCCTGGCTGGCCTGCCGGTCAACGATCTGGACAGCGCGCGCCGGGCTGGCCGGCGCCTGCGCAAGATGGGCGCGGGCAAGGTGATCGTCACCCTCGGTGCCCAGGGCGCGCTGCTGGTCGATGATGGCGATGGTCGCCACTTTCCGGCGCCGGAGGTCGAAGCGGTGGACACCACGGCGGCCGGCGACACCTTTGTCGGCGGGTTCGCTGCGGGCCTGGCCCGGGGGCTGCCGGAAGAGCAGGCGATCATCGTCGGCCAACGCGCGGCTGCGTTGTCCGTCACCCGCGCCGGTGCCCAGCCGTCGATTCCGTACCTGCGGGAGCTGACGCCATGAAGAAGACGCCGCTGTTGAACATCGCCCTGTCGCGCACCATCGCCGGGCTGGGCCACGGTGACATCCTGGTGATCGGCGACGCTGGTTTGCCGGTGCCGCCGGGCGTGGAACTGATCGACCTGGCGCTGACCCCGGGCATCCCGGACTTTGTCAGCGTGCTGCGTGTGGTGCTGAGCGAGATGCAGGTCGAGCGGCATGTGCTGGCCGAAGAGGTGTTCCAGGCTTTGCCGCCGGGGTTGGCCGAGGTCGAGCAGCTGCATGCCGGCGGCGAGCTGGGCCAGCGCCAGGTGCTCAGCCATGCCGATTTCAAGACCCTGTGTCGCCAGGCTCGAGCCGTGGTGCGTACGGGGGAGTGCAAGCCCTATAGCAATATTGCCCTGGTGGCTGGCGTTACCTTCTAGACCGAATGCGAGGGCTTTGCCCTCGATCGCGGCGCAAGGCCGCTCCTACAGAGGGGCAACCCGGTTCGTGTAGGAGCGGCCTTGTGCCGCGAAAGGGCCGCAAAGCGGCCCCTGTTGAATCCATCCCCTAGCAACAAGGAGTGCTGAATGTCCCTCAAATCCCTGCTCCAAGGAGCCGTCCTCATGTCCGCGCTAGCCGCCACCGCCGTCATGGCCGCGCCCCGCGACCTGATCATCGACACTGACCCCGGCGCCGACGACGTGGTGGCCCTGCTGCTGGCCATGGCCTCGCCCGAGGAACTGAAGATCCGCGCCATCACCACCGTGGCTGGCAACGTGCGCCTGGAAAAGACCTCGCGCAACGCCCGCCTGGCCCGTGAATGGGCCGGCCGCGAAGAAATCCCGGTGTATGCCGGGGCAGGGCGGCCGATGGTGCGCACGCCGATCTACGCCGCCAACGTCCACGGCGAGGAAGGCCTGACCGGCGTCAAGGTCCACGAACCGAAAAAGCCCCTGGCCAACGGCAACGCCGTGCAGTACCTGATCGACACCCTGGGCAGCGCCGAACCCCACAGCATCACCATCGCCATGCTCGGCCCGCAGACCAACCTGGCCCTGGCGCTGATCCAGAAGCCCGAGATCGTCAACGGCATCAAGGAAGTGGTGGTGATGGGCGGTGCCCACTTCAACGGCGGCAACATCACCCCGGCTGCCGAATTCAACCTGTTCGCCGACCCCCACGCCGCCGAGGTGGTGCTGGCCAGCGGCGTCAAGCTGACCTACCTGCCGCTGGACGTCACCCACAAGGTGCTCACCAGCGACGCCCGCCTCAAGCAGCTGGCGGCAGTGAACAACAACGCCAGCAAGCTGGTGGTGGACATCCTCAACGCCTACATCAAGTTCGACATGGACAACTACGGCATGCCCGGCGGCCCGGTGCACGACGCCAGCGTCATTGCCTACCTGCTCAAGCCTGATCTGTTCGAAGGCCGGCAGGTGCACATGGTGGTCGACAGCCGCGAAGGCCCGACCTTCGGCCAGACCGTCGCCGACTGGTATGGCGTGCTCAAGCAACCGGCCAACGTGACGTGGATCAAGGAGGGCAACGCCCAGGGCTTCTTCGACCTGCTCAGCGCCCGCCTGGCTCGATTGAAATAGCCCCCTGCGGCGCGTGGCGCTCGAGCAGCTGCTCGATGAAGCTGCGCGCCGCGTCACCACCGCGGTCGCGCACCAGCAGGTCGACGGCGATCAGCATCAGTTCTTCGGGCGTGCTCGGGCTGTAGGCGCTCTGGCCCTCGTCCCACTTGACCTTGATATCGGCGTCGATGCTGTGGCTGCTCATGGGGCGGTTCTCGCTGGGGCCTGGTGATAGGTCGAATACCGCGTCCTGGCGTTCGAAGGGGAGGCGTTTCGCGCTCCGCTTCTTGCAGTAAATCATGCCTTTGCGTGACGGGACCTGCGACTTAAGCATAAGGAGCGCGGTTGGCCGAACCGACGGTTCGGTGCAAAATCCGGTCACGATTGCCTTTCGCGTCAAGTGGCCGAGTCAGGCAGAATCGTGCGGTTGTGCAACAAATGCCTGGAGGAATTGTCGCATCAGGCAGTTCCCGGATTTATTTAGGAGGATTCATGTTCCGTACCCGCGCTTCCCTGGCGACCTTGCTGGTGGCTTCCGTTCTGGCAGGTTGCAGCACCGGTGGCACCTCGGGCGGCAGCAGTGCCCAGGCCACCCCGGCCGGCAATGACGGCCGCTGCGAAGCCAGTGGCGCCGACTTCACCATCGGCAAGCTGGCCTCGCCAGAGCTGCTGGAGCAGGCGCGCAAGGCCAGTGGCTCGCAGATGGCGCGCATCCTCAAGCCCCACGACATGATCACCCTGGAATACCGTTCCGAGCGGCTGAACCTGAATGTCGACGACAAGGGTGTGGTTACCCGCGTCAACTGCGGTTGATCCCCCGGCGCTGCCGCCCCCTGTAGGAGCGGCCTTGCGCCGCGAAAGGGCCGCAAAGCGGCCCCAGGTTCTTCGCCACAACACAGATCGCCGGGGCCGCGTTGCGGCCCTTTCGCGGCACGAGGCCGCTCCTACAAAGGTGCTGCGTGATTCTGGCAGCCAATAAAAAACCCGCCACAAGTGGCGGGTTTTTTTGCAGCTATCCGAAAATTACTCCGGACGAACCTGCGCGGCCTGCATGCCCTTCTGGCCTTTTTCGGCTACGAAGGAAACAGTTTGGCCTTCTTTCAGGCTTTTGAAACCGTCGGTTTCGATGGCCTTGAAGTGTACGAACAGGTCGTCGCCGCCGCCTTGAGGAGTGATGAAGCCGAAGCCTTTCTCATCGTTGAACCACTTGACGGTGCCGGTTTGGCGATTGGACATGGGGTGAATCTCCAGAAACATGATTTTTTATCGGGGTGCAATGTCGCCGTAGCTTCAGTAGCACCGACGACACTATAGTCCATTTCTGCGTATCTAGCGCCTTTTACCTTCGCAGGATGTTGATCCAGCGCAAAAGATGCGTGCAATGGCCAGTCAACCCTGCCTATTTTGCGGTGCAGGTGGCCCGTACTGCCTGCTGGGCCTTCTGCATCAGATTGGCGTCAACGCCATCCTCCGCAGTGGTGAGGTCATTGATTTCCTTGTCGGTGAATTTCTCCTTGATCACTTTGGCGCCACATTCGCAGTGCTTCTTCGCCGTCGCCGCGTCCACGCCCTGGCCGCTCGCCACCTGTTGGCATTGAGCCATGTAGGGCGCCTCCTTGCCGGCGGGAAAATTGCCTGCGTTGGCAGCCAGCGGCAGCAGCAGGGCGCTTGCGGCGCAGGCAGCCAGAAGGGACTGAAGTCGCATAACCGAACACTCCTTGGGTAAAGGTCTCATCAAGAGTAGGTTGCTTCAGAAGGTCTGATAGGAAATTTTCTGCACAAGTTCACCCCGGCGGCGTAATTTCCAAATATTTCTGCGACCGGGTGCAACCCGCGTGCTAGCATGCTCGGCTTGCGGCTCGCCACTGGCGGCCTGCAACTTTTACCTTCCAGTCACTCTGGTTCGTCCCTGGCAGGCCGAAAGGTCTCTGCCACTGTGAGGCAGGCTTTCCCGCGGGAAAGGCAGGGCGGATCTTGTACTGGCTCATCCCAACCCACGTGACCTTTGGTAGGGGTCACCACTAGGAGAGGAGGCGCCATGCCCGTTATTACTCTTCCCGATGGCAGTCAACGCACGTTCGACCAGCCGGTATCCGTAGCCGAAGTCGCCGCCTCGATTGGCGCGGGCCTGGCCAAGGCCACCCTGGCCGGCAAGGTCGACGGCAAGCTCGTCGATGCCTGCGACAAGATCGACCACGACGCCACCCTGCAGATCATCACCCCTAAAGATGAAGAGGGACTGGAGATCATCCGTCACTCGTGCGCCCACCTGATCGGCCACGCGGTGAAGCAGCTGTACCCGACCGCCCGCATGGTGATCGGCCCGGTGATCGACGAAGGCTTCTATTACGACATCGCCTACGAGCGTCCCTTCACCCCGGACGACCTCGCCGCCATCGAAAAGCGCATGCAGCAGCTGATCGACACGGACTACGACGTCGTCAAGAAGATGACCCCGCGCGCCGAAGTCATCGACGTGTTCACCCAGCGTGGCGAAGACTACAAGCTGCGCCTGGTCGAGGACATGCCGGATGAACAGGCCATGGGCCTGTACTACCACGAAGAATACGTCGACATGTGCCGTGGCCCGCACGTGCCGAACACGCGTTTCCTCAAAGCGTTCAAGCTGACCAAGCTGAGCGGCGCCTACTGGCGCGGCGATGCCAAGAACGAGCAGCTGCAGCGTGTGTACGGCACCGCCTGGGCTGACAAGAAGCAGCTGGCCGCCTACATCCAGCGCATCGAAGAAGCCGAAAAACGCGACCACCGCAAGATCGGCAAGCAGCTCGACCTGTTCCACCTGCAGGAAGAAGCCCCGGGCATGGTGTTCTGGCACGCCAACGGCTGGACCGTGTACCAGGTGCTCGAGCAGTACATGCGCCAGGTCCAGCGTGAAAACGGCTACCAGGAAATCAAGACCCCGCAGGTCGTCGACCGCATCCTCTGGGAGCGTTCCGGCCACTGGTCCAACTACGCCGAGAACATGTTCACCACTTCGTCGGAAAACCGCGACTACGCGGTAAAACCGATGAACTGCCCGTGCCACGTGCAGGTGTTCAACCAGGGCCTCAAGTCGTACCGCGACCTGCCGCTGCGCCTGGCCGAGTTCGGTGCCTGCCACCGTAACGAGCCGTCCGGCGCCCTGCACGGCATCATGCGCGTGCGTGGCTTCGTGCAGGACGACGCGCACATCTTCTGCACCGAAGACCAGGTGAAGAAAGAAGCCGCCGACTTCATCAAGCTGACCCTGGACGTATACAAGGACTTCGGCTTCACCGACGTCGCCATGAAGCTCTCGACCCGCCCCGCCAAGCGCGTGGGCTCCGAAGAGCTGTGGGACCGCGCCGAAGGCGCCCTGGCCGACGCCCTGAACGAGTCGGGCCTGGAGTGGGAATACCAACCGGGCGAGGGCGCGTTCTACGGTCCGAAGATCGAGTTCACCCTGCGCGACTGCCTCGGCCGTAACTGGCAGTGCGGCACCCTGCAGTACGACCCGAACCTGCCTGAGCGCCTGGACGCCAGCTACATCGCCGAAGACAACAGCCGCGTGCGCCCGGTGATGCTGCACCGCGCCATCCTCGGTTCGTTCGAGCGCTTCATCGGCATGCTGATCGAACACTACGCCGGCGTGTTCCCGGCCTGGCTCGCGCCGACCCAGGCGGTGATCATGAACATCACCGACAAGCAGGCCGATTTCGCCCTCGAGGTGGAAAAAGACCTGAACGGTAGCGGATTCCGTGCCAAGTCGGACTTGAGAAATGAGAAGATCGGCTTTAAAATCCGCGAGCATACGTTGCTGCGGGTCCCTTATCTTTTGGTTATAGGGGATCGCGAAGTCGAAACGCAAACCGTCGCTGTGCGCACCCGCGAAGGCGCAGACCTGGGCTCGATGCCCGTCGCGCAGTTCGCTGAGCTGCTGTCGCAAGCGGTTTCCCGGCGTGGTCGCCAAGAATCGGAGTAATGACTATTAAGCGTGAAATGAGAAACGATAAACGAACTGCACCGAAAGCCCCGATCAACGAGAATATCTCGGCACGCGAGGTTCGGTTAATTGGTGCTGACGGCGAGCAGATTGGCATCGTCTCGATTGATGAAGCGCTGCGTATCGCTGATGAAGCGAAGCTGGATCTGGTGGAAATCTCTGCAGACGCGGTACCGCCCGTCTGCAAGGTGATGGACTACGGCAAGCACCTCTTCGAGAAGAAGAAGCAGGCCAACGAAGCCAAGAAGAACCAGAAGCAGATCCAGATCAAAGAAATCAAGTTTCGTCCAGGGACGGAAGAAGGGGATTACCAGGTAAAACTACGCAACCTGGTACGTTTCCTTAGCGATGGGGACAAGGCCAAGATCTCTCTGAGATTCCGCGGCCGTGAGATGGCCCACCAGGAGCTGGGCATGGAGCTGTTGAAGCGGGTCGAAGCTGACCTCGTGGAATACGGCACCGTTGAGCAGCATCCGAAGATGGAAGGACGCCAGCTTATGATGGTCATCGCCCCCAAAAAGAAGAAGTAATCTCCCGGGCACGGCAGGCCTGATGATTATTGTGTAATTTTTATTCGAATGCGGAGTTCCAACATGCCAAAAATGAAAACCAAGAGCGGTGCTGCGAAGCGCTTCCTGAAGACGGCTTCCGGCTTCAAGCACAAGCACGCTTTCAAGAGCCACATCCTGACCAAAATGTCGACCAAGCGTAAGCGTCAACTGCGCGGTGCCAGCCTGCTGCACCCGTCTGACGTGGCAAAAGTCGAGCGCATGCTGCGCGTTCGTTAATTCTGGTTAAGATAGAGGAAGTTACTCATGGCTCGTGTTAAGCGCGGCGTTATCGCTCGTAAGCGTCACAAAAAAATTCTGAAACTGGCTAAAGGTTACTACGGTGCACGTTCGCGCGTATTCCGTGTTGCCAAGCAAGCGGTCATCAAGGCAGGCCAATACGCCTACCGCGACCGTCGCCAGAAGAAGCGTCAGTTCCGCGCACTGTGGATCGCTCGTATCAACGCCGGTGCCCGCACCAACGGTCTGTCGTACAGCCGTCTGATTGCTGGCCTGAAAAAGGCGTCGATCGAAATCGACCGTAAGGTTCTGGCCGATCTGGCAGTGAACGAAAAAGCGGCGTTTGCTGCGATTGTCGAGAAGGCTAAAGCCGTACTGGCTTAAGTACCCACGACAATCATCCGGCGGCGCCTGCGCCGTCGGGTGTAAAACGTCATCGGATAGGGGAAGAGCCTTCAAAAGCTCTTCCCCTATTTTCGTATCTGGAGTCTGTACATGGAAAACCTGGACGCGCTGGTCGCCCAAGCCCTCGAGGCCGTGGAACGCGCTGAAGACATCACTACCCTGGAACAGATCCGGGTCCAATTCCTCGGCAAGAAAGGCGAGCTGACCCAGGTGATGAAGACCCTGGGCAACCTGCCAGCCGAAGAGCGCCCCAAGGTTGGCGCGCTGATCAACGACGCCAAGGAACGCGTCACCGACGTGCTCAACGCACGCAAGGCCGGTTTTGAAGAGGCTGAGCTCAACGCTCGCCTGGCCGCCGAATGCATCGACGTCACCCTGCCAGGCCGTGGCCAGACCACCGGTGGGCTGCACCCGATCACCCGTACCCTCGAGCGCATCGAGCAGTTCTTCACCCACATCGGCTACGGCATCGCCGAAGGCCCCGAGGTCGAAGACGACTACCACAACTTCGAAGCGCTCAACATCCCCGGCCACCACCCGGCCCGGGCGATGCACGACACCTTCTATTTCAACGCCAACATGCTGCTGCGCACCCACACCTCGCCGGTCCAGGTGCGCACCATGGAAAGCACCCAGCCGCCGATCCGCATCGTCTGCCCAGGCCGTGTGTACCGTTGCGACTCGGATATCACCCACTCGCCGATGTTCCACCAGGTCGAAGGCCTGCTGATCGACCGTGGCATCAACTTCGCCGACCTCAAGGGCACCATCGAAGAGTTCCTGCGGGTGTTCTTCGAGAAAGAACTGGCCGTGCGCTTCCGCCCGTCGTTCTTCCCCTTCACCGAGCCGAGCGCCGAAGTCGACATCCAGTGCGTGATGTGTTCCGGCAACGGCTGCCGTGTGTGCAAGCAGACCGGCTGGCTGGAAGTGATGGGCTGCGGCATGGTCCACCCGAACGTGCTGCGCATGTCCGGCATCGACCCGGAAGAGTTCCAGGGCTTCGCCTTCGGCATGGGCGCCGAGCGCCTGGCCATGCTGCGCTATGGCGTCAACGATTTGCGTCTGTTCTTCGACAACGACCTGCGGTTCTTGGCTCAATTCCGCTAGGCCCAATCGACGCAACTTTCAGGAGAACAGCATGAAATTCAGTGAACAGTGGCTGCGCGGTTGGGTAAACCCGCAAGTCTCCCGTGATGAACTGGTCGCCCGCCTGTCCATGGCCGGCCTCGAAGTCGACAGCGTGACCCCCGCTGCCGGCCAGTTCAGCGGCATCGTGGTGGGCGAGATCCTCACCACCGAACAACACCCGGACGCCGACAAGCTGCGCGTGTGCCAGGTGAGCAACGGCGCAGAGACCTTCCAGGTGGTCTGCGGCGCCCCCAATGCCCGCCCTGGCATCAAGATCCCGTTCGCCATGATCGGCGCCGAACTGCCGGGCGACTTCAAGATCAAGAA
This sequence comes from Pseudomonas sp. NMI760_13, assembly GCF_021283245.1. Classification (NCBI taxonomy): domain Bacteria; kingdom Pseudomonadati; phylum Pseudomonadota; class Gammaproteobacteria; order Pseudomonadales; family Pseudomonadaceae; genus Pseudomonas; species Pseudomonas sp. NMI760_13. The sequence continues at coordinate 61,627 of NZ_JAJSRC010000030.1, read as the reverse complement.
GGCCAAGCTGCGCGGCGTCGAGTCGTTCGGCATGCTCTGCTCGGCGGCTGAACTGCAGATCACCGAAGAAAACGACGGCCTGCTGGAACTGGCTGCCGACGCCCCGGTGGGCCAGGACATCCGTCAGTACCTGAACCTGGACGACGCCAGCATCGAGATCGGCCTGACCCCGAACCGCGGCGACTGCCTGTCCCTGGCCGGCCTGGCCCGTGACGTCAGCGCCCTGTACGACGTGCCGGTCACTCGCCCGGTGGTGCCAGCCGTACCGGCCGCCCACGACGAAGTGCGTCCGGTCGAAGTCAGCGCCCCGGCCGCCTGCCCACGCTACCTGGGCCGTGTGATCCGCAACGTCGACCTGAGCAAGCCGACCCCGCTGTGGATGGTCGAGCGCCTGCGCCGCAGCGACGTGCGCAGCATCGACGCCGCCGTCGACATCACCAACTACGTGATGCTCGAACTCGGCCAGCCGATGCACGCCTTCGACCTCGCCGAAATCAACGGCGGCATCCGCGTACGCATGGCCGAGGAGGGCGAGAAGCTCGTCCTGCTGGACGGCCAGGAAGTCGCCCTGCGCGCCGACACCCTGGTGATCGCCGACCACACCCGCGCCCTGGCCATTGCCGGCGTGATGGGTGGCGAGCACAGCGGCGTCAACACCGAGAAGACCCGCGACCTGTTCCTCGAAAGCGCCTTCTTCGAGCCGATCTCCGTCGCCGGCAAGGCCCGTTCCTACGGCCTGCACACCGACGCCTCGCACCGCTACGAGCGCGGTGTGGACTCGCAACTGGCCCGTGAAGCCATGGAGCGCGCCACCGCCCTGATCCTCGAGATCGTCGGCGGCGAAGCAGGCCCGGTCGTCGAGACCGTGAGCGAGCAGCACCTGCCGAACATCGCGCCGATCACCCTGCGCGCCGAACGCATCACCCAGATGCTCGGCATGGAAATGGACGCCGCCCAGGTCGAGCAACTGCTCAACGCCCTGGAGCTGAAAACCAGCGCCAATGGGGCAGGGGAGTGGACGGTCACCGTTCCAAGCCACCGCTTCGACGTCAGCCTGGAAGTCGACCTGATCGAAGAGCTGGCCCGCCTGTACGGCTACAACAACCTGCCGGTGCGCTACCCGCAGGCCCGTCTGGCCCCGCAAGCCCGCCCGGAAACCCGCGGCGAGCTGCCGAACCTGCGTCGCCTGCTGGTCGCCCGCGGCTACCAGGAAGCGATCACCTACAGCTTCATCGACCCGAAACTGTTCGAGCTGTTCACCCCAGGCGTCGAGCCGCTGCTGCTGGCCAACCCCATCTCCAGCGACATGGCCGCCATGCGCGCCTCGCTGTGGCCGGGCCTGGTCAAGGCGATGCAGCACAACCTCAACCGCCAGCAAGACCGCGTGCGCCTGTTCGAAAGCGGCCTGCGCTTCGTCGGCCAGCTCGGTGACCTCAAGCAGCAGCCGATGATCGCCGGCGTCGTCACCGGCAGCCGCCAGCCAGAAGGCTGGGCAAACGGCCGCGACGGCATCGACTTCTTCGACGTCAAAGCCGACGTGGAAGCCCTGCTGGGCTACTCGGGCGCCCTGAGCGACTTCAGCTTCGTCGCCGGCAAGCACCCAGCCCTGCACCCAGGCCAAACCGCCCGCATCGAGCGCGACGGCAAGGAAGTCGGCTACCTCGGCGCCATCCACCCGGAGCTGGCCAAGACCCTCGGCCTCGACCGCCCGGTGTTCGTCTTCGAGCTGGTGCTCGGCGATGTAGTCGAAGGCCGCCTGCCGAAGTTCAGCGAGCTGTCCAAGTTCCCGGAAACCCGCCGTGACCTGGCCTTGATCGCAGGTCGTGATGTCGCTTCGAGCTCGGTGCTTGAAGTAATTCGTGACAATGCAGGCGAATGGCTCACAGACCTCAGGCTGTTTGACGTCTACCAGGGTAAAGGCATTGATCCTGATAGAAAAAGCCTGGCCGTCGGCTTGACCTGGCAACATCCATCGCGCACTCTTAACGACGATGAGGTGAATGAAACCCTGCAAACTATCCTCACCTCGCTTGAACAAAGGTTGAACACCACGTTAAGGAAATAACGGCATGGGTGCTCTGACGAAAGCTGAGATGGCCGAAAGGCTGTACGAGGAGCTGGGGCTTAACAAGCGTGAGGCCAAGGAGCTGGTCGAGCTGTTTTTCGAAGAAATTCGGCACGCGCTTGAAGACAACGAGCAGGTCAAGTTGTCCGGTTTCGGCAACTTCGACCTTCGCGACAAACGCCAGCGGCCGGGCCGCAACCCTAAAACAGGGGAAGAGATCCCGATCACCGCGCGCCGCGTCGTCACCTTTCGTCCAGGGCAGAAGCTGAAAGCCCGGGTAGAGGCCTATGCTGGAACCAAGCCATAACGACGAGCTGCCCCCCATCCCGGGCAAACGCTACTTCACCATCGGTGAAGTCAGCGAGCTCTGTGCGGTAAAACCGCACGTGCTGCGCTACTGGGAGCAGGAATTTCCGCAGCTCAACCCGGTGAAGCGCCGTGGCAACCGGCGGTATTATCAGCGCCAGGACGTGCTGATGATCCGCCAGATCCGCGCTTTGCTGTATGACCAGGGCTTTACCATTGGCGGGGCGCGGTTACGGCTCTCCAGTGATGAGGTCAAGGATGAGTCCAGCCAGTACAAGCAGCTGATTCGGCAGATGATTGCGGAGTTGGAGGATGTGTTGGTGGTGCTGAAGAAGTGACCTGGTTGGCGACGAGTGGAAATTTTTGAAAAAAAGCTTCCATTATTCAAAAGGTTAGGTTAAATTCTTCAACGTTCTCAGCGGTATCGAGAATGATGTCGGGGCGTAGCGCAGCCCGGTAGCGCACTTGCATGGGGTGCAAGGGGTCGAGTGTTCGAATCACTCCGTCCCGACCAAAATACTCCAAAAAATCCAGTCACTTAGCGGTGACTGGATTTTTTATGCCTTCGAATTTTGCTGCTGATAGAAATTTACCCCACTTTTTGCGCCATCGAGATGTTGATTAGATTTCGTGGGCTGCTTAGTACATCGAAATCCGTGACTGCGGGTTGTTCAGAGCCGTTTACGTCTATGGTTTGATGGTCAGATGCTCGCACCAACTGAATTGCAAATGGTAAATCTCAGTTGGCCGCTTTCGACCCATAGCGGACATTGAGCCGCTGACATCTCGGTTGAGCGTTAATACGATAGATGCGACCAGGCCTGGGTGACTTCCGACGTCATTTTTTCAGCGCTGATCGTCCCGTTAATTTGCAGTACAGGAAACGGCTGTTCTGATAACCATCGCTCGTGCCGCGCGCGGTTGCTTCCAGATAAGTCTGGATTGCCATACTGCGAAGCCCATTGCCTGAACCCCACATGTATTTCATGCATGTCTCCACCGGGGGCGATGCGATCCCCAAAGCGAGCTTACTCACGAGCCGTTAGGCGTTCAAGGCGGACAGGTGTTTGCGTTCTGTGGGCATCCAGAAACAATCATCTACATCCGTATGACGCAGCCCTAGGTTGACTGATTCGTCGTGATCGGAAACATCCTCATCTATCCAAGCGACATTTTAGGCGGTGACTCCTGCCCGCTCTGCAGCCGATCCCTGGGTAGGCCAGACTCCCAAAGTTTAGTGGCTTGTCTCAGGATGCCTGCAGGGGCTCCAGCACGTCGGGTTTATGGGAAGGTTGAGCTTCGCTGATCATGAGCGAACAGGTACTATTAGCTTTGATTTCATTACGCTATCATTCCCCCAAGCTTATTTTGCTCGCCCGCCCTCAAGGAACAGAGCATGCCCTCAAACAAACGAAAAAGCTTCTCGGAAAACATTAACATTATGTTGGTGGGCGAGGTCTCGGCCAAGTGCCCTAAGTGCCACACCTCGCTTATGTATGAGAAAGCTAATACTTCTAACAAACGCTATCAGCTTGCTCATATCTACCCTCTAAACCCAAAGCCCCATGAGCTAGAGCTGCTTAAAAACGAGTACAGGCTCCACGCAGACGTCGATAATCCGGATAACCTGATTGCATTATGCAACTTGTGCCACATCGAATTTGACAACCCTCGGACTGTTCAAAGCTACCGAGATATGGTCGCACTCAAACAAACGATCATGGAGCGAAACCGTCAGTCGAAGCTAAGGGACGAATACATGATCGAGAGTGAGATCTCGAAGATAATCGACGCGCTGGAACAGGTTTCTGACGAAGACATTGAACTGAGCCTCGAGCCAAAAGAGCTTAGTTCAAAGATCAACGATACCATGAGTCGCCTAACCAGGAACCGAATAAAAGAGAATGTCAGTAACTATTTTTCGTTTGTCCGAAAAAAGCTCCAGCTTGTCGAGGCTGAATTCCCTGACACTTCAACAATGATTTCCATGCAGGTTAAAACCTACTATCTACTGCAAAAAAAAGAGACTCAAAGTCAGCAGGCTATTTTCAAAAATATTGTTGAGTGGATACGGCATCGCTCCGGTTCAGAGTCAGAGGAAGCTTCGGAAATAATCGCATCTTTCTTTATTCAGAACTGCGAGATATTTGAATGATCACGCCAAATAAATTTATTTCCTATGCAGACTCCTCCTTGGGTTACGCTGACAAAGTATATGCTGCAGTGGTGGAGCCAATCTCACTTGGCGATTTGTACAAAAAGACAGCGCAATCTATTGGTTCAATCGAGCTCTTTCTTTACGCCATTGAAATCTTGCATCTGAGCGATGTTATTCAAGTGAATCTCACGACAGGGACTGTTTCCAGATGTTGACATATATTGAATGCGAGTGGTTCACAGACAAACGGATCACGTTTAAGGAAAAGTTGAATATTGTAGTTGGTGATCGCGCAAACTCCAACTCCATCGGGAAATCCACCCTGCTCAAAGTCGTCGACTTTATATACGGCGGCGACACGCTTATCACCCATAGCAAAGATGTACACGAGACGCTAGGTCATCACAGTTACGTTTTCAAACTTACCCTAGACAAAGAGTACGTTTTCGAGCGGAATACAGGTACCCCGACGCAGATCCACCTTCATGGTGAAAACGGTGAAATAAAGGAATGGAGCACCTCGGAGTACCTGGAATTCTTGCAGCGCCAGTACACACCAGAGATTGAAGAACTATCCTTCAGATCAGTTGTCTCTCTCATGACGCGTGTATGGGGTAGAGATAACCTGGACGTACGTAGGCCCCTGCATAACTTCAGTGCAGAAAGCGGATCTCAATGCATCGAGTGGCTGATCAAAGTATTCAACCGCTTCGGCCCTCTAGCAGATCTTTCTATTCGACAGAACAAGCTTTCGAACGAACAGAAGTCGTTGAATGCTGCTGCTAAACAGAGCATTATTCCGAAAATTACAAAGTCTAAATATACCAAGAATCAAGAAGACATCACGACACATGAGCACCGCCTGGACACCATTCGCAGCGAGATATCTAGCTTGGCAATGTCGATCAACGAACTGATCGACGAAGCGGTCCTTGAAAGTAAAACCGAGAAGAACCAACTTCTTGAGATCAAGATGTCACTCTCTAGCGAGCTCGAACGAGTAAGAGCCAATCTTGAAGATAATAAACGAATTTCCAAGCGTAGCTTTCAGCCACTGGCTGAAATTATTCCTTCGCTTAATCTAGAAAAGCTGGACACCATTGAGTCCTTCCATAACGGGCTCACTCGCATTCTGCGCAAGGAGATCAAGGAAAAGGAACTGGAGCTGCTAGAACAGATCGGTGCCATAGACGCGGAGATTGCTATCTGCAATGCAGCTATCGCAAAAGCGCTGAAGAACTCTGGCAATCCTACATACATAGTCGATTCGGTCATCGATATTTCGCTCGCGCTTTCAAAACTGACCAAGGAAAATGAGCTTTACGAGAAATTCACTGCGCTCGCGAAAGAAATCAAGGACATAAGAGATAGGCTAAAAGAGTTAAAGGTCGAAATTTTAGAAAGCATTGAACGCAATCTAAACATAGACATTCAGAAACTGGTCAATTACATCTATGGCGAACAGCGCGCTTCCCCTGTGCTCGCACTCAAACCCGACAAATACAGCTATGAGATCCCAAAAGACACCGGTACAGGCAAAGCGTACTCAAACTTGATCCTGCTCGACACATCACTGCTGAGGTATACGAGTATTCCGTTCTTGATACATGACTCCATATTGTTCAAGAACGTGGAGAATCGTGCGATCGAAAACATTTTATATGTCTATAGGGCTTTGAAGCAACAAAGCTTCATCGCACTTGATGGAGAAATTGTAGAGTCTGAATCAGCCCAGACGCTTGTAGAATCTTGCGCTGTGATCCATTTGAATGCTGACAAACTTCTATATACGAAAGACTGGCGTCGCCCTGAGAATAAGCCACAACCTATTTGAAAGCGCAAATGTGTACGGCTCCGAGCAAAATCTCTGAAGCTCAATTGGTGAATGCAGACTTTTGGGTTGCCCACGGTGAAGAGCTTGAGAAACGCTTTAACGCATGGGCTGCCCGAACCGGAGAACACAAATCCTTGGGAGGCGAGCCTTGAGTGTTGGCCGACTCACTTTATTACGCGGTAGTGAATTTCCAGTTGCTGGAAGCCGGCAGTCTGTCTGAATCGATTCACTGACATCGAGGCACTGATGCCCAAACAGTCTAAGATTTTGCCGGCCGATCATCTTGCCTACACCGAGGCAATTGAGGAAATTGAGGCAACGCGCCGGTAGCACGAAGCTTAGGATACTGGCGCGCCTGCCATAGAGGTGGAAAGATTACGCTTGATAGCTGAGTCTCTGTTCCAAGTTGTAACTGACTCTCAAATGAGAGGCTTTGGTCGCGGGGCGGAACCACTCACTGATTGGCAGTTGCGCGGAAGATGGTGTGCGCTCTGCGAATGTCTGCTTTCGACCCGAAGCGGTCGGTGACGACCAAGAAAAATGGCCAAAGATCGCCTGCCCGTTGCGTTTAAGAAGTCAGGGCGACTCAGAAGGATCCCAGGTCGCTGTACTAATAGCAGTCAAACCCAGAAATTCCTCCGGGCTGCTGCTCTAGTAATTGTCATTTCCACTGGATCAAAGATATTAGCGAGAGTGTTTCAGGTTATGCCTCCGATGGGCTCAGCTTGCGGTCTTTCAAATATAGATAAATCAAAATTGTCTTTTCTAACGAAGGCATCATTTTTCATCCAGCTTTCGATGTGATCGGGAATGTATTGCGGCATTGGAACTCCTTCTTTGCTTATACCACTGAGAAGGTAGTTGCAGATTTTGGAGATTTTTGCCGAGGTAGTATTCTTGATTATCTCATCAAGAAAGCCTTTATGATTGCTAATTACAAACTTTCTTTTGTGCTGGGTAATAACGAGGTCGCAAAACTCAGGGGACATGAACTCAAGATCATAAGGATTAGATGAATATGCTGTCGGGTTATCCATGACCAATCGCTGCCTGTAAATCACAAGCATTCTGTGATAATCTCTAACAATTCGCTCCAATGCTTTGTCTGGCACAGGGTTTTTATTATCTAGCGACAAAAGCGACGTGAGATGATAGGAGAAAAAGTCGAAATCGGCTCCAGTGAAATAGCCAAGAGCATCATCTATATAATTCGCAGGCGTCTGACTGAATATGATTCTTTTAGATATCTCAATGCGATCTTCTTCTCTGAACGAAAACAGGTAGTTCTCGCCAAGGTTGAGCGAAACAAAGTCAATTAGTATTGAGCTGGTTATCGGCAGGGTGACGCCGCTCAATCCAATTAGCATCATACTACGCTCGTCATGTCCCTTGACGTACGTATTAACATTGAATTCCTGGTAGGAGGCTGCTCTAGAAGGTGAGCTTGCTAGCAACTCTATGAATAATGCAACAGAGCTTTTGTCGTGATGGAGAGACACGCCTTCCATAAAAAGTTTATGCAAACGCTTGAGCTCGAATAGATGAATTCCGCCAGTATGAATTATCGAAGCTTTGAGGAAGCGATGCATGCACTTTAAGAAGTAATCCGTCCCTCGGTAGAGGTCATAATGCAATAGAACGTAGAAGCATTCATATACGTTCTGGGAAATCTGGCAGGCATTGAAATCGAGGGGGGTGCCTGAATATGGTATTTTGGAAGCATATAGGGCTTGTTGCTGGAATGACGACTCCTTGGTTATAACGTGATCGCATAGATAGTTTTGGATTTTGCTGATCTCAGGTTTGATCAGCGACTGAGATACGGTTTTTAGCGTTTTGAGTCTCGACTCACGCCATTCATTATGGGGCTGGCCCTTTTTAGGTATGGTTCTTGTAACTGTAAACTCAGGTGTCAATCTCTTTAGCGTTTCATAGGTAGGTCGACTGCCCATGAAAATCTTGCTAAGCTTATAGTGATCACGACTACTTAGTTCGACTGACTCCGCCATTACAAAAGAAATAGTGTCAGCATGAGAGAATGCTTTCCCATTATTGCCAGTCCAAGGCTGTGTCCAAGAGGGGAATGCTGATCGTATTTCATTACCCCGTAACTGGATTTGAATTCTCATAGCCGTCATAGGATGTTCGACGTTTGCATAACCAATGATATGATAATCTTGATCGGGATCAGAAGGAGCATTGAAGTCATGAGTTTCTACATTTCGAAGCGCCTGATCAATGGCACTAAGTATATCTTCTTCCGAGAAGTCTTTTGGGAATAGAGTTTTCCACAGATAACCGGATTTGTAGTAATTTTCAGGCATTAATGTTAAGTCTGCCGCCTTGCTTACGAAAAGCTCTTTGGGTAGCTTGACGGTCAGTACTTTGTTTTGAAGCTCTCTAATGTAAAACCAGTCTTCATTAATCTCAGGGTCATAAGCATCTAGAGATGAAATTTTTGGATGGTGTCGCAGGAAACCCATTAGTGCAGAGTAAGTGTGTAACCCGCCCGCAATGGCACTGCTCAAAATAGGATTTCCGCCAGCTAATGGACGGTCAACTTTTTGTTTGTAGTCCCCTTCCATAATGTGGCGGAATGCTCTCGAATGAAGGGTATAAGCACCACCTTTGCCAAGTAGTATTGGATTATCCATAATGCTTCCTTAAAATCACTTTAGTCTGCATTTGGCCGATAATGACCGCTGACGGGCTTCTGCCTCAGACCTCAAGCGATCGATCGATTTGTCTAAACGGCGTATAAGGCTCATTTCATGCGCGTCGCGCTGAAAATATGATTAAAATGCTAAGATGCAGGGCAGTGGCACTGCCGCTGCATCATATTTTATCAAGTTCGTCTATTCTCTACGAACAGACTTCATGGATGAAAGCGCCTCAATGGCATCATTAAATCTATCTGCGCTCACCATTGAAATAGACGACTGACTCACACCCCTTGGTGTTCGTCGCAGGTACGAATTATTTTTATCGACTAAATAGCCAGCACCTGCCAATTCGCTGTGCATTTCTACGACGGCCATTCTTACAAAGTCTTTCTCATTCCAAGATCGAATGCCAATACGGTCTACGATATGGATCACACCCTTGGGCTCAAGAATATTTGCGCCAAGCTTATAGGCTCTGCTGTGCACCTTTTTTCGGTAAAATGCCATTTCGGCGCCCGTGAAGTCTTCAAGCTCTTTATCTATATTTTTTGCAATGGTTTCTGGAGCTGCGCCAATTAACCAGCAAGCGATAGCCGTTGGTTTCATAGCTTTTAAATACTGCTCAATTGAGAGGTCAAAAATATCACAGTGAACAATTACTACCTGGCTAGTTGCTTCCGTTAGCTCAGGGGTTGATACAACTTGAACGCTTACATTATTCGCTAGAAGGTTGTCTTTGCAAAGTTCTACGAGGGTCGGATTTGATTCAATACATATAACTCTACTTTTCTTGGCCAAAGCCAAGGTGCTTGCACCAGCGCCGCACCCAATTTCGACTACCAAATTCTGCGGCCCAAGCTGCTCTGCCATCCAAAAATGATGGCCATCATTCGAAATATGCTCAGCATCGACTTTCCACTCCTGAGCGTACTGGGCCTGTGTCATCGGAGTGCCGAGGGCACTAAATAATTTACTCATACCATCCCTGTTTAAAGTCTAAAAGTTTATCGAATCCACATCACACCAAAATAATGGCATGGCACCACCTTTTTGGCCAGATCAAAATCCGACTCTGACTATGAGCGGATGATGAGCAATTTCACCCCGAACTCCGAATGAGCGAGAATAAAATTGTCACGCTTAACCAGCTCTACGCTCATAGAGATAAATCGAGTGGCTACTGATGGCCGGTAGCTGCTTTCCGCGAATGGCCGCTATGGGTCGGAAGCAGCCGTTCACGAGTGGCTGCTTTCGACCCGAAGCTACCATTTGAGGGTGTCTCCGAATCTAGGGGCATTTCAGTTTGACAGATTAAACTCAGCCTTCGATTGCTATAAGTCGCTGCTTCAACTGATCGTTGAGCGACACGCCATTTATGCCTGAGTGAATCTCGCGATGGCAGGACGGGCAGACAGCCCCTACGTATCGAGGGTGGTCTAGGCCTCCGTCGGAGAGCCGATTTACATGATGCGGTTCCAGGTATGGGGTTCCATCTTTCTTAAAAAAGGGAGCTGGCTTGTCACAGCTTTCACAGAAGCCTTTGGCACGCATGAGAACGTAGTGAGCGACCTTTCGACTGCGTTGGTAAATTTTACGCTGCGCTGATTGGTCCATTGCATTCGTTACCGGCTTACAGGCAGCCAGAGCAGCTATTCGAGCCGCAGATAACGAATCTGCGAGTTCAACCTCTGTCTCCGGCTCAGTTTCGACACTCAGCTCTGGACTGCCCACAGGCACCAATCTGAATACAAGAGCAGTACGATCCTCGCCATCAACATCCGGCTGGGTTCGTTCAAAGACATCGGCGCAGCAGAACTCACCTATGTAGCGATTACCTTTTCCTTTGCCGAACGACTTGAACAGATGAAGCGCACGACCTGTCTCAGCATGCTCAGCGACAGCTCTGTTGCCACGGTTCAATGTCATAGGCCCACGCTGTCCTTCACCGGTGTAGAGAAACGCACCGTTGTCCCAGCGGTCGGCATAGCCGTATTGCTCGCCACTATCGCCAGTAAACAAGAAAATCGCCGGGTGGGTAGCGGATGCCGCTATGCCGCTCTGCCGGCTACCCCCGAATGGTCCGTTGATTTCACTCACGCGATCGTAAATGGTCCCAGGCTCGAACTGCAGGACTGGTTCTAGTCCAGTGCTCTGTAGCTCGATAATGGTAAATCCACGCTTTTCTAAATAGCGGTTTGTGAGGTGTCCGCCCGGGAACTGGCTAACTGCGATGCCGGTAGCTAAGGAGACTATTTTCTTTGCTGGGTACGATGTACCCCCTACAGCAATCGCGTAGCGGTGGGCCAGGTTTGTCTCCCAACCAAGCCACTCTCGTTTTCCTCTAAAATCGCGGTCAAATTCCAGCAAAGCCTCGTCAATACGTTCCTTCGATACAGCTTTGATCGCCACGTGCGCTGCCCTTTGTCGCCGATGTCTGTAGGAAATTTCCCCATCGTCGCCAAAGTGATCAAACGGTTCAAGAAAAACTGGCAAAGCGCCACTGCGATCGTGGCGTCCGCGCGAGAGTTCGTATGCGTTTCAGGTTCATATTCGTTGTGGCAGCAGGCGTGCCCAGAGTCTACGGAATCGGATTTTCCCTCTTCTCTGTAGTCCGTTTCCGAAACATACTTCTACCCCCTTACAGCCCGTTGCAGCCGCTGCATCACCCATCTAGTCTCGCCAAGTCGCTGCCAATTCAGCGACCGGTTTTGACAGACCGGGAAGATAGTAACGCGCGTGCATGGCCGTCTATGGTGGCTGTACGTGGGGCACTTCGGTGCGCCGGTTTCCTATTTTCCCGGTCTGTCAACCCGCGTACAGCTGCCACCTTTCTGTTTGACAGCAGAGAACGGTAGCTCCATTTGAAAATAGGAGCGCTACCATGCTGAAAATAGTCCCCGATCCACCCCTGCACGACAAATACACCACCCACACCCTCGAAGACCTCCTGGTCCAGATCTCCGAATACCTCGTCTGCGCCCTGACCGTCAGCCAGCAGACCGTCCTGCTGCACGCCAAACCGCCAGGCCAGGTCCTGACCCTCGCCGCCATGCACGAAATCGACAGCGCCCGCACCTTGGTGGAGGTGGCGCTGAGTCGCGTGCAATCCCGGCACTGACCTGGCGAGCCTGGGCTCGCACTGGATGTTCACCGATCAGGCCCCGTGCCGTTCGCGGGGCCGCAGGAGGAATGGTATGGATAAGGAATTGCAGATCCCGCGCATCAAGAAACTCGCCACCACCGGCGTCGGGTATTTCGGCGAAGGTGCGGAGGTGGGTGTTCAAGACTCGCTGTTCCGCGTGGTGGCGGGGCATCCGCTGGACCATGCGGTGGAGCAGGCGACTGTGCTGATGTGTGCGGTGCACAAGATCAGTGATCTGGCGATGGTGGAGACTGATCATCTGCCAACGCTGCTGACGGCGGTGCATTACCTCAGTGGCATGGCCAAGGCGTTGGCCCAGGATGTGAATCATGGGTTGATGGTTGGGCGGGGGGGCTGAGTAGGGGGAGGGTATCTGGCTGGGGGCTTGGTTGTCTGGGCGGGCGCTATCGCGGGGCAAGCCCGCTCCCACGAGTCCACTTATACAAGTCCGCTCTTACAAGTCCGCGCCCACAAGCCCGATCCCACAGGCCTGCTCCCGCGTTTCGTCTAGCCGCTATGGCGCCAGGTTCACGCCGTTACAGCGGCCCTTGGTGGAGAAGTCGTTGATCTGCCGCGCCTTGTTCACCGACATCAGGATCGTGCAGCCGCCAGGATGGGCCACGTCGTCCCAGTAGTTGGTATGGACCATCACGTTGCCTTGCATCTCGGCGGTGCTGCCGACCACCTCCTTTTGCACGTAGGTGGTATCGCGGTACCAGCCCAACTGCACCCCTGCGCCGCCGGGCAACGGCTCCATGCGCATGGGCGGGCCGAAGAAGTCGATGGCCTGCTTGGCGTCGCGCCCTTGCCATTGGTTGCCCGCCATCAGCTCCGGCAGGGTCGGGATGCAGCCGGCCAGCGCAGGCAATAACAGGCCAAGGACCAGCAGAGGGCGCGTGTTCATCGTGGGGTGTTCGCCAGCATGTCGTCCAGCTCCTGCACCGCCTGGCTGTTGGCCTGCACGCCGATCAACTGGATGAACATGGCCTGGATGGTGGCGACCATCTTCGCCGCCGGCATCTTGCCGATCGACAGCATCTGGTTGCGCGCGCGGTTGTCGGGGGCGCAGACGAAGGCGAAGGTGCGCTGCAGCCAGTAGTCCTTTGGTGCGACCCAGTCTTTGGCGTTGGTTTTCACATCGCGCACGGCACCGTCAAAGCGACGTATCGCCCGAGCGCTGTCCAGGCGGATCTGGCGCTGTTTGCATTTGACCTGCACTTCATAGGCGGCGAGGGTCGGGAAGGCCGGGTCTTCGAACAGCTGCATGACCTGGGCCGATTGCACGCCACCGGGCTTTTGCACGATGCCGGCGGCATCGGCGACGTAGACCTCGTTGTGCAGGCGTTCGCCTTTGCCGTAGATGATCCAGTAGTCGCCCGAGGCGGGTGCGGCCAGGGCTGGGGTGCTGCAGGTGAGGGCCAGGATGGCCAGCCATTGGCAGAGGGGGGGAAGTTTGTGACCCATGGTGTCCTTTCCTGGTTTTTGTAATCAAGAAGGGACTATACGAGCGCTGGGTGAGTAGGGTCGATTAGGGCGGTTGTGCTAATGGCTAAAGGCCTGCGGCGTTCAGGTGCGGTTTAGAGCAAGCGCCTGTGCCGATCGATCGGCAATGGGTATGTAGTCCCGTTCTGAAACATGTAGCGGTGGGCTTGTGCCTCATTTCCCTCAACTCATTCTGCTGTACATTCCCTTGGTCAGACCGCACAGGTGGCAGTTGTCGCAGGGGCTGGATTAAGGAGCAAACCATGTCCAAATCAAGGGTGAAAGTGGCTCTTCTAGCCGAGCACGAAGCGCAGGAGGCTAAAAAAGCCTTTCTCGAGCTTGTGCACGCTGACATTACCGAGCACCCGGAACGTATCCAGCCCATCCCGGCATCGTTGCTGAATCGGACGGCTCATCTTCGGGCCCGGGCGCAAGCTAATCTTGAGCGTCTCTCTAATATTGTGGCCCCTGAGCTACTAAAGTGAGGATCTCTACAAATTTTGTGGCCTATGTGACACAAAGCTATCTGGATGAGAGGTTGTCGCTATGTGGCTCAAGGGCTACATCATTCGGAGAAACGCTTCTTTTTGATGCCCGGAGCTACAAATGTCCTCTCTCTATGATGTCGCTGAAATGCTTAAAACCGTCCGGCGTGAAGCAAAGCTAAGCCAAGATGCGTTGGCCAGCCGCGCGGGTGTTTCCCGTTCCACAGTGGCGAGGATGGAGACCCTGGCCAAGGGGGATATGAGTGTCTTGGCGCTTGTCCGGCTCCTGGAAGCCGCAGGCTATGACTTGAAGCTGGTGAAGGCTGGTCACGCACGTACGGTCGAGGACATCCTCAAGGACCAACGGTCTGGGGTTGCTTGACCATGATCCTTGACGTCCATGTCCGTTCAAGGCACGTGGCCAAGCTTTATCGGGACCGTGACGAATATGTACTGCACTATCTTCCCGGAACAGCCCGGGAGGACTTTGTCAGCTTGGCCCTGCCTGTTCGTGAAGCGCCTTGGCGCTGGCCCCGTGATTTGTTTCCTTTCTTCCGGCAGAACCTTCCTGAAGGGTATTTGCTGAACGTCATCCGCGAAGCGTTCGGCCCGCTGCTCGATGGTACCGATCTGTCGATGCTGGGCTTGGTGGGGGGTACGTGGCTGGCAGCTATTGACCAACTATGTGGTGCCCAATGCGGACTGCCACTCGAAGAATATTGCGCTGCTTTACACCTCGCTGACTGATGTGGCATTCACGCCAGTCTTTGATCTGGTTACCACGCAAGCCTACCTTCGCTTCGCCAACAATCCGCCTGGACTCTCCGTTGGTGGAAGGCAGACCTGGACACCTGGGCGCTCACTGGAGTCATTTTTCAAAGGTGTTCTGAGCATCTCGCCACGGCAGTACGCGGCGATGATCGAGCAGCTTTGCGAGTCTGCCGTGGAGGTTGCAAAGGAAGTCATCGAAGCGTCGAAAAACGAACCTGCGTGGCGTGAGGTTGCCAAGAACATGGTGCATGCCTGGAACGTCGGCATGGAAGCCTTGCGCAGCCCGAAAGCGGCTCCACATTTTCGAGGTTTGGATGCCGCTATTGCGGGCGCTGGCTTTTCTGGGCCGGGCAGGCCCGAACGCAGCGGTGAGGTGATTGGCCGTTCTGAATTGCTGGGCAAAAGGTGATGCCGCTCGGGGTTGCCGGGTGAGGCTTCAGGCGCATTGCGAAAGATCATGCTCCCCCTAGTGCAATCCACCTGCTCCTATTCCAGCACCCGGCGCAGCCGGGCACCGCGATAGTTGCTGGACAACCCAGCGAACATCATTCAAGTGCGGGAGACTACCTGTACCGTTTTGCAGCAAGTGGGCTCCAGTGGCCCATCGAGATATCTGATGCGGAACTGAGTCGTCGCCTGTGCCGCCGACAACGCCGGCGCCAAGCGAACAGCGTCTGATACCGCCTCAGGATGGCCGCCCTGTTCGGCTTTGGCTGGGGTGATCGGTCAGCAAGTGCTGCGTGGCTCAGGTTTGCACAAGGGCAAGGGAGATTGTGGAAATTGGGGAAACAATCAGCGGAATAATTACCCGAGATAGGAATTTTTTGCTTTCCTAGACTAGCGCGATCTACCTTGCCTGGATCGCATTGCCATGACACACGCCACTACGTCTCCCACGTCCGCTTCGGGGTCGCGACACAGCGCCTTCTCTATCACGCTGCTGGCCATCGCCGCCTTCGTGATCGTCACCACCGAATTTCTGATCATCGGGCTGCTGCCGGCACTCGCTCGGGACCTGGACATTTCCATTTCCGCCGCCGGCCAGTTGGTGACGCTGTTCGCCTTTACCGTGATGCTGTTCGGCCCGCCCCTGACTGCCGCCCTGGCCCATTTCGAGCGCAAGCGGCTGTTCATGGTGATCATGCTGATTTTCGCCGCCTCCAACGCCCTGGCGGCCGTGGCACCGAACATCTGGGTGCTGTGCATTGCCCGGTTCATCCCGGCACTGCTGTTGCCGGTGTTCTGGGGCACGGCCAGTGAAACGGCCAGCCAACTGGTTGGCCCCGATCGGGCCGGTCGCGCCGTCGCCCAGGTCTACCTGGGCATCGCTGCGGCCACGCTGTTCGGTATCCCGCTGGGCACGGTGTTCGCCAACCTGATCGGCTGGCGTGGCGCGTTCTGGGGGCTGTCCGCGCTGTCGCTGCTGATGCTGCTGTTGCTGGCGCTGTACATGCCGACCCTGGCCCGTCCGGAGCGCAGCAGCATCGGCCAGCAGATGCGCATCCTGCGCGATGGCCGCTTCATCGGCAACATCGTGCTCTCGGTGGTGGTGTTTACCGCCATGTTCACCGCCTACACCTACCTGGCTGACATGCTCGAACGCCTGGCCGGTATCGCGCCGGTGGCAGTGGGCTGGTGGCTGATGGGCTTTGGTGCCATCGGCCTGGTCGGCAACTGGCTGGGCGGCCACTTCGTCGACCGCAACCCGCTGGGCGCCACGGCGGTGTTCGTGTTGATCCTGGCCGCAGGCATGTCAATGAGCATTCCCCTGGCCGGTTCGTATGTCGGCCTGGCGGTGGCGCTGACCGTCTGGGGCATCGCCTACACCGCGCTGTATCCGGTGTGCCAGGTACGCGTGATGAAAGCCGCCAGCCACGCCCAGGCCCTGGCCGGCACCCTGAACGTCTCTGCCGCCAACGCCGGCATCGGCCTGGGTGCCATCATCGGGGGCTACAGCATCGAGCAGACCGGCCTGGCCAGTCTCGGCTATATCGCCGCCACGATTGCCCTGGCCGCCGCGGTGATCTGCCTGCTGCTGGTGCAGTTCAAGGAGCGCCGCACCACCGATGCGGGCCTCGAGCGCGCCGGGACGCTGCGCCGATGACCGCGCCGCACACCCTGCCGGCCCACGGCACGCCGGCGTACCCTGGAATGGACGCTGCGTTGGCCGCTCACCCTGCGTATGCCCGGGTGTTCCGCCCGGGGCAACTGACCTTCGGCCTGATCGCGCCGCTGGAGGCCTATCCCGACAGTGCCGTTCCGCCGCTGCGCCAGCACCTGCAGCTGGTTCAGCATGCCGAGGCCCTGGGCTTTTCCGCCATCTGGTTGCGCGACGTGCCGTTTCACGACCCGGATTTCGGGGACGTCGCCCAGGTCCATGATCCGATGGTCTATGCCGGCTGGCTGGCGGCGCATACCCAGCGCATCGCCATTGGCACTGCCGGGATCATCCTGGCCTTGCGCAACCCGCTGCTGGTCGCCAAGCAGGCCTGCAGTGTCGACCAGCTGCTGCAAGGGCGTTTCCTGCTGGGCTTGTCCACAGGCGACCGACCCAGCGAGTACCCGGCGTTCGGCGTGGACTACCAGCAGCGTGCCGAGCGCTACCGGGATGCCTACCAGATGCTGCAGAGCGTGGTGAGCCAGGACTACCCGGTGCATTACTCGCACTTCCACGGCACGCTGGACGGCACCCTGGACCTGGTCCCCAAACCGGTCACTGGCAGGTTGCCAACGTTGGCCGTGGGTCGCTGCGGTCAGGAGCTTTCCTGGCTGGCCCAGCACACCGATGGCTGGATCTGGCACCAGAGCGATGCCCAGGCCTTGCCCTGGGTCCTCGAGCAATGGCGCGCCTGCCAGGAGCCGGGGCAGTTCAAGCCGTATGGCTACGGCGCGTTCTTCGATCTGGAGCAGGACCCGGGTGCACCCTTGCGAGCGGGGCGGGGGCTGCGTGGCGGACGGCAGGCCCTGCTCGATCTCTGGCTGCGCCAGCGCGAGCAGGGCGTTTCGCACATCGCCCTGAACCTGCGCATCAGTCGACGCCCTGTACAGGCGGTTCTGGATGAACTCGCCGAGCATGTGCTGCCCCAGTTCGCCTGACGAGGAGGGCAGTTCGGTTTCGACCTGTTGCGCTTGCTGCTACCCTGACCGCCGTCACTACGCTGTCCGCCCTCGCAGGGCGGATGGCGAGCCCCTCGCAATCTACGCATGAAGCGTGTGCGCCCATCGCGGGCGCGGCAGTAAAAGGATTTTCAATGAGGCTTACCGAGCACCTCAAAGGCATCGAAGTTTTCGTCACCACTGCGGACGCCGGCAGCTTCACCGCCGCCGCCGCGCAACTCAACCTTTCGACCTCGGCTGTGAGCAAGGGGGTTGCCCGCCTTGAAGGCCGGCTGGGCACCCGACTGTTCGAGCGCACGACCCGCAGCCTTTCCCTGACCGACACGGGCGAGGCCTTCTATCGCACCTGCGCACGTATCCTGGCCGAGCTGGAGGAGGCCGAGACGGTCCTGGCCGCAGAGCGCCAGGAACCGGCCGGACGCCTGCGCATCGATGTGCCGGTGACCTTCGGCAAGCAACATGTGCTGCCGTTGCTGCTGAACTTCACCGAGCACAATCCACGCTTGCGCCTGCATGCCTCGTTCACCGACCGCTTCGTCGATGTGATAGAGGAGGGGATCGACCTGGCGGTGCGCATTGGCAGTGTCGACCAGCTGTCGAACTTGCTGGCGCACCAGCAGATCGGCCAGGAGCGCCTGATCTTCTGCGGGGCGCCGCAGTACCTGCGCCAGCATCTGAACATCCAGCACGGACATGAACTCGACCAGTTCGACTGCGTGATGTATGGCCGCGCCGATGGCAGTGTCAGCCCCTGGATGTTCAGTGGCCCCGATGGCCAGATCGAACGGCGCACCATGAATGGCAGGATCATCGTCGGCAGCGGCGAGGCCCAGGTGCAGGCGGTGAAGGGCGGCTATGGCATTTCGCAGCTGGCGACCTGGATGATCCGCGACGAACTGCAGCGCGGTGATCTGGTGGAAATCATGCCGCACCTCTCGACACCCGGGCTGCCGGTACACCTCATCTGGCCACGCAGTCGGCAACTGCTGCCCAAGGTCGACATCATGCTGCGCTTTCTTTCCCGGCATTTGACGCCCTTGTTCCTCGATCATAATTAATTCAATTATTTCATTACTGCCGGCGCCCAGAACTTTAAGTTAGGCCGCTGGCTTTTTTGTGCCCGCCTGTTATCGCTGACTCTTCAGTCACTTTTCCCGCGCCTGCAATTGAGTGTGTGTGCTGCTCATTGCGTTCTCATTTGGTTGTATTTCCAATTGTTGCCTGAAAATTGAAACAGTTTTGTCGTTTCCGCAACGGCCGGCCTGGAAACGCCTAAATTGTGGAAAAATATTCAAAAATCACTGGAATAAACAACTGAAATCAACGCCTTGATTATAAAAAAATGCACATGCTAGGATTCCTGGGAACAAATAGAACAATTCAATACTTAAACTCCATACAGCGCGTAGAGCACGTCATGAATCAAATGATTATTGTCGGCGCGGGGATAGCAGGGCTTACGCTCGCACTCTCACTGCATAAAAAAGGCTTCCGGGTAAAAGTTTACGAGTCGGCAAAAACCATTGAGCCGCTGGGCGTAGGTTTGAACCTTCAGCCCTATGCGATGAAAGTGTTTGCCGAACTTGGCTTGTTGGAAAAGTTGCAGGAAAATGCCGTCACCACCCAGGAGATGGTGTTCTTCAACCGATATGGCCAACGCCTGCACAGCCTGCCGCTGGGGCTGCGCAACGGTCACTCGGTGCCGCAGCTGTCCATTCACCGCGGGGTGCTTCAGCAGACCCTGCTGGACGCCGCCCGCCAACGCCTGGGCGCCGACTTCCTGCTGACCGGGCACACGCTGCGCGATGTCGTCCAGGATGACCAGGGTGTGATCGCAACCTTTTCCCAAGGGCCGCAGGCCCCCCTGGTCCAGGTGCACTGCAGTGCGCTGATCGGTGCGGACGGCGTGCGTTCGCAGGTCTGTCGCAGCCTGTTCGGCGAGCACCTGGCCCCGGTCGACCGGGCCGTGCACATGTGGCGCGGGGTGACGGTGGCGCCGCCGTTCCTGAGCGGTGCCAGCATGGTGCGCATCGGTGTGCCAGCACATGGCAAGCTGGTGATCTACCCCATTCGCGACCAGGTCAACGAACGTGGCGAGCAACTGATCAACTGGGTCGCCGAACTGGACCGTGCGCTGTTCGAGCACGACCCGGAGTTCGCCCCCGACCGCCTCGAGGACCTGGCGCGTTTCTTCGCTTCGCGCAGTTTCGACTGGCTGGACATCCCGCAATTGCTCATGCGCAGCAACCAGCCGATCATCCAGACACCGATGGCCGACCGCGATCCGCTGCCACGCTGGACGGTGGGGCGCATCACCCTGATCGGCGACGCCGCGCACCCCATGGTGCCGGTGGGCTCCAACGGTGCCGGCCAGGCCATTCTCGATGCCCACTGCTTGGCAGAGGCACTGGCCAGCGGCGATTCACTGGAGCAGGCCCTGCAGCAGTACGAGGCCCAGCGCAAACCGCTGACCTCGGCCATCGTGCTCGGCGACCGCCAAGAGCTGCCCGACGCGCTGATCCACGAGGCCGACCGGCGTGCCGATGGCCTGCCGTTCGCCGACTTCGACGCCTTGATGAGTTTTGCCGAAGCCCGCCGCCTGGCCTTGCCGGACTATGCCAGCGTGACCCAGACGAACACTCCACGGACTACCTGCGCCTGACCACCGCCTTGCGCGCCTCTTGAAGGGATTCAAGTGATGAACACCGACTCGTGCACCCAGTGGCAGCGTGCGCCCTTGCCCTGGCTTTCCACCGAACAATGCCACTGGCTGTTCCTGCCCGGCTCGCTGACCCTGCACCTCAAGGCGCTGGGCCAATATCGCCTCGAGCTGATCGATCAGTACCCGACCCAGGCCTGCGTCGCCGATGCCCAGGCGTTGGGCATCGCCGCCGGCACCCCGCTGTGGGTGCGCACGGTGCTGATGCGCCTTGATCAACGCCCCTGTGTGCTGGCGCGCAGCATCGCTCCGCTCGGTGCCCTCGACCAGGGTTGGGCGGTGCTTGACGGTTACGGCTCCCAGCCTCTGGGCATGATGCTGTATCAGGACCCGGACATCGTCCGAGGGCCGTTCGAATGGGGCGTGCTGGCCCTGGACGAGCCCTTGGGCAGGCTGTCGCGCTGCCTTGACGACAGCGGTCCTTGGCTGGCGCGACGCTCGCTGTTCCACCGTCACGGCGCGCCGCTGCTGATTGCCGAGTGCTTCCTGTCAGGCTTCTGGCACCACGAGGGCCGTGCCCCGTCTCCCGCTGCACGGCCCCTTGCCCGGCCTGCCGGAGCGCTGACGCAACATCTGTGAGTGCAGTGCCTTCGTCCACCCAACGTGAGAGCAGGATCCCCATGGTTTCTCTGAATCTGCAAGACGCTGTTCCTCCTTCGCGCAGCGCAACGGTGCCGTTCACTGCCGATATCGCTGAACCACGCCGTGATCCCGACTGGTCACCGGCGTCGTGGCAACAACGGGTCGCCCTGCAGCAACCCCGCTATGCCGACCGCCAGGCCATGGAGCAGGCCCTGGAGGAGCTCGCCCGGCAGCCGGCGCTGGTCATGGCCGAGGAAGTGGTCCAGCTCAAGCAGGCGCTGGCGCGAGCCCAGGAAGGCAAGCTGTTCCTGCTGCAAGGCGGCGATTGTGCCGAACGCTTCGAGGACTGCACCGGCGCGGCGATACACACGCGCCTGGAACATATGGAGCAAATGGGGCTGCTGCTGACCCATGGCCTGCGTCGCCCGATCATCCGTGTCGGGCGTCTGGCAGGCCAATATGCCAAGCCACGCTCGGCCGACAGCGAATGCATCGATGGCGTCGAACTGCCGGTGTACCGCGGCGATATCGTCAACGGGCACCGTTTCGAAGCCAGTGCGCGCGAACCCGATCCGCAGCGCATGCTGCAGGCTCATGCCCGCTCGGCACTGACCCTGAACCTGGCCCGCGCGCTGATGCGCAAAGGCTTTGCCGACCTGTACCAGCCGTCGCGCTGGGCCTTCGACTGGCTGCGCCAGAGCCCCCGGGCCGATGCCCAGGAACGCTTGCTGGGCTCCCTGCGCGAAGCCTTGCAACTGCTCGAGGCCTTGCGCCAGGAGGGTGGCGGCAGCGAGCCATCGGCGCACCTGCATATCTCCCATGAAGCCCTGCTGCTGCCCTATGAACAGGCACTGACGCACTACGTGCCGTCCCATCATGGCTGGTTCAACCTGTCGACCCACTTCCCGTGGATCGGTGTGCGTACCGCCGACCTCGAGGGGGCCCATGTCGAATACCTGCGCGGCATCGAAAACCCGATCGCGGTCAAGGTTGGGCCGGCAACCGGCAGCGACCAGTTGCTACGCCTGATCGAACGCCTCAATCCGGACGACGAACCTGGCCGTCTCACCCTGATCACCCGCATGGGCGCACAAACCATTGGCAACGCCTTGCCTGCGCTGATCGACGCGGTGCGTCGCGAGGGACGTCGCGTGTTGTGGGTGTGTGACCCGATGCACGGCAATACCTGCAGTCTCGGCAACGGCTACAAGACCCGCTACTTCGAGCACATTCTCGCCGAGCTGGAACAGGCCGCCGAGTTGCATGCCGCCCACGGCAGTCACCTGGGTGGCGTGCATCTGGAGATGTCCGGCGAAGCCGTCACCGAATGCCTGGGCGGCGCGGGCAACCTCACCGAAGCCGACCTACCGCGCAACTACCGCAGCAGCGTGGATCCACGCCTGAATCGTGAGCAATCGCTGGAACTGGCCCTGCGCCTGGCACAGAAGTTCGCTTGACCACGCCCCTGAAGCCTGTCGCGTGCGGGCAGTGCCCACATGTTCAAGGAAGAGACCATGATTGAAACCGAAGTCCTCGTCATCGGCAGCGGCCCGGCCGGCGCCTCGGCCGCGCTGTTTCTCGCCCGCCACGGTATCCAGACCTTGGTGGTGACCAAATACCCCTGGCTGGCCGACACCCCACGCGCGCACATCATGAACCAGCGCACCATGGAGATCCTCGACGACGCCGGAGTGGTCGAGGAAGCACTGCGCGATGCCGTGCCCAATCACCTGATTGGTGACAGCATCCTCTGCGAGTCGCTGACCGGACGCGAGATCGGACGCATCCGCTCCTGGGGCGCGGCCCCCGAGCGTCTGTCGGAATACCGCCTCACCAGCCCCCACGAAATCTGCGATATCCCGCAGAATTTCCTGGAGCCGGTGCTGGTGGCCAACGCGGTCAAGGCCGGGGCGAAAATCCGTTTCAGCAGCGAGTTCCTCTCGCTCGAGCAGGACGAGGAGGGCGTCACGGCCCAGGTGCTCGACCACCTGACCGGCGAGCAGTTCGCCATTCGCGCCAAGTACCTGATCGGTGCCGATGGCGGCCGCAGTCGTGTGGCCGAAGCCATCGGGCTACCGATGTCCGGCGAGATGGGCCTGGCCGGCAGCATCAACATCCTGTTCAAGGCCGACCTCAGCCGCTACGTCGCCCACCGCCCCAGCGCCCTTTTCTGGATGCTCAACCCGGAAGCCCGTATCGGCGGGCTGGGGGTCGGCCTGCTGCGCATGGTGCGCCCGTGGAATGAATGGCTGTGCGTCTGGAGCTACGACATCAACCAGCCGGCCCCGCGCCTGGGCAATGCCGAAGCGGCGGACATCATTCGCAAGGTCCTGGGGACCGACGATGTCGAGCCGGACATCAGCTCGATTTCCACCTGGACCGTCAACCGCGCCTATGCCACCGAGTACGCCAGCGGGCGGGTGTTCTGTGCCGGCGACTCGGTGCACCGGCATCCACCGAACAACGGCCTGGGCTCGAACACCTCGATCCAGGACGCCTACAACCTGGCCTGGAAGCTTGCTTACGTGCTCAAGGGCATCGCCGCTCCACGCCTGCTTCACAGCTACAGTGATGAGCGTGCGCCGATCGGCCGCCAGATCGTCACCCGGGCGATCCGCAGCATCGGTCAGACCCGTGAGCTGCTGGCGGTGCTCGAGCCGGACGGCCAGCAGGGGCAGTTGGACCTGCAGGCGGTATTCGCTGACGACGTCGGCGGTGCTCAGGTCCGTGAGCGGCTGGCCCAGGCCATCTGGCAGAAGAACTACGAGTTCAACTGTCTCGGCGTCGAAAGCAATCTGCGTTATCGCTCCGCCGCCATCCTCGAAGCGGCCGACGCGCCGCCCGAACCGCTCGACGAGCTGGCGGGCGCCTACCATTCGCAGGTGGTCGCCGGCGCACGCTTCCCCCATGCCTGGGTGACGCGTCGGGGCGAGCGCGTGTCGACCCTGGCCCTGCTGGGCAAGGGCCGCTTCACCCTGATTGCCGGCAGTCAGGCAGGTGCCTGGGTCGAGGCGGCGGGCGAGCTGGCCCGAGCGCGCGGCATACCCCTGCACGGGCTGCGCCTGAGCGCAGCCGACGGCTTCGACGATATCTACTTCGACCTGCGTAACCGCGTGGGCTTCACCGACACCGACCTGGCCCTGGTCCGCCCGGACGGCCATGTCGCCTGGGCTGCCAAGGCCGAAGGGACGCCGCGCCAGGTACTGGCGCAGGTGCTCGAGCAACTCCTGCCCACGGCGCGCACCCACAGCACTCACGAACACCTGCACAAGGAGCTTGCATGAAACTGTTCAGTCAACCCCGCCTGGCCGTCGTCTCCGGATCGAGCAAAGGCATCGGCCTGGCCATTGCCGAGGCACTGTATGCCGAAGGCGTCAACGTGATCATCAATGGCCGTGACGCCGATGCCGTGCATACCGCCATTGCCGGCCTTCGCCAACGCGTCGGCGAGCACCAGGCCGAACTGATCCCGTTCGTTGCGGACCTCAGTCGTGCCGATGCGGTGCAGCGCCTGCACCAGGCGCATCCTCAGGTCGACATCGTGGTCAACAACCTGGGGGTGTACGGAGCCGCCGAGTTCGACGAGATCAGCGACGAGCAATGGCAGGAGATCTTCGACATCAACGTGCTAAGCGGAGTGCGTCTGTCGCGTCAGTACCTGGCCGGCATGAAGCAGCGCAACTGGGGGCGGATCGTGTTCATCAGCAGTGAAAGCGCCATCCAGATTCCCAGGGAAATGATCCACTATGGCATGACCAAGACCGCCCAGCTGGCCATTGCCCGCGGCCTGGCCGAGACCTGCGCCGCCACCGGTGTCACGGTCAACTCCGTGCTGCCCGGACCGACCCTGACCGACGGTGTGCGCGATTTCGTCCAGGGCCTGGGCGGCGGCAACCTGGAAGCCTTCACCGAGGAATACTTCCGCACCCTGCGCCCCAGCTCGCTGATCCAGCGCTTCCAGGAGCCGGCCGAGATCGGCTCGGCGGTGGCCTTCGTCTGCAGCGAGCAGGCCGCCTCGATCAATGGATCCGCCCTGCGCGTGGACGGTGGTGTGGTACGCGCCTGCTTCTGATCGCGCTCCCGTCGCAGCTCTCGAATCAAGGAACAACCCGCATGTCCAAGAATGCTTCGCGTATTTCCCGGCGCTCGCTGCTCAAGGCCAGCGCCGCCGGTGCCGCCGTCTCCTCCCTGGGCATGGCCGCCAGCGCCCGGGCGGCCACGCCACAATCCCCGCAGTGGCACGAGGAGTTCGATGTCATCGTCGTCGGCAGTGGTGCCGCCGGTGTCAGCGCCGCACTGTTTGCCCATGAGGCCGGTGCCAAGGTCGTGGTGCTGGAGAAAGCTCCGTTCTTCGGTGGCACCTCGGCCAAGTCGGGCGGCGCCTACTGGATTCCCGACAACTTCCACATGAAGGCCAAGGGACTTGCGGACAGCGAGGCCGCCTGCCTGGCCTACATGGCCCGCTACAGCTACCCCCAGCTGTTCAACCCGGATCATCCCACCCTGGGCATCCCGCAAGCCACGTATGAGCTGATGCGCACCTTCTATCGCGAAGCGTCGCCGACCATCGACAAGCTCGCGCAGATGAATGCGCTGCAGTCGATGCGTTACTCGATCTTCCCGGACGATGTGCCTGACCAGCCCGACTACGGTGACGTCATCGCCGGCTCGGTTGGCCTGCGCGGCCGGGCGCTGGGGCCGAAGCAGCCGGACAACAGTCTCGGCCTGGGAGCGGAGCTCATGCGCCAACTGCGTGGCGCGCTCGACAGCCGCGCAATCCCGGTGCGCCTGGCCAGCAGCGCCGAACGCCTGCTGACCAACGCCCGTGGCGAAGTCATTGGCCTGCAGGTGTCCACCCTGGACGACAACGACGAGCCACGCCAGGTGCTGCTGCGTGCGCGCCGAGGGGTCGTCTTCGGTACGGGCGGCTATACCGCCAACCGCCAGTTGCGCGCCCAGTATCAGGTCAACCCGGTGTTCGGTGGCTGCGGCATCCCCACCTGCACGGGCGATTTCATCCGCATCGGCGGTGCCATCGGTGCACAGCTGGGCAACATGGGTGGCGCCTGGCGTGCCCAGACCCTGCTCGAGGAAGCCATCGCCTTCCCCAGCGTACCTCGGGAAATCTGGGTACCGCCAGGCGACAGCATGATCCTGGTCAACCGCTACGGGCGTCGCGTGGTCAACGAGAAGCGCAACTACCATGACCGCTCGAAGGTTCATTTCACCTGGGACCCAAGCACCGCCAGTTATCCCAACCTGCTGATGTTCATGGTCTACGACCAGCGCACGGCCGACCTGTTTGCCGGTCATCCCCCCATTCCGGCGCCGGGTACCACCGAGCGTTATGTGCTGCGCGGCGAGACTTTCGCCGAGCTGGCCAAGGCCCTCGATGAACGCCTGGCCTCGCTGGCCAGTCACACTGGTGGCTTGCGCCTGGACCCGGGCTTCGCCACGCAGATGAAGGAGACCTTGGCGCGTTTCAACCGCTTCGCCGAGAGCGGCAGCGACGAGGACCACCAGCGCGGCAAGTTCGCCTACGACCGCGACTACATGTATTTCTACCCCAGCCCCCCGCGCAAGGACCCGCGCCACCCGGCCAACGAAAAGGAAAACTTCACCATGTTTCCGCTGGCGGGCAAGGGGCCGTACTACGCGATCATCATGTGCCCGGTGACGCTGGATACCAATGGCGGTCCGGTGATCGACAGCCATGGCCGTGTGCTCGGCTACGATGACCAGCCCATCCCTGGCCTGTATGGTGCCGGCAACTGCATCGCCAGCCCCGCCCACGATACCTACTGGGCGGCGGGGGCGACCCTTGGCACGGCCATGACGTTCGGTCGCCTGGCCGGCGACCACGCGGCCCGCGAACCGATCAGGGAGGCATGAATGGACGGCATCGGCGTTTGCGCGCGGCGTTGGCGCGTGGCATGGCTGTGTGCACTGGTGACGTCTGCCTCGCCGGTGCTGGCCGACGAGGTGCCGAGTTTCAGGAAGACTATCCAGCCCATGCTCGACACCTATTGCGTGTCTTGCCATCTGCAGGGTTCGGCCCCGGAAGATCTGGTGTTGCAGCGCGGTAGCGCCTATCGGCAGCTGGTGGGCATCGCTTCGGTACAAAGCACGCTCAAGCGTGTCGTGCCCGGCGATCCGCAGGCCAGCTATCTGCTGCACAAACTCACAGGCGACCAGTTGTCGGTGGGGGGCAAGGGTGTGGCGATGCCTTTCGGCCAGGCGCAAGCCGACACCCAGCTGATCCAGGCCGTGCAGGCCTGGATCGCCAGTGGCGCACCGAACAACTGAGAGCGCTGGCGCTCATGGACAGCCTGGGCGTGCCTCATCGCGGGGCCAGCCCAGGCTGCTGGCATCATGAGCGCATGGGCGGCAGTTCGCGTTCGAAAGGCAGATCCGGGCCTGCCCGTGAGCAGGTGATCGCGGCGGCATGGATCGCGTAGGCGAGGATTGCATCAATGGTGTCATGGGGGAGCTTCGCCACACCGGCCGGGCTGTCTGCACCGAGGCGAGCCAGGTGGGCGAGCACGGCGGCTTGGAAGGTGTCACCGGCGCCAACGGTGTCGTGTACCGGCAATGAGGTATCCGCCGGGCGCTGCCATGAACCCTGTGCGCAATGCACACTGGCACCGTCAGCACCGTGAGTGACAAAAACCAACCGGCAGCGTTCGTTAAGCCAGCCTCGCGCCACATCACGAGTCTCCCGCCCCGGATAGAGCAAGGCGATGTCTTCCTCACTGGCCTTGATCACATGCGCATGGCCGGCAAAAGCCTCCACCTGCCGCCGCCACAGCGCTACATCCGGCTGCGGATCAAGCCGCACATTCGGATCCAGGCTGATCAGCCGCCGGTCCCGCTCGCGCTCTACCAGCGTCATCAGGGTATCGGCCACGGGCTTCACCACCAGGGTGTAGGAGCCCACATGCAACCCCCGCACACGCTCATCCAGCTCCGGCAGATGCGCCAGGGTCACCTGCCGGTCCGCACAGCCTTCACCGCGAAACTGATACTGCGCCGAGCCATTGGCATCCAGCCCGACCATGGCCAGGGTGGTCGGCGCATCGCTGGTCACCACGTAGCGGCAGTCCACCCGTTCCTCGTCCAGCACCCGGCGTAGCCGGGCACCGAGGTAGTCGCTGGACAACCCGCCAAACAACGCCGACGCCACGCCCAACCGGCGCAGGCCGACGGCCACGTTGAACGGCGATCCGCCGGCAATCGCGGTAAACCCCAGCTCGCTGCTGCGGCTGCTGTTTTCCACGCTGAAGACATCGAACAGGGCCTCGCCACACACCAGGTACATGCAGTTCTCCAGAACGAAAGATTAGGGAAGGATACCCGCACTCAGCGTGCAGGCAGTTGCTCCCGATAGCGTTGATAGGCGGCCTCGTACTCGGCCTGTTGCGCCGGGCGGGGCAGGGTTCGGGTGCTTTCGTCGAGGGCGACGCAGCGTTTGCACAGGGTTTCGAGGCTGTCGCCCTGGCCCAGTTGGCGACCGAGGCTCCAGGCGGCCTGGATCGCGGCGCCCAGGGCGGCGGCTTCGGTCTGTTGGGGGCATACCACCGGCAGGCCGAGCAGGTCGGCCAGTGTCTGGCGCCACAGCGGGCTTTTCGCCGCGCCGCCGACCAGGCGGATTTCGCTGTCTTGCAGGCCGCTGGTACGTAGCAGGTCGAGGCCGTAACGCAGGCTGAAGCAGGTGCCTTCGAGCACGGCGCGGCAGAGGTTGGCGCGGGTCAGGTTGGCGCTGGTCATGCCGTGCAGGCTGGCCGTTGCTTCGGGCAAGGCGGGCACGCGCTCGCCGTTGAAGAAGGGCAGCATCAGCAGGCCGTCGGCGCCGATCGGGGCTTGGGTGGCGAGGGCGGTGAAACGGTCGAGGTCGAGCTCCAGCAGGTCGCGCACCAGGGCGCAGGCGCTGGTGAGGTTCATGGTGCAGATCAACGGCAGCCAGCCGCCGCTGGAGGCGCAGAAGGTCGCGACTTCGCCCTGGGCGCTGACGTGGGGCTGGTCGGCGTAGGCGGCCAGGGTGCCGGAGGTGCCGAGGCTCAGGGTGATCATGCCGGGGGCGATATTGCCGGTGCCGATGGCGCCGAGCATGTTGTCGCCGCCGCCCGTGGCCACCCAGGTCTGTGGGCTCAGGCCGAGTGCAGTGGCGATCTGTTCGCGCAGGGTGCCGATGCAATCGCCGGATTCGACCAACTCAGGCAGCGCCGCCAAAAGACGCTCGCCCGGCTCGATGTGCTGAAGGACATCGGGCGCCCAGGTCCGTCGGCGCACATCGTAGTAGCCGGTGCCGGAGGCGTCGCCGGGCTCCGTGCAGGCACGACCGGTCAGCCAGTAATTCAGGTAGTCGTGGGGCAGCAGGACATGGGCGAGGCGGGCGAACAGCTCGGGGTGTTGGCGCTTGGTCCACAGTAATTTGGACAGGGTATAGCCCGGCGCGATCACCAACCCGAGGCGTTCGAGCGAGCCTTGGGCGCCGCCGAGGGCATCGAGCAGTGTCTGGTTCTCGGGCGCGCTCTCGGTGTCGCACCAGAGCTTGGCCGGGCGCAGCACCTGGCCCTGGGCGTCGAGCATCACCAGGCCGTGCTGCTGGCCGGACACCGCCAGTGCGCGGATCGCCTGGCCATCCACACGGGCTTCTCGCAAGGCAGCGGACACCGCCGCACGCAGGGCCTCCAGCCAGTCGGCGGGGGCCTGCTCGCGCCTGCCATCGCGGCCTTGGGGCGGCGCATGGGCGGCGCTGCCCAGGCCGAGCACCTGGCCGCTGCCGGCGTCCAGCACCAGGGCCTTGGTGCCCTGGGTGCCGCAGTCGATTCCGAGGAACAATCCGTCCATTTCGAAACACTCCGTGTCAGTCGCCGAGGACCTGGCGCAGGGTTTCATTCACGCCGATTTCGCGCAAGCTGTCGTACAGACGCTCGAAGGCGCTGACAAAAGCCTTGGACGCAGGGATGGCGCTACCGAAGATCGCCTCGTCGCCCAGTACCCGGGCGGCCAGGCCGTCGCGCTGCACCACCCGGGCCTGGCAGTCGGCGGCGCGGGGGTCGGGGATGCTGTAGCGGGTGCCGTGCTCGTCTTCGCCGCGCAGGTACAGGGCCCAGGCGGCCACCACCAGGGCCACGCGCTCCAGCGGCTTGCCGTCGGCGATCAGGCGGTTGGCGGTGGGCACGATGAACTTGGGGAACTTCGACGAGCCGTCGGAGCACACGCGCTCCAGCTGGTCGGCGATGGCGCGGTTGGCGAAGCGTTCGCCGAGGCTTTGCTTGTAGCGCTCAAGATCAATGCCGGGCACCGGGGCCAGTTGCGGGGTTACGTCCTGGTCCATGAAGGCGTGCATGTAGCGGCGCAGCAGCGGGTCGGCGAGGGTTTCGTGGACGAAGCGGTAACCCTGCAGGAAGCCCAGGTAGGTGAGGGCCAGGTGGCTGCCGTTGAGCAGCTTGATTTTCATTTCTTCATAGGGCGTGACGTCGCGGGTGAACTGCACGCCGACCTTTTCCCAGGCCGGGCGGCCGGCGACGAAGTTGTCTTCCACCACCCATTGCAAAAACGGCTCGCACACCACCGGCCAGGCATCGTCGACGCCGTGGCGCTCACGCAGTTGCTGGCGGTGGGCGGGGCTGGTCATCGGGGTGATACGGTCGACCATGGCGTTGGGGAAGCTGACGTGGGCGGCTATCCACTGGGCCAGGTCGGGATCGAGCCGCTGGGCGAAGGCCAGCAGGGCCTTGCGGGCGACGTCGCCGTTGTGCGGGAGGTTGTCACAGGACATCACGGTGAACGGGCCGGTGCCGGCTTCGCGGCGGCGGCGCAGGGCTTCGCAGAGGTAGCCGAAGACGCTTTGCGGGGTTTGTGGGTTGGCCAGGTCATGCTGGATCTGCGGCAGGTCGGCGCGGAACTCGCCGGTGCTGTCGTCGATGCAGTAGCCGCCTTCGGTGATGGTCAGCGAGACGATGCGGATGCCGGGTTCGGCCAGTTTGGCGAGCAGCGGTTCGGCGCCGTCCTCGGCCAGCAGCATGCCGTTGATGGCGGCGATTGCGCGTACCTTGGTGTCGGGCTGGTCGCCGAGTTCGAACAGGGTGTAGAGGTGGTCCTGGCCGGCCAGGGCGTCGCGCATGGCGCGGTCTTCGCCGCGCAAGCCGACGCCGCAGATGGCCCAGTCGAGGCCTTCGCCGCAGTTCATCAGGGCGTCGGTGTAGGCGGCCTGGTGGGCGCGGTGGAAGCCGCCGACGCCGATGTGGGCGATGCCCTGGCGTAGTTGGGTTGGGTCGTAGCTGGGGCGGGCGACGGAGGGGGGCAATTGGGTGAGGTTGGGGTGGTTCAATTTCATCCTGGAGCATCCCTTTGGAGGTCATGTGTGGATCGCGTGATGGCGGCGATGTGCCTGGCGGGAGCCTTGTGGCGTTCTTGAGATCGAGCGCCGCCCGCGCGGCGCATCGCGGCACAAGGCCGCTCCTACATCTGTTTCGGGCCAGTCAATCCTGCGCCATTGCCTGGTCCGCCTTGTTGGCTCGACGCGCTTTCAGCGTGGGCACCACTGCCGCTCCACCTGTCTCAAGGCATGCGCCAAGGCGGGCAGAGGTACCCTTACAGGACTCACTGGCCCGAAACAGATGTAGGAGCGGCCTTGTGCCGCGATGCGCCGCGCGGGCGGCGCTCGATCTCATAGGCGCCACAACCCTCTCGGCGAACACCTCAGGCCACCTGCCGCAATCGCTTGTCGATCGCCTGCCCATTGCTATCAAACAGATGGCAATGGCCCGGATCGAAGCTCAGTTCCAACCCCTCACCAAACCCCGGCGCAAAGTCCCCGCGCACCCGCACGGTAAGCATCTCCCCGGAGGCCGCGCGCACATGGCAATAACTGTCGCTGCCCAGTCGTTCGCTGACATCGGCAGTCACCTGCAACGAGCCCTGGGTACCTTGCCCGGCGCGATCAATGTTCAGATGCTCGGGGCGAATCCCCAGCGTCACCTGGCTGCCGGTATGCAACTCCCCCGCGCACAGCGGCAAGGCGATGCGAGCGCCGCACTCCAGCGCCACCTCGCACTGATTACCCTGGTTGCGACTCAGGTGCCCACGCAAAAAGCCCATCTTCGGTGTCCCCAGAAACCCCGCGACAAACAGATTGGCCGGATGGTGGTACAGCTCCAGCGGCGAGCCGACCTGCTCGATGCGCCCGCCGTTGAGCACCACCACCTTGTCGGCCAGGGTCATCGCCTCGACCTGGTCATGGGTCACGTAGATCATGGTCGCGGCCAGCTCCTGATGCAGCCGCGCCAGTTCCAGGCGCATCTGCACGCGCAGGGCGGCGTCGAGGTTGGACAGTGGCTCGTCGAACAGGAAGATCTTCGGGTTGCGCACGATCGCCCGGCCGATCGCCACCCGCTGGCGCTGGCCGCCGGAAAGCTGGCGGGGCTTGCGTTCGAGCAGCGGTTGCAGTTCGAGGATGCGCGCGGCGTTGTCGACCTTGGCGCTGACTTCCTGCTTGCCGACGCCGGCCAGGTCCAGGGCGAAGGACAGGTTCTTGCGCACGGTCATGTGCGGATACAGGGCGTAGGTCTGGAACACCATGGCCAGGTCGCGCTTGGCCGGGGCGGTGTCGGTGATGTCGGCGCCGTCGAGGGTGATGCTGCCGCTGCTGACCTCCTCGAGACCGGCGATCAGGCGCAGCAGGGTGGACTTGCCGCAGCCGGACGGGCCGACGAACACCACGAACTCGCGGTCGCGCACGTCCAGGTCAATGCCCTTGATGATGGCGTGGCCATCGAAGCCTTTGTGCAGGTTGCGGATTTTCAGGTCAGCCATGGGGGGTGTCCTTCAGGGGAGTGGGGTAAGGCCTTTGGGCATGTATGAAGGCTGCTGATGCTGGGACCGCTTCGCGGTCCTTTCGCGGCGCAAGGCCGCTCCTACAGGAGATCGCGCGCCCCTGTTGTAGGAGCGGCCTTGTGCCGCGAAAGGGCTGCAAAGCAGCCCCAGATAGCGGGATCATTTGACAGCCCCAAACGAAAGCCCGCGCACCAACTGCTTCTGGCTGATCCAGCCAAAGATCAGGATCGGCGCGCAGGCCAGGGTCGAGACGGCCGAGAGCTTGGCCCAGAACAGCCCTTCAGGGCTCGAATAGGAAGCCACCAGCGCCGTCAACGGCGCGGCGGCGGACGAGGTCAGGTTCAGCGACCAGAACGCCTCGTTCCAGCACAAAATCAGCGACAGCAGCAAGGTCGAAGCCAGCCCGCCGCGGGCAATCGGCAGCAGCACGCGGACGATCTCCTGCCAGGTGCCGGCGCCATCCAGCCGCGCGGCCTCGAGGATGTCCACGGGGATGTCCTTGAAGTAGGTGTACACCATCCACACCACGATCG
Source organism: Pseudomonas sp. NMI760_13 (assembly GCF_021283245.1). Lineage (NCBI taxonomy): Bacteria > Pseudomonadati > Pseudomonadota > Gammaproteobacteria > Pseudomonadales > Pseudomonadaceae > Pseudomonas > Pseudomonas sp. NMI760_13. The sequence goes on along the minus strand of NZ_JAJSRC010000030.1, from coordinate 27,929 downwards.
GCAGGTTGATCAGGGTGTAGACGATGATCAGCGCCAGGCGCGAATCCAGCAGGCCGAACTGCTTGGCCAGCAGATAGATCGGCATCAACACGCCCACCGGCGGCAGCATCTTGGTCGACAGCATCCACAGCAGCGTGCGCTTGGTGTGGCGGGTCTCGAAGAAGGCCATCGAGTAGGCCGCAGGCACCGCGATCAGCATGCATAGCAAGGTGGCGGAGAACGAAATCAGCACCGAGTTCCAGGCGTAGGCGAAGTAGTCGCTGCGCTCGTTGATGTGCAGGTAGTTCTCCAGCGTCGGCGCAAAGATGAACTGCGGCGGCGTGGCGAAGGCGTCCAGCTCGGTCTTGAAGCTGGTCAGCAACATCCAGAAGATCGGGAAGAAGATCACCAGGGCGATGGCCCAGCACAGCAGGCCGAGCAGCGCGTTCTTCAGGGTGCGGGTTTGCTTGAGTGTCAGCATGGCGGGCTCCTCAGCTGCGCGCGGTGAGGTTCTTGCCGATCATGCGAACTAGCACGATGGCGGCGATATTGGCGATCAGCACGGCGATCAGGCCACCGGCCGAGGCCATGCCGACGTCGAACTGCAGCAGCGCCTGGTTGTAGATCAGGTAGGCGAGGTTGGTGGACGCGTATCCGGGGCCGCCGCTGGTGGTGGTGAAGATCTCGGCGAACACCGACAGCAGGAAGATGGTCTCGATCATCACCACCACGGCGATCGGCCGCGCCAGGTGCGGCAGGGTCAGGTGCCAGAAGATCGCCAAGGGGCCTGCGCCATCCAGGCGCGCAGCTTCCTTCTGTTCCTGGTCCAGCGACTGCATGGCGGTCATCAGAATCAGGATGGCGAACGGCAGCCACTGCCACGACACGATCAGGATGATCGACAGCAGCGGGTAGTGCGCCAGCCAGTCCACCGGTTGCGCGCCGAACAGGCGCCACACGGCGGCGAGGATGCCCGACACCGGGTGGAAGATCAGGTTCTTCCACAGCAGCGCGCTGACCGTGGGCATGATGAAGAACGGCGAGATCAGCAGCACCCGCACCACGCCGCGGCCCCAGAACTCGCCGGCCTCCAGCAGCGCGGCGATCAGCACGCCGAGCACCACGCTGATCGCCAGCACGCTGCCGACCAGGGTCAGGGTGTTGAGGGCGCCGGGCATGAAGCCGGCGTCGGTGACGAAGAAGGCGAAGTTCTCAAGGCCCACGAACTGGTTTTCGCCCGGGTACAGCAGGTTGTAGCGGATCAGCGAGAAATACAGGGTCATGCCCAGGGGCACGATCATCCACAACAGCAGCAGCGCCACCGAAGGGCTGACCAGGAACCAGCCGGGGCCGACGCGGCGTTTGCCGGGGCGCGCGGTGGCGAGGCTCGGGGTGTCGAGGGCCGAGGTATTCATGGCGACTCCGTGTGCTTCGGAAAGGGGCGGTCACCGCGCCGCAGGCTGGCGCGGTCTACGGCGGTGCGAGCTACTTGGGGTAACCGGCGCGTTTCATCTCGCGTTCGGTGGACTGCTGGGCCGAGGCCAGCACCTGGTCCACTTTCATCTGCCCGGTGAGCGCGGCGGCGAACAGCTTGCCGACCTGGGTGCCGATGGCCTGGAACTCGGGGATGGTCACCAGCTGGATGCCCACGTAAGGCACGGGCTTGAGGGTGGGGTGGTTGGGGTCGACGCGCTTGAGCGATTCCAGCGTGACCTTGGCGAACGGCGCGGCGGCCAGGTACGCGTCGCTGTAGGTCGAGGCGCGGGTGCCCGGTGGCACGTTGGCCACGCCTTCCTGCTCGGCCACCAGCTTGCCGTAGGCCTCGGAGGTGGCCCAGGTGGCGAAGGTCCTGGCGGCGTCCTTGGCCTTGGAGCTGGTGGGGATCGCCAGCGCCCAGGAATACAGCCAGGTGGCGCCCTTGTCGGTGACTTCCTTGGGCGCGAAGGTGAAGCCGACCTGGTCGGCGACCTTGCTCTGGGTCTTGTCGGTGACGAACGAGCCGGCGACGCTGGCATCGACCCACATCGCGCACTTGCCGCTGTTGAACAGCGCGAGGTTTTCGTTGAAGCCGTTGCTGGAGGCGCCGGGCGGGCCGTATTGCTTGAGGGTGTTCACATAGAAATTCAGCGCGTTCTTCCACTCGCTGCCGCTGAACTCGGGCTGCCATTGCTCATTGAACCAGCGCGCGCCGAAGGCGTTGGCCACGGTGCCGATCAGTGCCATGTTTTCGCCCCAACCGGCCTTGCCGCGCAGGCAGATGCCGTACTGGCCCTGGTCGGGGTGGTTGAGCTTGGCGGCGAACTCGCCGAGCTGGGTCCAGGTGGGTTGCTCGGGCATGCTCAGCCCGGCTTTTTCGAACAGGTCCTTGCGGTAGTAGGTGATCGAGGCTTCGGCGTAGAAGGGCAGGGCGTACAGCGTGCCGTTGGCCGACAGGCCGTTGCGCACCGAGGGGAATACATCCTCGAGGTTGTAGTCGGCGGGCAGGTCGGTCATTGGTGCCAGCCAGCCCTTGACGCCCCACAGCGCGGCTTCGTACATGCCGATGGTCAGCACGTCGAACTGGCCGCCCTGGGTGGCGATATCGGTGGTCAGGCGCTGACGCAGCACGTTCTCTTCGAGCACCACCCACTTGAGCTGGATGTCCGGGTGCTGCTGCTCGAACACCTTGGCCAGGCGCTGCATGCGGATCATGTCGTTGTTGTTGACCGTGGCGATGGTCAGGGTCTCGGCGGCCTGGACGTGCAGCGGCAGGCTGAGGCAGGCGGCGGCCAGGCAGGCCTTGATCGAGTCGTTCATCGGTGAACTCCCTCGGGGATGACGTTATTGTTTTTGTGTCGCTCGCTGCCGATTACACCCGCGTACGGCGATGCCGACAAAGCCTGGCCTGCACCAGGACTGATACTTTTTTGCTGTGCGCGCGCCCCCTGTAGGAGCGGCCTTGTGCCGCGAAAGGGCCGCGCAGCGGCCCCAGGATTTCAGCCTTGACGCATCAATCGCCGGGGCCGCTACGCGCCCCTTTCGCGGCACAAGGCCGCTCCTACAGGAGGTTGCGCACGGCGTTCAGCCCCGGTTCTGCTCGGTCAGCCGCTGGGTCACCAGGCTGCGGTAATCGGAGGGTGTCATGCCCTTGAGCTGCAAAAACCGCCGGTTGAAGTTCGACAGGTTGCTGAACCCCGACTCGAAGCACACCTCGGTCACCGGCAGCTCGCCCTTGGCCAGCAGCTCGCACGACTTGCTCACCCGCAGCCGGTTGACGAACTCGACAAAGCCGCGCCCGGCGGCCTGCTTGAAGAACCGCGAGAAGTACGTCGGCGTCATCCCCAGGTGCTCGGCCACCGCGTTCTGGCTCAGGTCCTGGGCGTAGTGCTGGAAGATGTAGTCCACCGCCCGGTTGATGCGCTCGACATTGTGCTCGTCGGCCAGCTGCGAGGAGGTGACGGTGGACAGCAGCTGGTAGTCGTCACAGGCGGCCAACTGCTCCATGAGGATAAAAAAGTATCCCAGGCGGGTCATGCCGCGGCTGTCGGCGATGCGTTGCAGCAGCTGGCGACTCTCCTGGATCAGCGCCGGGTCGCGGAACTCGATGCCATAGCGCGCCCGGGCCAGCAGCGGGGCAAGCTGGGTGAGCTCGGAGAACACCTGGCCGCCGTCCTCGAGCACCTCGTCGGTGAAGTTGACCAGCATGTCGCGCTTGCCCACCACTTCGTCGGGGCCGACCTGGCTGATCCAGTTGTGCGGCAGGTTGGGGCCGGTGAGAAACAGCGTGTCGGGGGCGAAGTTGCCGATGTAGTCGCCGATGAACACCTTGCCGGCGCTGGCGACGATCAGGTGCAGTTCGTATTCCTTGTGAAAGTGCCAGCGCACCAGCGGGCTGGGGAAGCCGTGCTGGCGGTAGATCAGCGAGGCGCCTTCGTGGTCGTCCATCAGCTCGTAGGACGGATCGGTGACTTTGCTCGGTCTGGGCATGGCGGTGGCTGGGCCTGGAGGGCGAGGTGTCATCGTAGCCTGAAGTGCTGGAGCAGGGCAGATGCTTGAAGCGGGTTCCACGCGATGCCGGCCAACGTGGCCCTTGTGGGAGAGGTGATGCGTCTATGCGACTTGCCCCGCGATGGGCCTTAGCCGACAACATCTGCAGAGAATATTGCAGGTCCTACAGCATTTCTTCCGTTGATTGTGTAGTCCTTTTCCTAAAGGCACCTTTTCCCCTCGGTAGCCCGTTGTAGTGGATTGGCGCTCGCTTTAGTCTCGGCCTGCTCGTCGCGCTTCACCCACCGGGGTTGACCGGGCCACTGGGCAGCTTACCGCGCAGGGATCGCGCGGTTTGGTCTGGCGGCTCCGAGGGATGAACCGCGACGGGCTCTTTCTTTTTCCAGGGGGCAAGGTCATGGACAAGGACGAACACGCAAAGGGCACCGCAGATCTGAAGATCGTCAGCCTGGCAGGCCGCACCAAGCGCTACTCGGTGCGTGACTGGGTACAGGCGATCCCGGGGTTGCCGACCGAGGACGTGCTGCAGGAAACAACGATCATCCTGGGCTGCATCACCGGGCTGACCTACCAGGCGTTGAGCCAGCCGAAAGACGCACAGACGCTGATGCGGGCGACGTACTACCTCAGCGGCATGGCCAAGGCGATGATCGATGGGCAGTTGCCGGTGAAGCGAGAGCAAGGCGACAGCTGAACTGTCGGCACCAAGGCAAGGGCCGCTTTCGAGCAATCGAGAGCGGCTTTTTTGTCGCTGATTTCGTCAGGCAGCATGGCCGAGGATGGCAGCACAGCAAGCCATATTCAGTTGCTCATGGGGCCAGAGTATCCGGGGCACGGCAAACCCGCTCGCACGTTGCGGGAGCGGGTTTGCTCCGGCGTCAGATGTAGATGAACACCAGCACCAGCGCCGCGACCACCGCCCACTTCTCCAGGTAGTAGCGGGTGCGGTTGCGCTTCTTCATCGCCTTGCCGCGCTCGCGGATCTTGTAGATGCGCGTGAACAGGCGGTTGATGCCGCCGGTCTTGTCGCTGGCATCGTTGGGCGCGGCGGCGGCGGCCATGACGTTGCGGCTGAACCAGCGGTTGAACGCCGCGGCCCAGCGGTACTTGAGCGGGCGCTCAACGTCGCAGAACAGGATGATGCGGTTGTGCTCGGTGGTGTTGGCGGCGTAGTGGATGTAGGTCTCGTCGAACACCACGCCCTCGCCGTCACGCCAGGAGTACTTTTCACCGTCCACGTCGATGTAGCAGCCATCGTCGTTGGGCGTGTCCAGGCCCAGGTGGTAGCGGTAGGAGCCGGCGTACGGGTCACGGTGGCGCACCAGCTTGGCGCCTGGCGGCAGGGTGGCGAACATCGCCGCCTTGACCGTGCCGATGCCGGCGAGCAGTTCGGTGGTGCGCGGGCACAGGGTCATCGCCGACGGGTGGCTCTCGCCGTACCATTTCAGGTAGAAGCGCTTCCAGCCGGTCTTGAAGAACGAGTTGAAACCGACGTCGTCGTAGTTGTCGGACTTCTTGATCTCGCCGGCCTGCAACAGCTGCTGGCCTTCCTTGCGGATCTCCTGCCAGTGGTCCTGCAGCACCTGCAGCTCGGGGAAGGCGCTGACCGGCAGGTACGGCTTGGCCGGATGCTTGGAGAACAGGTACAGGAAGGCGTTGACCGGGGCCAGGAAGCTGGAGTGATCGCCCAGCTGGCGGGTCAGCTTGTGACGAACCCGACCGCGCAGGTGAACATAGGCGATCGAGAGGACGAAGATCAGTACGAGTGCAATTTTCATGGACGTTTACTTGTCGAAAAATGGCCATGCGCCATGGCGTAAGCCCGCCAGCATAAACAATCGTGGCGCGGGTTTGTACTTATTGTTACGTCTTGTCTGGCCGACTTAGGTGCAATGGCTGACAGGTTGCGCAAACGATTCAACAGCTTGCGTCGCCGTTACGACTGGGTAAAGCACTACACTCGATGGCTTGAACCGCTGTCAGGGAGATTCACATGGTCCAGGATCCGCGCCCCAGCGGCGCGCCGTTCAAACGGCTGTTCTTCGCCTTGCCGGTCAGCGACCAACAATGCCGTGCCCTGGCGCAGTGGCGTCGAGGGCTGAACCTGCGCAGCGGCAAACCGGTGCCGGCGGAGAATTTCCACGTCACCTTGTTGTTCCTCGGTGACGTGGACGCCGAGCAGGTGCCGGCGATCTGCGCGGCGGTCGATCAGCTCAGGCGGCCGGTCGCACCGCCACGCTTGCTGCTCGACCGTCTGCAGGTCTGGCCGCGGGCCGCTGCGCTGGTGCTGGAGGCGCAGCAGGCGCCTGCGGCGCTGCTGCAACTGGTGTACGGCCTGCAGCAGGCGCTGTTGCCCCTGGGCGTGGAGGCGGCAAGCCGTGAGTATCGCCCGCACCTGACCCTGGCCAGGGACTTTCGCGGCCAGCCGCCAGAGGCCGGCACGGCGCCGGAATTCTTCCTTGCCGCCCGGCACTTCACGCTCTACGAGTCGCGCAAGGGCCGTTACTGGCCCTTGGCGCAATGGCCGTTGAGCGCCTGAGCGGCGATCAGAACTCAGGCGTGTACTTGACCGAGAACATCAGGTTGCGCGGCTCGCCGTAGTTGTTGCTGCCGTTGAGCTGGTTGAAGCCTGCCACCCAGTACTTCTTGTCGAACAGGTTGTAGGCGTTGACCGCCAGACTCACCTCCGGTGTCAGCTGGTAGGCCAGGCGGGCATTCCACACGGTGTAGCCGGGCACCTCATAGGTGCGCTCGTAACCCAGGGTGTGGCTCTGGCTGGTGAAGCCCAGCCCGGTGCTCCAGCGCTGGCCGTCCACGGGCAAGGTGTAGTCGGCCCAGGCGCGCAGCATGTGCTTGGGGGTCCATTGGCTGAATACGCGGCCTTCCTCTTCCGGATCGTCGAGGAACTTGGTGGTGTTGTAGGTGTAGCCGGCGAACAGTTGCAGGCCGCTGAGCACTTCGCCGCTGATCTCGGCTTCAATCCCCTGGCTGCGTACCTTGCCCGCCGCCTTGGAGCAGTACCAGTCGTCGCAGGCGAAGCCCGAGGCGACATCGGTGACGGCACGGTTTTTCTGGTCGTAGCGGAACACCGCCAGCGAGGCGTTGACGCGGCCATCGAGCAGTTCGCCTTTCAGGCCGGTTTCATAGTTGCTGCCCAGTACCGGTTTGAGCGCGGCGTTGCCCACGGCGCGTTCGGTCTGCGGAACGAAGACATCGGTATAGCTTGCGTACCAGGCCCATTCGCGGGTCAGGTCGTAGACGAATCCGGCATAGGGTGTGACTTGTCCGGTCTCGGTCATGCGGCTGGTGGGGTAGCGGTTGCCGGGGTCGGTCGGGCTGTTGAAGTCGATCGAATCCCAGCTGTAGTCGAACCAGCTGACCCGGCTGCCGAGTATCAGCGTCAGGTCCTCGACCGGCTTGACGCGCCAGGCGCCATACAGGCCCTTCTGGCGGATATCGTAGCTGGCGCGGTTGGCGCGCGCATTGCTGGAGGCGAGCAGGCCGTCGCGGCTAGGTTCCGGACGGTTGTGATCGATGTCGAAGATGCTGTCATCGGCATCGGCGGCGAAGTTCCGCCAGTAGGCATCGTCCGAGGTCAGCTTGGAGTAGTTGCCGCCGAGGGTCACCTCGTGGGCCACGGCACCGGTGTCGAAGTGCCCGACCAGGTTCATGTCCAGGCCCAGCTTGGTGTTGTGAAAGTCGGTGATCCAGTCGGCGTAGGTGATACCGGTGCCGTCGGGCGCCAGGCCTTGGCGGGTGCTCTGCACGCGCTGGTGGGTGGAGGTGTTGGTCTCGTCCATGCGCACGGCGGCGGCCTTGAACGTCCAGTCATCGTCGAAGCGGTGTTCGAGGTCGAGGTAGTAGGTGGTGACGTCGGTTTGCGCGCGGCTCCAGCGCGCGCCGGTGTAGGTCGAGCGGGGCAGGTCGATCGCCTTGCCGTTGGCGTAGCGGGGGAGACCGCGCAGCATTGGCCGCGACTGCTGGCGGTTGTAGCTGATGCCGGCGCCGACGGTGGTGTCGTCGTTCAGGTCGATATCCAGCGCGCCGTACAGGGAGTGCGACTTGCTCCAGGCATAGTCGATGAAGCTGTCGCTCTGGTCCTCGTCGGCGACCATCCGCCCGCGTACCCGGCCATCGGCGGTCAGCGGGCCGCCGGCATCCAGTTGCAGGCCATAGTGGTCCCAGGAACCGGCCTTGCCGGTGACGGTGACGGTCGGTGCGGCCTGGCCACGCTTGCGCACCAGGTTGATCGCCCCGCCCGGGCTGCCGGTGCCTTGCAGCAGGCCGGAGGCGCCGCGCAGGATTTCAACCCGGTCGAAGAACACCAGGTCCTGGGTCGCCCAGTTGCCCAGCGAGTAGTTGTTGCGCGGGATCGGCACGCCGTCGTACTGCCAGTCGTCGATCTGGAAGCCTCGCGAGGTCACCACCACGCCAGGGCCGATGCCCTGGGCGCCGACCAGGCCGGTGGTGTGGTTGAGCGCATCCTGCAGGTCGGTGATGCCCTGGTCGTACAGCTGCTTGCGGGTGATCACCGTCACCGACTGGGGGATCTCCTTGAGGGTGTGCACGCCCTTGCCCAGGGTCACCGCCCGCGCCGCGTAGGAGCCGCTGCCTTCGCTGGTGGCGTCCAGGTAGTTGTCGGTGATGCTGGTGCTGCCCAGCTCCAGCGCCTCACCGCCCTGGCTGGCGGGGGCCACGCTGAAGTGGCCGCTGCCGGTGATGCGCAATTGCAGGCCACTGCCGGCCAGCGCTGCCTGCATGGCTTGCTCGGCGCTCATCTGGCCGACCACCGCGGGGGCCTGCTTGCCGCGTACCAGCCCAGGTTCCAGGGCGATGATGGTGCCGCTCTGGCTGGCGATGCGGTTGAGGGTGGTTGCCAGGCTCGCGGCGGGCAGGTCGAACGACAGGGTCTGTGCCTGGGCGAACAGGCTGAAGCTGGTCAGGACGGCGGCAATGGGCCAGGGGTTGCGCACGGAAATCTCCCGGATGTTGTGAGTTGTCAGGAGATAGGTGGGCCGAGAAATGAAAACCGGACACCTTTGCGAATGATTTTCAAAAAAAGTTTCACGTAGCCGCTTTTGGGCCGATCAAGGTCAGCCAGGGGCCGAAGTGCTCGATGCTGACCGGCAGGGTTTCGGCCAGTGCCGAGAGGGCTTGTTGCGGCTGCTCGAGCGGGAACACGCCCTGTACCCGCAAGTCGCGCACCGCCGGGGCCAGGCGCATGTAGCCGCGCTGGTAGGGGCGCAGGGCGTCGACCACCACATGCAGCGGTTCGTCGAGCACTTCCAGGCGGCCCTCCACCCAGGCCGCGCGCTGTTGTTGCTCGCTGCCCAGCCGCTCGATGCCGTTGCTGCGCAGCAGCGCCGCCTGGCCTTGTTGCAGGTCTTGCCAGCGCCCGTCGGGCAGGCTCAGGCGCACGCTGTGTTCGAGTACCACCACGCGGGTGGCGGTGTCTTCCTGGCGGACCAGGAAGCGGGTGCCGAGGGCCTGCACCTGGCCCTGCGCGGTACGCACGCGCAACGGTCGTGCGGCGTCGGCGGCGACCTGGATGACCAGTTCGCCGTGGCGCAGCAGCACCAGGCGTTGGCGGGCATCGAAACGCAGGTCCACGGCGCTGGCGCTGTTGAGGCTCAGCCGGCTGCCGTCGGCCAGGGTGAAGCTGCGCCGCTCGCCGCTGGCGGTGTGCAGGTCGGCCAGCCAGCCCTGGGTGGCGTCGCTGCGCCAGCCGCCCCAGAGCGCCCCGCCGAGCAGGCCGAGGCTGGCCAGGGCGCCCAGCACTTCGCGACGTGAATGGCTCGGTTGCAGCAGCACCCGGCGCGCCTCGGCGGCCTGTCCGGGGGCCCGTTGCTCGAGGGCGCGCAGGGCTGCGCAAGGCCTGCCCAGGCGCTGTTGCAGCCGGTCCCAGGCCTGCCGGTGCGCCGGGTCCTGGCGCAGCCACTGCTCCAGTTGGCGCAACAGCGCATCGTCCGGCGCGCGGGCATTGAGCGCCACCATCCAGTCGATGGCCTGCTCGCCGATCGGGTCCAGGCTGCGGGCGCTCATGGTTGTACTTCGCACAGGTAGCATTGGCGCAGGGCCTGCTTCATGTAGCGGCTGACGGTGCGTTCGCAGATCTGCAGGCGGGCGGCGATCTCGACATAGCTCATGCCGTCGAGCTGGCTGTAGAGGAAAGCGGCCTTGACCATGGCGGGCAGGCCTTCCAGCACCTGGTCGATGGTCACCAGCGCTTCGATCAGCAGCAATTGCTCTTCGGCCGATGGGGCGACTTGTTCAGGCAATAGCGCCAGGCGCTCGAGGTAGGCCAGTTCCAGTTGACGGCGACGGTGGCGGTCGAAGATCAGCCGCCGGGCGATGGTCGACAGGTAGGCGCGAGGTTGCTGGATGCTGTCCGGATCGACCTGCGCGCCGAGCATCTGGCAGAACGCCTCGGCGGCGGTGTCCTCGGCGTCGGCACGGTTGCGCAGGCGTTTGTGGATGTGTTGGAGCAGCCAGCGATGGTGGTCGCTGAAGAAGAAGCCCAGCTTGCGGGTCGAGGTGCTGTCCAACGGTGGCTATCCAGTTGTGAGTGTGAATCGTTCTCAATGGTAGCCGGGAGGTTCATCGTCTCGCAATGGGGCATGTCACAACAATTCGCGCCGCTGCCTGCGCAGCGGCGCGCGCTGGCGCATCAGGCCGCAGCTTCCTGGCCCGCGAACAGGGTCAGCCCCAGTTGACGGGCTTGTGGCAGGAGGCTGGCGGGGGCTGCGCCTTCACTGTCGGTGAACAGGGTCGAACTGATGACCCGGGCACCGCAGTAGTCGAAGATACCGTGCTCGATCTGCACGCGCATGGCCTCGCCATAGCCATGGCGCTCGAAGGTGCCGGCGTCGGCGCCGGCCACGCCGACCAGGTGCGCGGTCATCCCGTGCAGCAGCTTGGTGGTGCTGCCGTCGGCGGCCTGGTCGAAGGCCCAGCCGTTGCTGAACACCCGCTCGACCCAGCCCTTGAGCAGGGCCGGCAGCGACCACCAGTAGATGGGGTAGACCATGACCACGGTGTCGGCCCGCTCGATGCGCGCCTGTTCGGCCAGTACATCGGCCGGTGGCTGGCCCAGGCGTCGATGCACGGCGTGGTCGGCCAGGCTGAAGCGTGGGTCGAAGCCTTCGCTGGCCAGGTCGGCGAACTCGCTGGTATGGCCGGCGGCGCGCAGGCCCTCGGCGACCTGCTGGGCGAGGGCGTGGGTGAGGGAGTCGGGGTCGTGGTGACCGATGACGATCAGGGCATGCATGGTGGAATCTCCAGAATCAGGATGCAGGGACACCGGGAGCGTTATATACTCAAGGTAAGTTACGCTTAGTAAGTTACTTTTGGTAGGTAAGCGATGTCAAGCGAGGAAAAGACCGCGCCGCGCAAACGCCTGTCCCGCGAGGAGCGCCGCCGTCAGTTGCTGGATGTGGCCTGGCGGCTGGTTCGTGAGGAGGGCACCGATGCCCTGAGCCTGGGGCGCCTGGCCGAGCAGGCCGGGGTGACCAAGCCGGTGGTGTACGACCATTTCGAGACCCGCAACGGCTTGTTGCTGGCGCTGTACCAGGAATACGACGCTCGCCAGACGGCCATGCTCGACAAGGCCCTGGCCGGCTGCCCGGCGAGCCTGCCGGAGCGGGCCTGGGTGATTGCCGAGGCCTATGTGGACTGTGTGGCGACTCAGGGTAGGGAGATCCCCGGGGTCAGCGCCGCGCTGGCCGGCTCGCCGGAGCTGGAGGCGCTCAAGCGTGGTTATGACGGGCCGTTCATGGATAAATGCCGTGAAGCGCTGCTGCCGTTCGCGCCGGGTGGCGATATCGGCGTGGCCGGGTTGTGGGTGCTGGTGGGGGCGGCGGATGCGCTGTCCCTGGCGGCGGCGGCCGGGGAGCTGACGGCAGAAGTGGCCAAGCGCGAGCTGCAGGCGACCATTGTGGCGATGGTTTTGCGCCAGTAATTTTGGGGAGCTCCAATTCAAGATTGCTGGGGTCGCTTTGCGACCCTTTCGCGGCACAAGGCCGCTCCTACAGGGCGCGCGGTTGCCTGTAGGAGCGGCCTTGCCGAGGCGTCGGACCGGCCGGAAAGGGCTGCAAAGCAGCCCCTGCAATTCCAAGTCGGACTCCAGTCAGGCCGGCAGGCTCTGGTACGGCTGCTCTTCCCCCGGACTGCGGGCGAACTGGCGCTTGTACTCGCGGCTGAACTGCGAAGTGCTCTGATAGCCGACCCGATGCGCCACCTGGGCCACGCCCAGCCCTTCGCCGATCAGCATCTGCTGCGCCTTGAGCAGGCGCAGGCGCTTGAGGTACTGCATCGGCGCCAGGTCGGTGCAGCGCTTGAAGTGTTCGTGGAAGGTCGACACGCTCATGTTCGCCCGGCTGGCCAGCTCTTCCACCCCCAGCGGTTCGGCGTAGTGCTCGCGCAGGTAGGCCAGGGCCGCGCCGATCCGGGCGAAATGCCCCTGTTGCTCGACCAGCGCCCGCAGCACGCCGGCCTGTGGCCCGCGCAGGGCGGTGTAGAGCACCTCGCGCACCCGCGCCGGCCCCAGCACCTTGGCGTCCAGCGGGTCCTGCAGGCACTGCAGCAGGCGTTCGACGCTGTCGCGCATGGCCGTGTCCAGCACCGCCGAAGTCATCGACTGTGGCGTCTGTGCCTGCACCGCGGCATCCGGCGCCAGGTCCATGCTTTGCACCAGCTCGCCGAGCAGGGCGCGGTCGATGTCCACCGCCACGCCCAGCAGCGGCGCCTGGGGCGTGGCGAAGGTCTCGCACATGAACGGCACCGACAGCGCCTGCACCAGGTAATGCCCGGCACCGTACTCCAAAGTGCGCGGGCCCAGGCGCGCCAGTTTGCTGCCCTGGGCGAGGATGATCAGGCTGGGTTCGTAGATCTGCGGGGTGCTGGCCACGTAGTGGTCCCAGGTAAGGACCTGGACCTGGGGCAGGAGGGTGGGCACGAACCCCGGGCCTGTGGCGAGAGTACGGATCAGAGAGCAGAGCGTGGCATTGGCATCCACATGGTGAGTCAGGTGCATGGTGAACCCGGGCAGAGAATCGGACACTGGCATCTTCGCAGATTCGCGGGGTCATGCCAGAGGTTGGTGGCAAGGTCCGGAGAATCAGGCATGCATACTGGAGAATCGGCGGTGGGCGAGGCTGGTCCCGGCGCGCAGAATGCGTCGCCTGAATCGTTTCACTTGCACGAGGTGCCCCATGTACACCGCCATCGGTTACGCCGCCCAATCGCCCACCAGCCCCCTGGCCCCCATGACCTTCCAGCGCCGCAGCCCGCGGCCCGACGATGTGGTCATCGAGATCCTCTACTGTGGCGTGTGCCATTCCGATATCCACCAGGCCCGCAATGAATGGGGCATCGCCGTCTACCCGCTGATGCCGGGCCATGAGATCGTCGGCCGGGTCAGCGCGGTGGGCGCGCAGGTCAGCCGTTACCAGGTCGGTGATCTGGTCGGCGTCGGCTGCATGGTTGATTCCTGCCGCCAGTGCGAGGCCTGTCGCCAGGACGTCGAACAGTACTGCCTGGAAGGCCCGACCATGACCTACGCCACCCCCGACCGGGTCGACGGCAGCAACACGATGGGCGGCTACTCCAGCAGCATCGTGGTCAGCGAGCATTTCGTCCTGCGCATTCCCGAGGGCATGGACCTGGCCAGCGCGGCGCCGATCCTGTGCGCCGGCATCACCACCTATTCGCCCCTCAAGCACCACGGCGTGGGCCCCGGGCACAAGGTGGGCGTGCTGGGCATGGGTGGCCTGGGCCATATGGGCATCAAGCTGGCCAAGGCCCTGGGGGCGGAAGTGACCCTGTTCACCCGCTCCGCGGCCAAGGCCGAGGAAGCCCGTCGCCAAGGCGCCGACCATGTGATCGTCTCCACCGATGCCGAACAGATGCGCAGTGCGGCGGGTCGCTTCGATTTCCTGCTCGACACCATCCCGGTGCAGCACGACCTCAACCCCTACCTGCAAACCCTGAAGTTTGGCGGCGTGCACATCCTGGTCGGGCTGATCGAACCGGTTGATCCACCGGTACATGCGGCCAACCTGGTGATGCAGCGCCGGGTGCTGGCAGGTTCCTTGATCGGCGGTATCGCCGAAACCCAGGAGGTGCTCGACTTCTGCGCCGAGCACGGGATCAGCTGCGATATCGAAAGGCTCGACATCCGCAACATCAACCAGGCCTACGAGCGGATGATCGCCGGCGACGTGAAGTACCGCTTTGTCATCGACATGGCCTCGCTCAAGGCCTGACCAGGCGAGCTGGGCTTGTCCTGTGAAGCGTCACGCTACCTGAGCGGCGCCGCATAGCCCTGGCGCAGGTCCACGGCCCAGCCGTCGAGCACGGCCTTGACGTTGTCGGCGGTCATCACCTGGCGGTCGTTGTCCAGCGGCACGCCGGTACCGGTGAGCATCGCCTCGCCGACCACCTTGCCGCTTGCGCCCGCCTCGAACGACAGCTCGCTGGCAATCGCGCTGTCCCGGTCGCGCATGCCCGCGGCGCTGCTCACCCCGGCCGCGACCAGGGTGATCGGCAGCCACTCGTAGAAGCGCAGGCCCTGGGTGTCGGCGCTGATGCGGGTGATGGCCGGCCTGACCACCAGGGTGTTGGGGCCGGGCCGGTCGACCACCGTCATCACCTTGCCCAGTTCGTTGCGCAGTACCGCATCGTAGTAGTGGGTGATGCTGGCGAGGGTGGCCTGGGGGATGCGCGTGCTCGGCTCGGGCGCCGGGTAGAACCGGCTGGGTGCCAGGTAGACCTCGATGTAACGGCCCTTTGGCCATTTCGGGTCGGCCCAGCTGAGCACGGTCCCGCCTGAGGGTGCCTGGTGCGGGGTGAGTAATCCGTAATCCTTGAGATAACCGGTCGGTGCCGGCTTGTTGCTGCCGCACGCGGACAGGCCCAGGGTGGACGTCAGCACCAGTGCCAGAAGGTGACGCCGACTCATGGGTGGCGAACCTCGCGCCGGGTCGGATGGGCCGCTTGCAGGTGGGGCACGTCCTGCGATGTCTGGATGCGCAACTGTCCGCGTGCCATCAGCCAGTGCACGAGGTCACGGACGGGAACGGTGTGGCTGTACTCGACCCATTCGCCAAAGGTCGGGTCGTAGTGTTCGAAATACCGACGCAGGGTGACGTAGCCCTGTTCGTTTGCCAGCTCCAGGCTCTCCTGCTGCACGATCAGGGAACCCGATTGTCCGCGCTGGGTGTTGCGCTGGCTGAGGATCAGGGACGCGGAACCCTCATGCCCATCGGTGCTGTTGCGGCTGTCGACTATCTTCATGGGGAGCCCTCGGTAATGGAAGGCTGGCAGGGTGAAGGGTCATCGTTGCCGGGTGATGTCCGCTTTGTGTCGTGCATGACGAAATGTTGCGCGATTGAAATAAATGACCCGCGTGGCGCAATGGTTTTAGATACGCCTTTTTTCCCGGATCGGTATCACCGTGAGCAGACTGTTGATCGTCGATGACGACGTCGAAATCCTCGCCTTGCTGAAGCAGTTCTTCGTCCAGCACGGCTACGAGGTGGACCTGGCCGCCGAGGGGCAGGCGATGTGGGCAGCCATCGCCCGGCAGCGCCCGGATGCGATCATCCTCGACCTGATGCTGCCCGGCGAAAGTGGCCTGGGCCTGTGCCAGAAGCTGCGTGCGCAGCTTGGGGTGCCGGTCATCATGCTCACCGCCATGGCCGAACTGAGCGACCGCATCATCGGCCTGGAACTGGGCGCCGACGATTACCTGACCAAGCCGTTCGATCCACGTGAACTGCTGGCCCGCCTGCGCGCCGTGCAGCGCCGGGTTGGTGAACAGCCACCGCGGGGCGAGGCGGCGCGACCGGTGATCGGTTTCGCCGGTTGGCAGCTGGACATCACTTGCCGCGAGCTGCGCTCGCCCGAGCGGGTGATGGTGCCGCTGTCCGGCGCCGAGTTCGACCTGCTGGTGGTGTTTCTCGAGCACCCGCAGCGCATCCTCACCCGCGAGCAGTTGATCGACCTGACCCGTGGCCACGGCCATGACGCCTTCGACCGCAGCATCGACGTGCAGGTCAGCCGTCTGCGGCGCAAGATCGAGCCCGACAGCAAGCGCCCGGACCTGATTCGCACCGTGCGCAATGGCGGCTACCTGTTCAGCGCCACGGTGACCCGCTCGTGATCCGTCGCCTGCTGGGTCGCGACACTCTGCGCAAGCGCATCGCCCTGACCATTTTCACCGCATTGCTCGCCTCGCTGGCGTTCAATGCCCTGTTCGTCCAGGTTGCCGGCAGCTGGGCACGCCCGCCCATCGAACGCACCGGCCTGCTCGAGCAGATCGCCGTGACCACCCGGGTGATCGAGACCGCGCCGGCGACGCTGCGCGGGCAGCTGGCCGAGGCGGCGAGCACGCCAACGCTGCGGGTGACCTGGAGTACCCGGCGTGACGACTTTGGCCTGCCTGGCCCGGGCACCATGCTCAATTCCGGGCAGGTGCCGGCGATGGCCCAGCTGCTGGGGCCCTCGCGGCCGATCGAAGTGTACAACCCGGATGACTGGCCTATGGGCAGCGCCGAGGCGCACTACGTGGCGCTGGTTGCCCTGGCTGATGACAGCTGGCTGCTGTTCGTGCCGCCGGAGCGCAGCTGGGGCATGAGCGCGACGGCGCGCCTGGCGGTGGTCATCGGTCTGGGGCTGGTGGCGACGTTGCTGGTGGCCTGGCTCGCCACCCGCCAGCTGGCCGCGCCGCTGCAACGCTTTGCCAGCGCGGCGCGGCGCTTCGGCGGCGACCTGCAGGCGCCGCCCATCGCCATCGAGGGGCCCGAGGAAATCCGCCAGGCAATCATCGCCTTCAACACCATGCAGGCGCAGATCCAACACTTCCTCCGCGAGCGCACCCACATGCTCGCGGCCATCTCCCACGACCTGCGCGCGCCGTTGACGCGCATGCGCCTGCGCAGCGAGTTCATGGAGGACCTGGACCACCAGCGCAAGCTGATCCGCGACGTCGACGAGATGCAGACGATGATCAACGAGGCCCTGGCGTTCTTCCGCGAAGGCACGCAACTGGAGCAGCGCACGGCCTATGATCTGTCGGAGCTGTTGCAGACCCTGGTCGACGACTACCGCGACCAGCATCTGGACATCGCCTTCAAGGGCCCGGCGCACCTGGTGCATGACGGCCGCCCGCTGGCGACCAAGCGGGTGGTCGTCAACCTGGTGGAAAACGCCATGAAGTATGCCCGCGATCCGCAGATAACGCTGCGCCGCGCCGCTCACCTGATCGTCATCGAGGTTCGCGACAGTGGGCCAGGTATTCCCGAGGAGGCCCTGCAGCAGGTGTTCGAGCCATTCTACCGATTGGAGGGCTCGCGCAACCGTGACACCGGTGGCGTCGGCCTCGGCCTCTCGGCCGCCCGTGCCAGCGTGCGCGAGCAGGGCGGCGAGCTGACCTTGCGCAATCGCGTTGGCGGTGGGCTGGTGGCGCGGGTTGAACTGCCTGACGGGTCCTGAGCGGGTCAGTACACCCAGACCTCGACCCGGCGGTTGCGCAGGCGCCCCTGCTCCAGGTCGTTGCCGGCCACCGGCAGTTCGTCGCCCATGCCCGCCACGTCCCTGACCTGCACCCCGACGCGGGCCAGCTCGCGGCGCACCGCCATGGCCCGCAGGCGCGACAGCAGCGCGGCGCGGCCCGGTGTCTCCTTGGGATCGCCGAAGCCCACCAGCACCACCTTGCCCTGTAGCTTGCCGGCCTGGCGCAGGTAGTCGCCGACCCGCTGCACATCGCGCAGGGCCTTGTTGTCGAGGCCGGCGCTGCCTTCCTGGAAGCGGAAGTTCACGCTCAGGCGCTGGGCCTCGCCGGCCAATGTCCGATAGCGTGGCGGCATGTCGCCCTGGGCCGCGACCTGCTGTGGCTTGATCTGCTGGGAAACGAAGCCCTGCTCGGCGACGATGGCCTGGCCGGCGGGACTTTGGGCAAACTCGGCGAGTGCCTTGGCCAGCGGCGTGGGGTGGGTGGGGAGGTAGAAGAACAGGCGACGCGACAGCGGGTAGTCCTCGCTGGCCACCAGGGCACGGCTGGGTGGCAGCGCCGGTGCATCGCCCTCGGCCACGGCCAGTGCCTTGGCCCGGTGGACCGTGGCCAGGCCGCTGAAGCCGATGGCCTGGCGGTCGGCCATGACCTGGGCGGCCAGTTCGTCGGCGGACTCGAAGCGCCGCGCCTGGGTGGTCAGTGCCGCTTGCTGAGGGGCAAGTACCAGGGCCTTGAAGGTTTCGAAGGTGCCGGAGCGATCATCGCGGGCATACAGGTGGATCGCCCCGCCGGGCACGCCCAGCTGTTCCCAGCGCTGCAGCTGGCCGGAGAACACCTGGGCCAGTTGCTCGGTGCTCAGTTGCGTGAGCGGGTTGTCCGGGTGGACGATCACCGCCACGCCATCCAGGCCGATCACCTGTTCCGAGCCCGCGCCACGCAGGTTGCCCAGGGCCTGCAACTGTTGCGCCTCGCTGTCGCTGATCGGCCGCGAGGCCGCGGCCAGGTCGGCCTCGCCCCGGGCCAGCGCGGCAAAGCCGGTGCTGGTGCCGTGGGCGGCAATGTCGATGCGCACGGGCTGGCCGTCCGGATCGCGGGCGTGGACCTCGGTCTCGTTGGCCGTGGCGCCGGGCCGGTGCTCGATGGCGCTTGCGCCCTGAGCCTGCAGCAGCCCCTGCACCAGGGCCGGGCCAAGGGCCGCGCCGATGGTGTTGGAGCCCTGGATACGCAGTTGCGCGGGCCCGGCGCAAGACAGGCCCGGGAGCAGGCACAGCAGAAGGAGAAGCAGGCGAGGCATGCCGAAGACCCGTGGCACAGAGTTGCGCCGCAGATTACGACAGTTGCTTGACCGAAAGATGACAGTGTCCCGTAAGAGATCGCCCAGCCTATCTGGCTGGGCCGGCGGGCAGAGAACCTGTGGGAGCGGGTTTACCCGCGAAGCCGACACCGTGGTGGATGGCACGGGCTTCGCCCGTGTTCGCGGGCAAGCCCGCTCCCACAGGGATCGCGCCAGATTCTAAAAATTAGCAAGACAGTTGCTCCCACAGGGACACCATTTCATGTGCGACAGCCCAGCCCGAGGGGCTGGGCGATCTCATGCAGGATATGTGTGAGCAACCCGGCTCAGCGCCCCTCCGGCACGATGATCCCGGCCGGCGCCTCGGCCGCGCGGCGGCGGGCCACGCAGTAGTACAGCACGCTCGGCACCACCAGGCCGATCAGCCACGACACATCCACGCCGCCCAGGTGCGCGACCATGGGCCCGGTGTACAGCTTGGTGTCGATGAACGGCATCTGCACCAGCACGCCGAAGGTGTACACGCCGATGCCCGGCCAGTTCCAGCGCCCGTAGCGGCCGTCAGGGTCGGCCAGTGCCGGGATGTCGTAGCGTTCCTTGGTGATGAAGTAGTAGTCCACCAGGTTCACCGCGCTCCACGGCACGAAGAAGGTCAGCAGGAACAGGATGAACGACTTGAACGCGCTGAGGAACGAATGCTGGCCGAGCAGGGCGACCAGGGTCGCGGCGCCGACGATGCCAAGCACGAACACCAGGCGCTGGATTCGGCTGATCTGCAGGTGACCCCGGAAACCACTGATGATCGTGGCGATGCACATGAAGCTGCCGTAGCTGTTGAGGGTGGAGATGGTCACCTTGCCGAAGGCGATGCAAAAGTACAGCAGCGCCGCCGTGGTGCCGGCGCCGCCCAGGCCGACGATGTAGGCCACCTCGCGCCCGGAGAACTGGCCGCCGGCGATGGCCGCGGCGAACACGCCGAGGATCATCGAGGCCTGGGCGCCGATCACCGAGCCCAGGCCGGCGGCGAGGAAGGTCTTGAGCGGCGAGGTATGGCTGGGCAGGTAGCGCGAGTAGTCGGCCACGTACGGGCCGAAGGCGATCTGCCAGGACGCCGCCAGCGACACTGCCAGCAGGAAGCTGGCCCAGCTGAAATGGCGGTTGTCGAGCAGCTGGCCGATGTCGGCGAGCATCAGGATGCGGCTGAACAGGTAGACGAAGGCGATGATCCCCAGCACGCTGGCCACCCGACCGATCCAGTGAATCACCCGGTAGCCGGCCAGGGTCGCCAGCACGATCACTCCGGCGAAGATGAGAATGCCGGCGCTGTCGCTGATGCTCAGCAACTGGCCGATGGCCTGGCCGGACAGCACCGTGCCGGTGGCGGTGAAGCCCAGGTACATCAGGCACACCAGGGCCATGGGGATGGCCGCGCCGTACACGCCGAACTGCACCCGGCTGGAGATCATCTGCGGCAGACCCAGGCGTGGCCCCTGGGCTGCGTGCAGGGCCATCACCGCGCCGCCGACCAGTTGTCCGAGCAGCAGGCCGATCAACGACCAGAACACATCGCCGCCCAGCACCACGGCCAGGGCGCCGGTGACGATCGCGGTGATCTGCAGGTTGGCTCCCAGCCACAGGGTGAATTGGCTGTAGACGCGTCCATGGCGTTCAGACTCGGGGATGTAGTCGATCGAGCGGCGCTCGATCACGGGTTTGCTGGACATCGGGGAGGGCTCCGCTTCGTTGTTTTTGTGAAAGGCGGCGGCTATCGGCGGGACGCAGGGCGGATGGCCGAAGCCCGATATGAGCATGTATATACAAGTCTGGTCAAGTGAAGCTTACGCGGGGTTTTCGTCGCTGTTACGAGGCCATCACAGCCGACTGTTGCGCAAGGCTGGTGCGCAACTGTAATGGTCCGCGGCGGCACGATGCCCTTATGCTGTAACCAAATATGTCTATAACAAGCCTGAAGAAGGAATGCGTGCCATGCCACTCAAGGACCTGCTGATCGCCCTGGTGGTGATCATCGCCTGGGGCGTCAATTTCGTGGTCATCAAGGTCGGCCTCGACGGCCTGCCGCCGATGCTGCTGGGGGCATTGCGCTTTCTGCTGGTGGCCTTTCCGGCGGTGTTCCTGATCAAGCGCCCGAACCTGCCATGGCGCTGGTTGATCGCCTACGGCGCGACCATTTCCCTGGGCCAGTTCGCCTTCCTGTTCCAGGCCATGGCCAGTGGCATGCCGCCGGGGCTGGCTTCGCTGGTGCTGCAGTCCCAGGCGTTCTTCACCCTGGGCTTTGCCGCGCTGTTCCTTGGCGAGCGGCTGCGCCTGGCCAGCGTGCTGGGCCTGCTGGTGGCCGCCGGCGGCCTGGCGGTGATCGGCAGCGAGGACAGCGGCCACGTGCCGCTGCTCGCACTGCTGCTGACCCTGTGCGGCGGCGCCATGTGGGGCATGGGCAACATCATCACCCGGCGCTTCGGCAAGGTCGATCTGGTCGCCCTGGTGATCTGGGGCGGGCTGATCCCGCCGCTGCCGTTCCTGGCGCTGTCCTGGTGGCTGGAAGGGCCCGAGCGCATCGGCCATGCCCTGGCCAACATCGGCTGGAGCTCGGTGCTGGCCCTGGCCTACCTGGCCTTCGTCGCCACCATGGTCGGCTACAGCCTGTGGAGCACCCTGTTGTCGCGCCACCCGGCGGGCAAGGTGGCGCCGTTCTCGCTGCTGGTGCCGGTGGTCGGCCTGAGCTCCTCGGCCGTGTTGCTGGGCGAGCGCCTGAGCGAGGCCCAGGGCTGGGGCGCGCTGCTGGTGATGCTCGGGCTGCTGATCAATGTGTTCGGGCCGCGCCTGGGGCTGCGTCTGCGCGCGGCTACCGCGCGCTGAAGGCCGATGCCCGCCGCGTCACACCAGCAAGGCCGACCACGCCGACACCAGCAGCAGGCCGGCGAGGCCCTGATTGAACACCCGCAGCGCCTGGGGCGAACGTAACCAGCGGGCGCTGCCGATGCCCATCAGCGCCCACGCGGTCATGCTCGGCAGGGCGATCAGCAGGAACACCAGGCTCAACCACCACATCGGCAGTGCCGGGCCGGCGAACAGGCCGACCATTGCCACCGCCGTCACCCACACCTTGGGGTTGACCACCTGCAGGGTCGCCGCGCTCAGCGGGTCCAGGCCGCTATCGCTGCCCGCCTGCAGCGGCGCACCGGCGCTGCGCAGCATCTTCCAGGCCAGCCAGCTGAGCCACAGGGCGCCCACCCAACTCATGGCCTGCTGCGCCAGCGGGTAGCGCAGCAGCACCTCGCCCAGCCCCAGGCCCACCAGCAGCACCACTGCCGCCGCCGCGCAGCAGGCCGTCACGATCGGCGCCAGGCTGGCGCGCAGGCCGCGCCTGGCTCCGTGGGCGAGAATCAGCAGGTTGGTCGGCCCGGGGCTGATGCTGGCGGCCAGGGCGAACAGGATGAAGGGCAACAGCGTGTGTGACATGGTCAAGGCTCCGAGTGATCGAAGCGCCATGGTCGCGGCGAGCGCCGGTTCAGTCTGGAAGGTTTGAGCAGCGCTTGCGGTAATCCGCCGGGGTCAGTCGGTAGGCGCGGCGGAACCAGCGGCCCAAGTGGCTCTGGTCGGCAAAGCCCAGGGAGGTGGCGACGCTGGCCGGCGTTTCACCCAGGGCCAGCCGCCGCCGTGCACGGGCCAGGCGCAGCTGGATCAGGTAGGCATGCGGCGCCAGGCCGAAAGCCGCCTTGAACGCCCGGGTCAGGCGGAAGCGGTCGACGCCGCACACCTGCGCCAGCTCGACCAGGCCGATGTCCTGGTCCAGGTGTGCGTGCAGGTAATCGCGGGCGACCTGGGCGCACAACGGCAAGCGTGGATCGGGGTCCAGGCGCTTGCGCCAGTGCAGGTGGCCGGTGAGGCAGGCCAGCAGGTCGTCCAGGGCGGTCTGGCGGACGATGCGCAGATCGTTGTAATGCACCGTCTCGAAGGCCCGGGCGGTGGCCCCGGCCAGGCGCGGATCCTGGTGCAGCAGGGTGCCGAAGCTGGGCAAGGCGCCCGAGGGCGCGTGTTCGAACAGGGCGCGCAGCTCGGTTTCCAGCCAGTTGGCATCCAGGTACAGGGTTGAGTAGGTGAAACCCTCAACGGTGGGTGCATGGCCGTCGTGCAGGTCGCCCGGCTCGAGCACGAACACCTGGCCTGGGGTGCTGTTGTGGCGTGCGCGGCGGCAGTTGAATTGCTGCACGCCCTGTTCGGTCACCCCGACCAGGAAGCTGTCGTGCCAGTGCGGGTCGTAGGCATGGCCGGTGAAATGGGCGCGGACCGACTCGATGCCGGTGTCGGCGTCCTGTCTGAGGTCGATCCAGTTGCTCATGGGCGCGGGCCGTGCGGGTGTCGGTAGACGACCTTAACGCAGAAACGGCCCGGGCGTTTAGAACGATTGTGCAGCCCTGTCAGCGCTGGGCGAACGCCAGGTTGATGCCAAGCCCGGCGAACGAGGCGGCGAAGCTGCGCCGCAGCCAGGCCTGTACCTGGGGCGAGTCGATCACGGCGCGGCGGAACAGGTGGGCGAGCAGGCCATAGATCACGAAGACGACGAAGGTCATGGCCATGAACACCGCGCTCAGGCCGAGCATCTGCACGGTCGCGGAACCGGCCTGGGGGCTGATGAACTGCGGCAGGAAGGCGAGGAAGAACAGCGTCAGCTTGGGGTTGAGGATGTTCAGCAGGCAGGCCTTGAGCACCAGTTGGCCGGCGCTGGCCGGGGTGGCCTGGGTGTCCACGGCGAAGGCCGCGCGGTCACGCCAGGTGGCGTAGGCCAGGTACAGCAGGTAGGCGACGCCGGCGAACTTCAGGCCCTGGAAGGCCAGGGCGCTGGTGTGCAGCAAGGCCGAAAGGCCCAGCACCGAGGCCAGCAGGTGCGGGACGATACCCAGGGTGCAGCCGGTGGCGGTCCACAGGCAGGCGCGGCGCCCGGCCACCAGGGAGCTGGAGACGGTGAGGATGACCCCGCTGCCGGGAATCAGCACGATGATCAGCGCGGTAACGAGAAACTCCAGGCTCGGCATGAATGACAGCTCCTTGCAGTTGGGGGTGGATGCACTATACGCCCGGCGACAGCGGCTGCAACATGCCCTCCGGGCGCAGCGTGGCGAAGCGCTCGCGCAGCCACAGGTGCAGCTGGGCCACCGCCGGGGTGAGCTGCTTGCGGTGCGGGCATACCAGGGTCACCGGGGTCAGCTCGCCGGGGTGTTCGGGCAGCAGGACCTCCAGCTCGCCGGCGGCAACATTGGCGCTGACATCCAGCCACGACTTGTAGACGATGCCTTCGCCTTCCAGCGCCCAGCGCCGCACCACGTCGGCGTCGTCGCTGAACAGCGGCCCGCGCACCTGCACGGTGCGGTTGCCCAGTCGCCATTTGTCGTACACCCGGCTCTGCTGCAGGTACAGCAGGCAGTCGTGCTGCTGCAGGTCGTCGGGGCTGTCCGGCCGGCCATGGCGGGCCAGGTAGTCGGGCGAGGCCACCAGCACCCGACGGTTCCACGGTGCCAGGGGCAGGGCAATGTAGTTGGCGTCCTCGTTCTGGCCGTAGCGGATGGCGACATCCACCGGGTCGCGGTAGAGGTCGGCCAGCTGGTCGGAGAGAAAGAAGCGCAGGCCGAGCCCCGGGTGCTCGCGGCGAAACGCGCTGAGCCAGGGCCGCAGCAGGTTGCGCCCCATGTCTGACGGCGCCGCCACCTGCAACACGCCGCGCAGGCAGCTGTGGCTGCCGTGCAGGTCCTCGCGGCCCTGGCGCAGGGCATCGAGCACGCGCTGGGCGGTGGGCAGGTACAGCTCGCCCTCGGCGGTCAGGCGCAGGCTGCGGGTGGTGCGGGCGAACAGGCGCACATCCAGTTCGCGTTCCAGGCGCTTGATCGCCGCCGCCACCTGGCCGGGCAGCAGGTCGGCCTCGTGGGCCGCAGCGGTAAAGCTGCCCAGGGCGCTGGCACGGGCGAACAGTTCGAGATCGTTGATGCGCAGCATTTTCACTCCAGGGATGAAAGTGTTGCTGCATTGTGCTGGTTTTTCTTTGCCGCCGGGAAGATAAGATGCGGCTCATTCACGATCCCTTTGAGGAATTACCGTAGATGGATACCGTTGCCCTCGCCAAACGCCGTTACACCACCAAAGCCTACGACGCCAGCCGCAGGATTCCCCAGGCCACCATCGATGCCTTGCTCGAGCAGCTGCGCCACAGCCCGTCCTCGGTCAACTCGCAGCCCTGGCACTTCGTCGTGGCCGACAGCGCCGAAGGCAAGGCGCGCCTGGCCAAGGCCACCGACGAGCGTTTCGCCTACAACAGCCCGAAGCTGCGCGACGCCTCCCATGTGATCGTGTTCGCCGCCCGCACCAACATGACCGAAGCCCACCTGCAGGCGGTGCTGGCGCAGGAGGCCGCCGACGGGCGCTTCCGCACCGAACAGGCCCGTGATGGCCAGGACCAGACCCGCCGCGGCTACGTCGACCTGCACCGCCATGACTTCAAGGACCTGCAGCACTGGATGGAGAAGCAGGTCTACCTGGCCCTGGGCACCGCACTGCTGGGCGCCGCCGCCCACGGCCTGGACGCCACGCCGATCGAAGGCTTCGACGCCAAGGCCCTGGACGCCGAACTGGGCCTGCGCGAGCAGGGCTTCACCAGCGTGGTGCTGCTGAGCCTGGGCTATCGCAGCGAGGAGGATTTCAATGCCGGGCTGAGCAAGTCGCGGTTGGCGGCGGCAGAGGTGTTTACTTTTCTGTGATTGATGGTAGGTAGTCCCGCTTAACTGGGGCAGCGTTGCAGCCAGTAATGCTGACGGTGAGCGGGCTTCTTCGATGCGACTCGACTAGCCAGCCCGGATCACCTTCTATCATGACGCCGCCAAGGCTCCTCGTGTCTCCCTGGCGTGGCACCAGTCTCGATGATTGACGAAGACGACAGGCTTCATGGCAACTCAGCCAGTGGAGCGGTTTGTGGAGCCGTTCGCGATTCGCGGTCTATCGCTTCTGGCCACTTGACCTCTGCTCCCAGACGCTTGGCGAACTGATACCAGAGGAGAAGGTTGTGATCTTCATTGTGTGGGGCAGGTGAAACAGCATCGAGACCATATTGCATGTAAGTGCAGATGTAGGCCCAGATGGACTCTTCCCCGTACGTATTACTCAAAGAGAACCGGTCGATGACCTTGTTGGTGCCCGGTTCGACGACGGACAACATGATCCCTGTCTTCACGAGGTGCGAGCCTTGGTGGGTGACAGCCTGCTTTCTCCAGCGTTCGGCGCGTACATCCTTCCAGTCGTAGCTGACGATTTTTATTGGCCATGGGATGAAGGGGTTCCACCAACAGAACGTAAAGTTGTAAGCGTAGATTTTTTGACGGGAACGGTTGAAACGTATTGGCTCGTCGCGCGGGGCGGTGCGGACTAGGCGAAAATATATTGCTACCTGCCAAGTTATAATGGATATTAGTATTGATATGGTTAATAGTGACTCGTAGTCATTGTGCTGGATGCTGGTTGCTATTATTCTTGTGCCAAGAATGATTGTTGTAATGCTTAATGGAATGCACAGGGTTAATAGTCCCCCAGTGTTGACTGAGTTGCGAGGTATCTCTACGTAGATGTCGTCTTGATGGTTTGAGTTTAGCAGTATGGGAGAAGGGTCGACTTTAGTCGGGGCGTTTGGGAGGTTGAAGTCCTCTTTCCAGCCTGGACACGGAGGAATCAGGATAGGTCTTTTCATTTTTATCCCCTTACGTCCAGTTTGTCCTGTTTTTTTACCAATTTCGCGAAATTTGTGGTGTCGTCCTTGTTGGGCCAATAGCTGACTGTTAACTCAAAGGCGTCGATAGTTTTGAAATCTGCGGTTGGTGTACTCCCTTCTATTCTTAGAGTCTTTCCTTGGCGAGAACTATCCTCTGGGCTGCCAGTGTTCTCATATAACTCGGTTTTTTCCTTGTCGCTGTCTCCTGAGTACACGGTCGG
The DNA here is from genome assembly GCF_021283245.1 of Pseudomonas sp. NMI760_13. Taxonomy (NCBI): domain Bacteria; kingdom Pseudomonadati; phylum Pseudomonadota; class Gammaproteobacteria; order Pseudomonadales; family Pseudomonadaceae; genus Pseudomonas; species Pseudomonas sp. NMI760_13. The sequence goes on along the minus strand of NZ_JAJSRC010000030.1, from coordinate 1,173 downwards.
CACAGTGTTTCTACCCGGTGAATAAACCACCAGTGTCCATTCGTATCTTGCCTGTTCGTGAGCAAAGTTAGGAATGGTGATTGTGTAGTTCAGACGTGTTTCGAGTGGAACCGAGAAGCTGTCCCTCAGCGTGACGAACGGCTCTATCGTTTTCGGAGGGTGTGTTTCTTTGAATGTTATATCTATTGAGGCATGCGCAGTGATGCCCACTAGGGCAGCATTGAGAGCACCTATAGCGTTGTCATTGTCTTCTGCGACCTGCCATTCACGATGTGACGCTGGTAGCCCCCATCTGGACTGGCGAGCCCAGATTTCCAGTGGAGACGATTCGTTTTTTTTTGCGATCGTAGCAAGCGTGTAGGCCGAAAGTGCAAGTAATAGTGCTATACCTACAGGGCCTAGGAATGCGGTCCCAAAGTAAAGTGTGCTTACTCCTACGAATGCTGAACCAATCGCAGATAGGCCTGCAATATTATATTTTTGGTTGGATGCTAGATCGCCTTGTGCACCTGTTCGTTGAGCCGCTAGTAAATAATTTGTTCCTTCTGCAATACCAGCGACAGCAGCAATGGCACCACCGTACTTCACCAGTTGCGTCCCCTGCATCAATGTCGAGCCCGCCGTCACGGCGACCCGGGCAGGCCGCAATATCTCGATCGCTTTCCCTGTCGCCTCAATACTCAACCCCAAAACCCCGATGGACGACGACCACACCGCTGCCAGCGCTTCGGCTTCCGCATTGCCCGGGATCGCGCTCAGCGCGTCATGATTCCTGCGCAGGCTGTCCTGCTGGAACCACAACCCACCCAGGCTCAACATCAAGTCCGCGCGGCCCGGCCCCAGGCCAGACAAGCCACTGCGCAGGTTGCCCATGGCTTCACGGGCCAGGGCGCGGGTCTGCTCCGCGCTCAGGCTGAGCAGGCGCAGGCTGTGGGCGGCCTGGTATTGCAGGCTGTCTGCCCCTATGCGCACGCTGCGCAAGGCCTCGCCAGTACCCGCGCTGGCCTGCAGGTGCTGCAACCGGGCCTGCAGGTCCTCGGCGCTCTCCATAGTCCAGAGCACCAGTTCCACGACCTTGCCGTGCTTGCCGGACACCGCCGCGGTGATGGCGCCGCTGAGCAGCATGGCGTTGACCTTGTGCGCGGCGGGTTTGCGAAAGGCCTGGTCCAGTTG
>NZ_JAJSRC010000002.1:0-355516 GCF_021283245.1 Pseudomonas sp. NMI760_13 | reverse complement strand
TGAATAAACCTGATTACGGACCATAATGTGTCAACCATGTCTGCGCACATGTGTCAGCGATGTGTCCGGTCTCTACAGAAGGATCAAAAAGTCACCAAAAAATCCTCGCTCCATTCATCCGGCCCCTACGCTTCGCTCCGGGGTTCCCTCGCTCCGTTCTTGCTCCCGGGAGGACCGCGCTGAACGCCCCATCCTGGGGCGCAGCGCTTGACGGGCATCCATGCCCGTCACCTCCCTTCGCAAGAACTACGCTCGGCCTCCTGAAGTCGCAATTGGCGTCGCCTGAACTATCGCGCACTTAGAAGCAAGATCAAGAGATGAGCGTTTCTTGATTGGAGGGTGGTGTTATTTCAGTGATCAGACCCCTCGCCAACATATAGCAAGAGGCCTGAACAGTTTGACCACATACATTGCACCCACGGTTTACGCAGGTCTAAACACAATCACAGAACTTGCCGCAAGAACGCCTGCGCCCGCACATCCTTCGGCGCAGCAAAGAATTCCTGCGGTGGCGAATCTTCCAGCAACTTCCCATGATCAAAGAACAACACCCGATCCGCCACTTCCCGGGCAAAGCCCATCTCGTGCGTCACGCAGACCATGGTCATGCCCTCCTGGGCCAGGGTCTTCATCACATCCAGCACCTCCCCGACCATTTCCGGATCAAGCGCCGAGGTCGGTTCATCGAACAGCATCACCTTCGGGTCCATCGCCAGGGCCCGGGCGATGGCCACCCGCTGCTGCTGGCCACCGGAGAGCCGCGACGGATACTCGTTGGCCTTCTGCGCGATACCGACCTTTTCCAGCAACGCCCGGGCCTTGGCTTCACGCTCGGCCTTGTTACGCTTGCGCACCACCTTCTGCGCCAGGCACAGGTTCTCCAGCACGGTCATGTGCGGGAACAGGTTGAAGTGCTGGAACACCATCCCGACTTCACGTCGATAGGCGTTGATATCGGTCTTGGGGTCGTCCAGTTGCAGGCCGCCGATGGACACATGGCCCTCGTCGAAATGCTCCAGACCATTCAGGCAGCGCAGGAAGGTCGACTTGCCCGAGCCCGAAGGCCCCAGCACCACCACCACCTCGCCCTTAGCGACCTGGGTGGTGACGTTGTCCACCGCGCGCACCACCTGACCGCGGGTGTCGAAGACTTTCAGCAGGTCACGGACTTCAATCACTTTGCGCAAGCCTCCGCTCGAGCCGGCTGGCGATGTGCGACAGCGGCAGGTTGATCAGCAGGTACAGGCCCGCCACACAGAACCAGATCTCGAAAGTCGAGAACGAGGTGGTGATGGCCTCGCGGCCGCTCTTGGTCAGTTCGGTGATGGCGATCACCGACACCAGCGAAGTGTCCTTGACCAGGCTGATGAACTGCCCGGCCAGCGGTGGCAGCACGCGCTTGAAGGCCTGGGGCAGGATCACATGGCGCATGGACTGGGCGCCATTGAGGCCCAACGAACGTGCCGCCTCGTTCTGGCCTTTGGCGATCGACTGCACGCCGGCACGGACGATCTCGGCCACGTAGGCGCCGGTGAACAGCGCCAGCGCCGCCACCCCGGCGAACTCGCGGGACAGGTTGAGCACGGTGCCGATGAAGAAGTAGAAGATGAAGATCTGCACCAGCAGCGGCGTGCCGCGTACCAGCTCGACATACACCGTGGACAGGTCACGCAGGGTGGGGTTGCTCGACAGCCGGCACAGCCCGGCGAACAGGCCGATCACCAGGCCCAGGGCGCCGGAGATCACCGAGATCCACAGCGTGGTCCACAGGCCCCAGGCCAAGGGGCCAGCGGCCCAGTGGCGGGTGACGCCAATGGCATCGCCCTCGGCGACGTCGTCACCACGGGCCAGCAGCATGCTGTCCTTGGCCACTTCGACGACCTGGGTGTCGCCGCTCTCATCCTTCAGGGTGACCCGGGCGTTGTCGCCGGACACCACGATTTCCTCGACCGTGCCCGGGTTGGCGGCACGCTGGGTTTCCTCGGCCTTGTAGGCGAAGTATTGCGGAACACGGTTCCAGCGCCACTCGTAGGAAATCATCGAGGTGGCCAGGTACAGGCTGATCGCCAGGCCCACCAGGACCAGCGCGGTCAGCCCATGCCAGGGCCACTGTGCTTTCTTGTGTTTGATCACTTGGGGTACTTCCACAAAAAAAGAAACGCGCCGGGTGGAGCTTTAGCGATAGCCCGTGGAGCGTGCGTTGTACTTGCTGGCCTCTTCGCGGGTAAACCCGCTCCCACAGGGTTTGGCTACATCTGTGGGAGCGGGTTTACCCGCGAAGAGGCCAGCGAAAACATCCGCTGCCCTCGACCTACCGCCCTTAGCCCCACCTGCGCGTCGGGGTAAAAGCCTGGGCTTTTGGCCCGACCCTTATTCCATTTCCTTCAGCCATTCCTTGCTCTTGAACCACTTGTCGTGAATACGATCGTAGGTCCCGTCATGCTTGATCTGGTGCAGGAAGTTGTTGATGTAGTTGATGCTGTCGTAGTCGCCTTTCTTCAGGCCGAAGGCCAGCGGCTCGTAGGTGAAGGGTTCTTCCAGGAACACCAGCTTGCCGGCGCCGGCCTTCTCCACCGCCACCACGTTGTAGGGCGAGTCGTAGACGAAGGCGTCAGCCTTGCCGTTGACCACGTCCATCACCCCTTCCTGCTCGTTGTCGTAGCCATGGTACTTGGCCTTGCCGATCAGCTTCTTCGCGACCATCTCGCCGGTGGTGCCGAGCTTGGAGGTGAGGCGGTACTTCTCGTTGTTCAGGTCCTTGTACGACTTGATCTCGCCCGCCAGCTCCTTGCGGATCAGCAGGGTCTGGCCGACCACAATGAAAGGTTCGCTGAAGTTCAGGCGCAGGTTGCGTTCCTGGGTCAGGGTCATGCCGCTGCCGATGAAGTCGAACTTGTCGGTCATCAGGGCCGGGATGATGCCGTCGTAGGCGGTGGAGACCATCTCCAGCTTGACGCCCATGGACTTGGCCATGGCCTTGAGGATGTCGACTTCGAAGCCGATGATCTCACCGCGCTTGTTTGTCATTTCGAACGGCATGTAGGTCGGGTCCATGCCCACGCGCAGGGTGCCACGCTTGACCGCGTCATCGATGGCGCCGGCCTGGGCGGCGGTCACCGCGATCAGGGCGGTCGCACCTACCAGCAGTCGCGACAGGTATTTCTTAATCATCACCAAGTCCCCTAGCAAGAAGTACGCAGATTTTTCTTGTAAGCACGGTCCGACAGACCGATGCGCAATATCGGGACGGATGCTAACGCATGCGCGGCGCCGGACCTAGAGCCGGGGGGGACTTTGTTGGCCAAAATCGACCAGAAAGCATCGCGGGGCCAGCCCGCTCCCACGCACCGTTGAGATGGCGTGGGAGCGGGCTGGCCCCGCGATTATCGAAGCAACGGACTCAAGCCAGGGCTGGCTGGGCCACGTTCTCCGGGTGCAGCGGCAGCAGCGGCGAGTGCGGATCGTTGGCGATGGACGCCCGCCACACATCGATCCACGCCGTGTTGTGTCCGGCCCACACCTGCTCGTGCAGGCGCGACAGCGCCACCGGGTCGCTGAGCAGCGCCAGGCGGGTGTTCAGGTCCAGGCCTTTCGGGCCGACTTCCAGGGCCTTGGCCACGCGCTCGGCGCGCAGCGCCTCGATCGGGGCCGCCTGACCGTGACGCGCCGTGGCCATGGCACAGGCCAGGGCGTTCTGGCGCGGGTCGACCACGGCACGGACGAAACCGTCGTGCAAGGCGTGCCAGCGGTTCTCGTGGGTGTACTGGTCGGTCGCCAGCAGCTCTTGCGGCGTAGCGTATTCCTCGGGGATGAGGAACAGCTTCTCGTCCTTGGCCGCCAGGCCCAGGCGCGTGCGGCTGGAGATCACCGACACCGGGATCGACAGCACCAGCGAGCCGACGATCGGCGCCAGCCACCACAGGAAGCTCGGGTTCAGCCAGGCCACCAGCCCAGCCCAGGCGATACCCAGCAGGGTCTGCGGACCATGGCGACGCACCGCTTCGCTCCACGGCGTGGAGTCGTCGTCACGCTGCGGCGAGTTCCAGGTCGCGGCCCAGCCGAGGAACGCGGCCAGCACGAAGCGGGTGTGGAAGATCATCCGCACCGGTGCCAGCAGCATGGAGAACAGCATCTCCATCAGCATCGACAGGGTGACCTTGATGCGCCCGCCGAACTCGGTGGCGCCCTTGGCCCAGATCAGGATGATGCTGAGCAGCTTGGGCAGGAACAGCAGCACGATGGTGGTGGAGAACAGCGCAATGGCCTTCTCCGGATGCCACTGCGGCCACAGCGGGTAGAGCTGGAACGGCTCGATGAAATACTGCGGCTCCATCAGGGTGTTGGTTGCCAGCAGCGCCGTCGACAGCACCAGGAACAGGAACCACAGCGGCGCCGACAGGTACGACATCACCCCGGTGAGGAACACCGCGCGGTGCACCGGGTGCATGCCCTTGACCAGGAACAGGCGGAAGTTCATCAGGTTGCCGTGGCACCAGCGACGGTCGCGCTTGAGCTCGTCGAGCAGGTTTGGCGGCAGCTCTTCGTAGCTGCCCGGCAGATCATAGGCGATCCACACGCCCCAACCGGCACGGCGCATCAGCGCGGCTTCGACGAAGTCGTGGGAGAGGATAGCACCGGCGAACGCGCCCTTGCCCGGCAACGGCGCCAGGGCGCAGTGCTCGATGAACGGCTTCATGCGGATGATCGCGTTGTGACCCCAATAGTGCGACTCGCCCAACTGCCAGAAGTGCAGGCCGGCGGTGAACAGCGGGCCGTACACGCGGGTGGCGAACTGCTGCATGCGCGCATACAGGGTGTCCATGCCCGAGGCTTTCGGTCCGGTCTGGATGATGCCGGCGTCCGGGTTGGCCTCCATCAGGCGCACCAGGCTGCTCAGGCACTCGCCGCTCATGACGCTGTCGGCATCGAGCACGACCATGTACTTGTACTCGCCGCCCCAGCGACGGCAGAAGTCGTCGAGGTTGCCGCTCTTGCGCTTCACCCGGCGCCGACGGCGACGGTAGAAGATGCGGCCGAAACCCTTGGTTTCGCGGCACACGTCGAGCCAGGCCTGTTGTTCGGCGACGGCGATGTCGGTGTCGTTGGTGTCGCTGAGCACGAAGAAGTCGAACCGGTCGAGGTTGCCGCTGGCAGCCACCGACTCGAAGGTGGCGCGCAGGCCGGCGAACACCCGTGGCACGTCTTCGTTGCAGATCGGCATCACCAGCGCGGTGCGCGCCTCGGGCGCGATCGGCTCGTTGCCGGCGCTGCTGCCGGAAATCTTGTACTTGTCACGCCCGGTGAGCAGCTCGAGGAAGCCCATCAGGGCGGTCCAGAAGCCCGCCGACACCCAGCAGAACAGGATGCCGAACAGGACCAGGATGGAGGTCTGCAGCGCATACGGCCACACCTGCACCACCGTGTCCCACAGCGGCTGGTTGACGATCTCGTCGAGATCAACGAACGACCAACCCTGGTACGGCAGGATGCCCTTCATGTACCAGCCGGCGACGAGGGTCTGGCCGATCATCAGGGTCAGCAGGATGTAGCGGCGGATCGAGCCGACCGTGCGCCAGCGCGCCGGCGGCAGCTCGCGCTTGGGCGGCTGCGGGGCGTTGGTGCGGCCGGTCATGCGCCGCCACATGCGGATCAGGATGTTGGTGCGCCACGGCTCGGGCACGACCTTGGTGCGCTTGATCGGCGGGGCGATCTTCAGGCACAGCCGCCCACCGGCATCGACGCCGAGCATCTCGGCGTCTTCCAGCTCGGCGGCGCTGCCGACAGTAAGACGGGCGCCCACCGAAGCCTGGGCGGCCTCGGCGGTGCCGGCGGCCGGTTGGGCCGCCAGGTGTTGGTGCAGCTCGCTGAAGGAGGTGCAGCGGGCGAGTTCCGCACGCTGCTCGTCGCTCAGGGGAAGGTGGGCCAGGTACTCGCTCAGCGATTCCGGCCTTGCGCTTGAGTTACTCATCGGCAGGCAACTGATAGCTCCAGGTCTCGGTCAGCACTTTCTCGGTGGTGGCCGGGGTCCCGTTGGTGGATGCCGCATCGGCGGCGGGTTGCTCGGCAGCCTTCTCGACCTTGGCTTTCTCGGCCTTGGCGTGAGCATGCTTGGCCGCGGCCTTGTCCTGCTTGGCCGGCTTGGGCTGTTCGACCGGTACGTCGCGCAGCAGCGCGGCGCGCATCTCGGTGGATTTCTTCGGATCCTGCACCTTCAGGCGCAGGGTCAGGCGCCAGCCTTTGGTTTCCGGGTTGTAGCGCAGGTTGTTCTCGACCACTTCGGCGTTGTCGCCGACGCTGACCTGGCTGCGCACGGCGGTGTCGGCCGGCAGCGTGGCCAGGTTCGGGCCGATGAAGTCGACCAGGAAGGCCACGGTGCCATCGGTCTGGCGGATCAGGTTGGACTGTTTGACGTCGCCGGTGGAGCGCAGGGTCTGCTTGACCCAGCCCAGTTCCTGCGAATGCAGTTGGTCTTCCTTGATGGTCCAGCGCAGGCGGTAGTCGTACTCGAACGGCTTGCCCACCTCAGGCAGTTTTTCCGGGCTCCAGAAGGCCACGATGTTGTCGTTGGTCTCGTCGGCGGTCGGGATCTCGACCAGGTCGACGGTACCCTTGCCCCAGTCACCCTTCGGCTCGATCCAGGCGCTCGGGCGCTTCTCGTACTCGTCGTCGAGGTCTTCGTAGTCGCTGAAGTCGCGCTGGCGCTGCAGCAGGCCGAAACCACGCGGGTTCTCGACGCTGAAGTTGCTCACGGCCAGGTGTTTCGGGTTGTTCAGCGGACGCCACAGCCACTCGCCGTTGCCGGCGTGGATCGCCAGGCCTTCGGAGTCATGCAGGGCCGGACGGTAGTTCATGACCTTGGATGGCTGGTTGGGGCCGAACAGGTACATGCTGGTCAGCGGGGCGATGCCCAGGCGGCTGACGTTGTCACGCAGGTAGACCCGCGACTTGACGTCGACCAGGGTGTCTTCGCCAGGGCGCAGGGTCAGCTTGTAGGCGCCGGTGGAGCGCGGCGAGTCGAGCAGCGCGTAGATCACCAGGTGCTTGTCGTTCGGCTTGGGCTTCTCGATCCAGAATTCGCGGAAGCGCGGGAATTCCTCGCCGGACGGCAGCGCGGTGTCGATGGCCAGGCCACGGGCCGACAGGCCGTAGCGGTGGCCCTTGCCGACCACGCGGAAATAGCTGGCGCCAAGCAGGGTCATGATCTCGTCCTGCTTGTCGGCCTTGTTGATCGGGTAGAGCACGCGGAAACCAGCGTAGCCGAGGTTCTTGGTGGCTTCGGCGTCATGCGGCACGTCGCCGAACTCGAAGCGGCTCGGGTCGTACTTGATTTCCTTGACCTTGTTGGCGGTGATCTCGTTGATGGTCACCGGCGTGTCGAAGTGCATGCCCTGGTGGTAGAACGAGAGCTTGAACGGCGTCTTGTCCTTGGCCCACTCGGCCTTTTCCTGCAGGAAGCGGATCTTCTGGTAGTCGGCGTACTTCATGTCGCGGAACACCGGCGGCAGGTTGCTCTTCGGTGCCTCGAACTTCTGACCGGCCAGATCCTTTGCCTTGGCTGCAACGTCGTCCAGATTGAATGCCCACAGCTGGCCCGCGCTCAACAGGCCGACCAGCGCCACGCCGGCCAGCATGGCCTTGCGCAGCCGGGTACCGGGGATTCTAGGTGCAATACAGGGGCTTACAATCACGAGCAATCCTCGCCGAAAACAGATCATGAAACCAACGGCCAGCGACCAATGCCGGGTTGGCGAGCACTGTTCGGACCCCGTGAGGGCGTAATGATTCCCCAAACGGATCCTGACAATGCTCGAGTCAAAGTGAAACGAACCTGCGAACGCAGGTTCATGCAGCGCGCGATTATCCAGCAGGTCGCGTTACAACGCATCAGGCTGAACAAACTATTTATCGTACAAAACCCCTTGTTTTTCGACAAACAAGGGGTTTTTTGACCTCATATTTGTAACATAAATGTTACCGGGCCATCATTGACCAGATGCACCTGCATGTCTGCACCGAAGCGACCACTGGCCACCAGCGGGTGCCGGGCCTGTGCCTGGCGCAGCAGATAGTCGAACAGCTCGGCGCCGAGGGCCGGTGGCGCCGCCGTGGAAAAGCTCGGGCGCATGCCGTTGCGGGTGTCGGCGGCCAGGGTGAACTGCGACACCAGCAGCAGGCCGCCACCGACATCCTTGAGCGAGCGGTTCATCTTGCCCTGCTCGTCGCTGAACACCCGGTAGTTCAGCAGTTTGTGCAACAGCTTGTCGGCATGCTCGGGCGAATCTTCAGGCTCGACCGCCACCAGCGCCAGCAACCCCTGGTCGATGGCGCCGACAATCTCCCCTGCCACTTCCACCCGCGCGCCACGCACACGCTGGATCAGCCCCTTCATGCTTCTTCCAGGGGCAGGTCGAGCAGGCGCCGGGCCATCTGGTCGGCGGCGCGCACCAGGGCGTCGGTGATGCCGGGCTCGGAGGCGGCGTGGCCGGCGTCGCGGATCACCTTCAGCTCGCTGTTCGGCCAGGCCTGGTGCAGCTCCCAGGCGTTGTCCAACGGGCAGATCACGTCGTAGCGGCCATGCACGATCATCGCCGGCAGGTGAGCGATCTTCGGCATGTCGCGGATCAGCTGGTCTGGCTCGAGGAAAGCGTTGTTGGTGAAGTAATGGCACTCGATGCGAGCGATCGACAGGGCGCGCTGCGGCTCGGAGAAGCGGTCGACCACCAGCGGGTTCGGACGCAGGGTCGCGGTGCGGCCCTCCCAGGTGGACCAGGCCTTGGCGGCATGCATCTGGGCGATCTGGTCGTTGCCGGTCAGGCGCTTGTGGAAGGCGTTGACCAGGTCGCCGCGTTCCTCCGGCGGGATCGGTGCGATGTAGTCCTGCCAGTAGTCGGGGAACAGCCGGCTGGCGCCTTCCTGGTAGAACCAGTGGATCTCCTGCGGGCGGCACAGGAAGATGCCGCGCAGGATCAGGCCATGCACCCGCTCGGGGTGCTTCTGGGCGTAGGCCAGGGCCAGGGTGGAACCCCAGGAACCGCCGAACAGCACCCACTTGTCGATGCCGAGGTGCTCGCGAATGCGCTCCAGGTCCTCGACCAGGTGCCAGGTAGTGTTGTTCTCCAGGCTCGCGTGCGGCGTGGAGCGGCCGCAGCCGCGCTGGTCGAAGGTGACGATGCGGTACAGGTTGGGGTCGAAGTAGCAGCGGCTCTGGGCATCGCAGCCCGCGCCCGGGCCACCGTGGATGAACACCACGGGCAGACCTTCCGGCGAGCCGCTCTCATCGACATACAGCACATGCGGCGCTTCCACGGCCAGATCGTGCCGGGCGTAGGGTTTGATCTGCGGGTAGAGGGTCTGCATCGCGCACTCCGTGTGAGGATATTGTCTGCCGCCTGGCATCATAAACCTGAATTGCGCTTTGAGCATGCTCTCGTGCTGGGTGCGATGCATGCGGACGGGTTCTACGGCCAGATCATGTTATGTCCTTGGTCGGCGGCACAGTCCATACCATCCGGGCCTCCCTTCCATCGAGGCCCCACCATGAGCGTCAACAACAACGGCGTCGCTGGCGCGCCAGTAACGGACGAACCCATAGGTTCACTGTCGAAGCGGCTGATCGCCGACAAGATGCCTGACTGGCTGAAGCACGTCGCAAAGCCGGCCCATGCCCACATGCGCAATGCCCTGAGCCAACCAAACGCCTGGTTCGACAAGGCTTGCCTGGCGCACCCGGACATCGCCCGACAGCAGGTACAGGAATATGGCACCCATCGACAGACCCAGGATGAGGTGACCAGGCTGCTCAAGCAGCTACCCGATCTACGGCAGTTCGCCACGCAGCAGCTGACCCAGGCGATCAAGCAGCGCTTCAATCTGCAACTGGACGTGAACAAGACCTATCTGTTCAACGCCCGCCGGGCCGAGGCTTATCAGGACGCCTCCCACGGCGACCCGATCGTTCAGGCAGCACGGTCGTTCAGACGAGCCACGCAGTCCTTGCTGCACAGCGCCTTGCAGAACTTCGAGGCCGAACAGGCGCTGCCTGGTGGGCTGGATACCGCCAGGCTCAGCTCAAGGGTGCTCGACAGCAATGCGTTCGTGGGCGTGGTGCCCAGCGGCAACCAGGTCGAGATCTCGCCGAGCGAATTCGCGGCATTATCCCGCGAGCTGGACATCGGTGGTCAGTACCAGGCGCTGATCGAAACGGCCTGCCAGGCGGATCCGCAGACGGCCAAGGTATTCGGCGACGCGGAACTGAGCACCCTGCGCCTGGAGCTGCACAGGGCTTATCTGGGCGAAAGGCTCGAACAGCCGCTGTATAAGGCCTTGCTCAAGCTGGTCGAACACGGCGAGGCCGAGTACGAGGGCCGTCCGCTGGGCGCGACCTTCCTGCAGCTGTTCGGCAGCTCGGTAACAGGCGCCTTGATCTTCGGTGTAGAAACGGGCCCCAGCCTGCCGTCGCGCTACCCTGCGTTCCAACTGCCCTTCCAGGGTTGGCTGGTCACCTATTTGCCCGGCGCGCGAATCCCCTTGAAGCATCACGCCACCGCCGAGGCACTGCAGGCCTACCTGCGCGAACAGCTGGGGGCCATGACCCGCCTGCAACTGCTCGACAGCGTGCCGGCACGCGACAGCAATGCCTTTCTCACCCAGTTGCTGGACTGCCTGCAACCGGTGGACTGGAGTACCTCAAAGGTCTTCCCGGGCCAGTACGGCGGTACGGTAAACCGTGTGCGCGATCCAGACGCCCGAGTGACGGTGGCACAGCAGCCCTTCGGGCAAGGCCTGCGCGAGGCGCTGGTCGCGCAGAAACGTCAAAGGTTCAGGGACGATGCCCTGTTCCACGCGGTCCCCACCGCGACGGAGGATCAGATAACCGCGCAGAAACAACTGGCGTACTACACCGGCCTGGCCTTCAACGCCCTGGCCTTGGGCAGTTTCTTCGTACCGGCCCTTGGTCCGGTGATGCTGGGACTGACGGCACTGCAACTGGGGCATGAAGTATACGAAGGGTTCGCCAGCTGGGCGCAGGGCGACAGGCAGCAGGCCCTGGCCTACCTAGTGGACGTGGTTGAAAACGTTGCCCAGTTGGCGGCTCTCGGGATCTGGGAGGCGAGCAGCGGAAAACCTGCCATCGAGAAAATCACCGCCGAGACGCCTTCATTTGTCGAAGAACTGGAGCCGGTGCGCAGGCCTGACGGCGAGGTCCGCCTCTGGTCCCCGGACCTGAAGCCATTTGCCCATGACATCGTGCTGCCTGCAGGCTTGAAAGCGGATGAGTTCGGCTTGTACCACCACGCAGGCAAGATCTGGTTGGCGCTGGAAGACTGCCTGTTCTCGGTCAAACCCATTGCTGCGCCCCACGCCTACGTCATCGAAAAACCACAAAGCCCCCAAGGCTACCAGCCTCGATTGCGCCACAATGGTGCAGGCGCCTGGCTGCATGAACTGGACCGACCACAGGCATGGCCATTGAAGCAGTTGGCCGGTCGGGCAGGACAACTGACCGCTGGGTTCGACGAAGCCACCCTGACCCGGATCCTCGACGTCAGCGGCACGGATGAGTCCATGTTGCGTCGAACCGTCAGCCAGAACCTGCGCTTGCCGGCGTTGCTGGAAGACACGCTGTCTCGTTTCAAGCTGGATCAGGAACTGCGCACCTCGGTGACGGAGCCAAACATGCTGCGCAAGACGTTCCAGAAGCGCTACGACCTTTTGTACGCCAGGCCCACCGCCCGCGGCGCCACCCTGCGGCAACGTTATCCACAGCTGCCGCTTCCGGTCATCGAAGAGCTGTTGCGCAATGCCAGCCTGGAGGAGCTGCAGGGTCTGGATAAAGGCAGGGTCCACGCCCGCCTTGGTGCAGAGGCTCGCACCTACCAGCAGCAGGTGCGCCTGGCCCGCGCCTATGAAGGGCTATATCTAAACACGGTGCGCAACTGGGACACTGACCGCTTGATCTTGCATACGCTGGAACAGCTTCCCGGCTGGCCCGCCGATACGGTCATCGATCTTGAGCAACACCTGCACTGGCCCGCCGAGCGCACACGAATCGGAGCACAGACCGCCGAGCCCAACGCCACCATTTTCAGCACGACCAATGGATACATCGTTGACGGCAGCAGTGCCCCAGAAGCCTCGGAGAGGCTTCACGACACGCTCTACAGTGCGCTGATGAAAGCCCTGCCGACACCCGCAATCAGCGTACTGGGTAACCTGGGAGTGAGCTACACGCAAGCACTCAAGCGCCTGCTTCGCCAGATGCCTCGACTTTCGCGCGAGGCGTTGCGCAAGGTGTTGCGCATGCAGCCCGTGCGCCAGGGCTTCCACTCGCCGATGCGTCTGGCCGACGGCCGCCTGGGATACCCGATGGGCGGCCATGGCGGCACTGGAGGCGGCTTCACCCGCCACACCCTGCTGCGCATGATCAGGGAAACCGGCCTGCCCGTGCATACGACGCGTACGGCCGACCAGATACTGGCCGACCTGGAAGGCAGCGGACTGAGCCGAAGCGAGATAAACATACGCCTGCAGGCATTGCTGGAGCGGCACACGACCTTGCGCGACACGCTGGCCGCATGGCGACGAGCGACAACCGCCACAGCCGGGCAGGACAGCGAAGCGATCGACACGCTGCATGAGCGGATCATCCAGCACTGGTATGACAATGCCCTGCCTGTGACACCCCACGAGGCGACACCATTGCGTCTGGAGCAGATCGCACTGGACACCTTCCCGTCCGACCTGCCCACGTTCTTTGGCGAAAGTGTCAGGCATCTTCAGCTCATCGACCCGTCCCACGGCAGCGCTTCGAGCCTGGGACGGCGCGAGCGCCAGCTGACCAGTCTGTTCCAACAGTTCCCAGGCTTACGCTCGCTGGAGGTGACCCGACCTTATGTCGACAACGCACCCGCCTCCAACTTCCTGTACGACCTCAGCTCGATCACCCGCCGCCTTCCGGCGCTCGAATCCCTCAGCATCACCAACCTGAACCTGGCATTGTCGAGCAGGGAGATCGAAAGCCTGAGAGCGTTGCCCCACCTTCGGCGCCTCACGCTGGACGGCAATCGGCTGTTATCGCACAGCTACCAGGCCTTCGAAGGCCTGACGCTGGACTACCTGGGCCTCGAACGCATGGACCTCGACCACTGGCCCCAGGGACTGAGGCCACGCCCTCTGACCCGCATCAGGGAGGTCTCGCTACGCGACAACCGTATCCGCTCACTGCCGAGCTTTCTCATGAGCAACGAACCGGACCTTGCCACCCACTCGGTCATTGCCCTGGAAGGCAATCCCATCATCGAGGATCAGCTGCTGCGCATCCTGCTCAATCAACAGGGCCTGGCCGGACGGATCCATGCCGACATTTCATCGTCCCTGAACGCCCGCCTGCGCCGCTACACTCAGCAGCGTGAAGCACTGCGCGACGCCCTCGACAGCTGGGCCAACGCCTCAAGTTCGACGGCGCCGCTGAGCCAGGCCGCCATGGCCATGCGCAACCGGATCGGGGTCAGCATCAACAACTTCTGGCGCAACCAGGAACTGGGCATGCGCCAGACCACGCTGCGCCTGGAAAACATCGCCCTGGAGCATTTCCCGTCGCAACTTCCGTCCTTCTTCCACGATCGCGTGCGCAGCCTGTCGCTAGCCCGGATCAGCAGCACGAGCGCCCAGCTGGATGATTTCCTGCGACGCTTCCCCCTGGTGGAAAACCTCAGCCTCGTCGAACACACCCAGCCGAACCAGGCGCTGCCGACAGCACTCCTGCGCCTGCCCCGGCTCGTCTACCTGTCCTTGCGCGACATGGGGCTGATGATCGATGACAACGTGCTCGCCATCTTCGGCGCACTGGGCAACCTCAGCACACTGGAACTGGCCGGCAACCGCCTGGGCACAATCACCCAGGTGCCCGAGACCTTGCGCAACCTGACTCGGCTCGAGCTGAACAACATGGGTATCGAACAGTGGCCCGCCTGGCTGAACAGCCTGCTGCCGCTGGAACTGCTCGACCTGAGCGAGAACCGCTTGACCGAACTACCCGAACACATCTTCAGCAACCTCGATCACGACTTCCCCGTGTCGTCGATCGCCCTGTTCGACAACCCATTGAGCCGCAGCACCATGTTCCGTGCGCGCACCTCCTCGGACACCCAGCGCAACTTCACCTTCGCCATGAGCCTGCCCGATGACTTGCTGACCGCGACGTCTTCGGATGAAGAACTGGCGGGGGGGCACCTGCATAATCCAATCCTTCCCCTTGCCGATGACCAGCCACGCCTGGAGGCCTGGCTGCAAGGCGCACAGCTGGAAAACGAAGCACTGCGCGATACCTGGCAGCAACTGGAACAGGCAGGCGATGCGGGCAACCTGCTGTCGCTGGTCGGGCGCCTGCAGCAGTCAGCGCCCTTTCGCAATGGCGTCAGCCGGCCGTCCTTCTGCCAGCGCGTGCGCATGGTCCTGATCAAGGCGCTGGTCAGGCCGGAAGAACGCGCGCTGTTCAACGCCATCGCGCAGGAGGCACTGGTGCAACCGGACACCGGCAGCCAGACCTGCCACGACGGGGCACTACTGGTGTTCCAGAACATCGAGCTGCTGATCGACAGTCGTAACCTGCTGAGAACCGCAGGCGATACGGAACACACGCTTTACCAGGAGCTCACGCGCCTCTATCGCCTGTACCGACTGGATGAGATCGCCCGCGACAAAGCCAAGGGCCGGGACGAGGCGGAGGTGCGCCTGGCCTATCGCCGCGGACTGAATCAGGAGCTGAAACTAGGTGTGCCCGACGACAACATGCTCTACGAGGCCTTTGCCGATGTCAGCCGCAGCGAGCTGACAGCGGCGATGGACCAGGTACACCGGGATGAGCAGGGTGAGTCGTTCCTGGGGTATGCCGCGAGCAATGACCAATGGTGCCGATACCTGCGACTGACCTACGCAGCACGCTTCGACGCCATCGAGCAGCAGTACAGGGCGCAGGTCAACGCCCTGGACGAGTCCCCGCAAAGCCTCGATGAACTGGCGCCCGAGTACGAAGCGCTGGAGAACGACAAGCAGGCACGGGAACGGCACCTGATCCGTGAACTGACCACACTGGCCAATCCGGATCGCAGTTGAGCGCTAGCGCCCGTATCGCTCCCGGCCCCACGTAAGGACCGTCTCCAGCAACCGTCTCAGGACCGCTTGGGTCGGTTGTGCCAGGTCCTGGCGATAGGCGAACGGCTCGACTTCATTCATGTACGTGCTCTGCGCCAGCTCCAGTTGCACGGCATGGATCTGTCGGGACGGGTCACCGTAGTGGCGGGTGATGTGTCCACCCTTGAAGCGGCCGTTGAGCACATGGCTGTAGTGCGGGAACTCGGCGCACACGCCCTGCAGCCGCTTGGCCAGCTCGGGATCGCAACTGGCGCCGTTGAAGGTACCGAGGTTGAAGTCCGGCAGTTTGCCGTCGAACAGATGCGGGATCAGCGAACGGATCGAATGGGCGTCCCACAGCAGCGCATAGCCGAACTCTGCGCGCAGGCGCTCCAGCTCGCGACGAATCGTGTCGTGGTACGGGCGCCAGATCCCTTCCAGGTACGTCGCCCGCTCGTCGGCGCTCGGCACCTGGCCATCCTTGAACAACGGCTCGCCGTCGAACAATGTCGCCGGGTACAGGCCGGTGGTGGCGCCGGCGTACAGCGGCTTGTCGTCGTCCGGGCGGTTCAGGTCGATGACGAAGCGCGAATACTCCGCCGCCACTACACTTGCGCCCAGGTCACGGGCGAAGTCGTACAGGCGTGGAATGTGCCAGTCGGTGTCCGGCAGGCTGCGTGCCTGGTCGACCAGGCCATCGTGCACGGCTGGCGTCAGGCCCAGCCCGGCGTGAGGCATGCTGATCAGCAGTGGCAGCCGGCCTTGGTGAAAACTCAATACCTTGTCCATATGACTCCTACAGCGTATCTGATTGACCTTCGTGGGAGCGGGCTTGCCCGCGATGGATGGCACCGGCTTCGCCGGTATCGCGGGGCAAGCCCGCTCCCACGAAGCCCTGCTCCTGACACCGCAGTGCAGCTTCGATTCTTTCAATTGGAGATTTCGTGGCCCAGGCGCACCACGCGCTTGGGCAGGTCGCCGCCGAGCCAGTAGCTGAGGTCGGCCGGGCGTTCGATCTGCCAGGCGATGAAATCCGCCACCTTGCCCACTTCCAGCGAGCCGTGGCTGTCGCCCAGCCCCAGCGCCGTGGCGGCGTGCACGGTGACGCCGGCCAGGGCTTCTTCCGGGGTCATACGGAAACAGGTGCAGCCCATGTTCAGCATCAGGCGCAGCGACAGCCCCGGCGAGGTACCGGGGTTGAGGTCGCTGGCCAGGGCGATCTTCACGCCATGCCGGCGCAGGGCGTCCATCGGTGGCAGCTGGGTTTCGCGCAGGAAGTAGAATGCCCCCGGCAGCAGCACCGCGACCGTGCCGGCCTCGGCCATGGCAATGGCGTCCTCCTCGGTCATGAACTCCAGGTGATCGGCCGACAGCGCCTGGTAGCGGGCCGCCAGGCTCGAGCCGTGCAGCGACGACAACTGCTCGGCGTGCAGCTTTACCGGCAGCCCCAGCTCACGCGCCTTGATGAACAGGCGCTCGACCTGGGCCGGAGAGAACGCCAGGTGCTCGCAGAAGGCATCCACCGCATCCACCAGCCCCTCGGCGGCCAGCACCGGGAGCATCTCGTCGCAGATATGGTCGATGTAGTCGTCCGCCCTGCCCGCATACTCCGGCGGCAAGGCATGGGCGGCCAGGCAGGTGCTGCGCACGGTCAGCGGCAGCTCCTCACCCAGGCGCCGGGCGACGCGCAGCATCTTGCGTTCGTTCTCAAGGTCCAGGCCGTAGCCGGACTTGATCTCGATCGTGGTCACGCCGTCGCGCATCAGCGCCTGAACTCGCTGGCGGGCACTGGCCAGTAGCTCGTCCTCGCTGGCCGCGCGGGTGGCCCGCACGGTGCTGGCGATACCGCCGCCCTGGGCGGCGATTTCGGCATAGCTGACGCCCTGCAGGCGCTGCTCGAACTCGCCGCTGCGGTTGCCGCCGAACACCGCGTGGGTGTGGCAGTCGATCAGCCCGGGGGTGACCCAGGCACCGCCCAGGTCGACGACCCGGTCGGCTTCGACCGGCGGCACATCAGCGCGGGGACCGATCCACTCGATCAGGCCAGCGCTGGTGACGATCGCCGCGTCCTCGATGACCGCGTAGCGGCCCTCGGTCATGGTCGCGGCGTGGCAGTGCTGCCAGAGGGTTCTCATCAGGATCTCCTTGTAAGCTTAACGGTGCAGCTCGGCAGGCTCCCGGAGCGGCTCGCCACCACCCGCGCGCGGCTTGCACCACAGCAGGTAGGACGCCACCAGGAACACCACCCAGATCACCCCGACGATCAACGCCGCCTGGGTATCGGGGAAGTAGCCGAGCACACCGAAGATGAACACCATGAAGGCAATGGCCAGGGCCGGGCCATAGGGCCAGAAGGGTACCGGGAACTTGAGCTGGGCGACTTGCTCGCGGCTCATGCTGCGGCGCATGGCGACCTGGGTGACCAGGATCATCAGCCACACCCACACGGTGGCGAAGGTGGCGATCGAGGCAATCAGCAGGAACACGTTTTCCGGGATCAGGTAGTTGAGCAGCACACCGACCAGCAGCGCCGCGCCCATCACCACCACGGTCATCCATGGCACGCCGTGTTTCGACAGTTTGCCGAAGCCACGCGGTGCCTGGCCATGCTGGGCCAGGCCGTACATCATGCGCCCGGCACCGAAGATGTCGCTGTTGATCGCCGAAATCGCCGCCGAGATCACCACGATATTGAGCACGGCTGCGGCCGAGCCGATCCCCAGGTTGCTGAAGATCTGCACGAACGGGCTGCCCTGGCTGCCGATCTGCGGCCACGGATACAGGCACATCAGCACGAACAGGGTGAGCACGTAGAACAGCAGGATGCGCAGCGGCACGGCGTTAATTGCCTTGGGGATGACGCGCTGAGGGTCTTTCGCTTCACCTGCGGTGACGCCGATGATCTCGATGCCGCCGAAGGCGAACATCACCACCGCGAACGAGGCGATCAGGCCACTGACGCCATTGGGCATGAAGCCGCCATGGTCGAACAGGTTGCTCACCCCGACCGCGTGCCCGGTGCCCACCTGGCTGAAGCCGAAAGCCATGATGCCAAGGCCCGCGAGAATCATCGCGACGATTGCGCCGACCTTGAGCAGCGACAGCCAGAACTCCATCTCGCCGAAGACCCGCACGTTGCACAGGTTCAGGCCGCCGATCAGGAACACGATGCCCAGTACCCAGATCCAGCGGGCGACCTCGGGGAACCAGAAGCCCATGTAGATACCGAAGGCGGTGACGTCGGCGATGGCGACGATGACCATCTCGAAGGCGTAGGTCCAACCGAGGATGAAGCCGGCCATCGGGCCGAGGTAGGTGCTGGCGTAGTGGCCGAAGGAGCCGGCCACCGGGTTGTGCACGGCCATCTCGCCGAGGGCGCGCATGACCATGAATACGGCGGCGCCGCCGATCAGGTAGGCCAGCAGCACGGCCGGGCCGGCCATCTGGATGGCCGAGGCCGAACCGTAGAAAAGCCCGGTACCGATTGCCGAACCGAGCGCCATGAAACGGATATGCCGGGCCGATAGCCCGCGCTTGAGACCTTGAGCTTGTTGCATGTCACGTCCTTATTGTTGTTCTGGTCGTGAGAATGAGGGGGGCTGCTGCGCAGCCCATCGCGGCACAAGGCCGCTCCTACAGGGGAACGCATTGCCTGTGTAGGAGCAGCCTTGCGCCGCGAAAGGGCCGCAAAGCGGCCCCCGACGGTGTTACAGGCTAGGCAGGACCCCAGCCGGCAGCAGGCCGGTCAAGGTACCTTTGGCCAGCAGCTCGGACGCCACCTCGATATCCGGTGCGAAGAAACGGTCGCGGTCATAGTGCGGCACGTCCTTGCGCAGCGCCTGGCGCGCCTGCTCCAGCTTGACCGAAGTCTTCAGCCCCTTGCGCAGGTCCAGGCCCTGGCAGGCGCCCAGCCATTCGATGGCCAGCACGCCACGGGTGTTCTCGGCCATTTCCCACAGGCGCTTGCCGGCGGCCGGGGCCATCGACACATGGTCTTCCTGGTTGGCCGAGGTTGGCAGGCTGTCAACGCTGTGCGGGTGCGACAAGGCCTTGTTCTCGCTGGCCAACGCGGCGGCGGTGACCTGGGCGATCATGAAGCCGGAGTTGACCCCGCCGTTTTCCACCAGGAACGGCGGCAGCTGGGACATGTGCTTGTCCATCATCAGCGAGATGCGGCGCTCGCTCAGCGAGCCGATCTCGGCGATCGCCAGGGCCAGGTTGTCGGCGGCCATGGCCACAGGCTCGGCGTGGAAGTTGCCGCCAGAGATCACGTCGCCTTCGGCGGCGAACACCAGCGGGTTGTCCGACACGGCGTTGGCTTCGATACCGAGCACTTCGGCGGCCTGGCGGATCTGGGTCAGGCAGGCACCCATGACCTGTGGCTGGCAGCGCAGGGAGTACGGGTCCTGGACCTTGTCGCAGTTCTTGTGCGACAGCGACACTTCGCTGGTGTCGCCCAGCAGGTCGCGGAAGCAGGCGGCGGTGTCGATCTGGCCGCGCTGGCCACGCACTTCATGGATACGTGCATCGAACGGCGAGCGCGAACCCAGTGCCGCTTCCACGGTCAGGCCGCCACAGGCGATGGCTGCGGCATACAGGTCTTCGGCCTGGAACAGGCCGCGCAGGGCGTAGGCGGTGGACGCCTGGGTACCGTTGAGCAGGGCCAGGCCCTCTTTGGCGGCCAAGGTCAGTGGCTCCAGGCCAGCGACGGCCAGGGCCTCGGTGGCAGGCAGCCACTGGCCCTGGTAGCGGGCCTTGCCCTCGCCCAGCAGCACCAGCGACATGTGCGCCAGCGGTGCCAGGTCGCCGGAAGCGCCGACCGAGCCCTTGAGTGGGATGTGTGGATAAACTTCGGCGTTGACCAGGGCGATCAGCGCGTCGATCACCTTGCGACGGATGCCGGAGAAACCGCGGCTGAGGCTGTTGATCTTCAGCACCATGATCAGGCGCACCAGGCTGTCGTCCAGCGGTGCGCCGATACCGGCGGCGTGGGACAGCACCAGCGAGCGCTGCAGATTCTCCAGGTCATGGCTGGCAATGCGGGTCGAGGCCAGCAGGCCGAAACCGGTGTTGATGCCGTAGGCGGTGCGGTCTTCGGCGATGATCTGCTCGACGCAGGCAACGCTGGCGTCGATGGCCGGCGCGGCGCTGGCATCCAGCTGCAGGCGCACGGGGGTGGCATGGATGGCGCGCAGCTGGGCCAGGGTCAGGGTGCCGGGCTTGAGGGTCAATTCGGTCACTTCGCTACTCCAATCGCTTGGGGCCACGCGGGGCCCCTTCTTGTTGTTCAGTATCACCCGTGAAGGGTGCGATCCAAAGCGCGGCGATCAGCCGGTGATCATCGGCAGGTCCAGGCCCTGCTCCTTGGCGCAGTCGATGGCGATCTGGTAACCGGCATCGGCGTGGCGCATCACGCCGGTCCCCGGGTCGTTGGTCAGCACGCGGGCGATACGCTCGGCGGCTTCATCGGTACCGTCGCAGACGATGACCATGCCCGAGTGCTGGGAGAAGCCCATGCCCACGCCACCGCCGTGGTGCAGCGAAACCCAGGTGGCGCCACCCGCAGTGTTGAGCAGGGCGTTGAGCAGCGGCCAGTCGGAGACCGCGTCGGAGCCGTCGCGCATGGCTTCGGTTTCGCGGTTGGGGCTGGATACCGAGCCCGAGTCCAGGTGGTCGCGACCGATCACCACCGGCGCCGACAGCTCGCCGCTGCGCACCATTTCGTTGAACGCCAGGCCGAGCTTGGCACGCAGGCCCAGGCCGACCCAGCAGATACGCGCCGGCAGGCCCTGGAAGCTGATGCGCTCGCGGGCCATGTCCAGCCAGCGGTGCAGGTGAGCGTCGTCCGGGATCAGTTCCTTGACCTTGGCGTCGGTCTTGTAGATGTCCTCGGCGTCGCCGGACAGCGCGGCCCAGCGGAACGGACCGACACCGCGGCAGAACAACGGGCGGATGTAGGCCGGTACGAAGCCCGGGAAGTCGAAGGCGTTGGCCACGCCTTCTTCCTTGGCCATCTGGCGGATGTTGTTGCCGTAGTCGAAGGTCGGGATGCCTTGCGCCTGGAAGTCGAGCATGGCCTTGACGTGCACGGCCATCGATTGCTTGGCGGCTTTCACCACGGCAGCCGGGTCGGTCTGGGCGCGGTCGCGGTATTGCTCCCAGGTCCAGCCGGCCGGCAGGTAGCCGTTGAGCGGGTCGTGGGCGCTGGTCTGGTCGGTGACCATGTCCGGGCGCACGCCACGCTTGACCAGCTCCGGCAGGATCTCGGCGGCGTTGCCGTGCAGGGCGATGGAGATGGCCTTGCCTTCGGCGGTGTACTTGGCGATGCGCGCCAGGGCGTCGTCCAGGTCCTTGGCCTGCTCATCGACGTAGCGGGTTTCCAGGCGGAAATCGATGCGGCTCTGCTGGCACTCGATGTTCAGCGAGCAGGCACCGGCCAGGGTTGCAGCCAGTGGCTGGGCGCCGCCCATACCACCGAGGCCCGCGGTCAGTACCCACTTGCCTTTCAGGCTGCCGTTGTAGTGCTGGCGGCCGGCTTCGACGAAGGTTTCGTAGGTGCCCTGGACGATGCCCTGGCTGCCGATGTAGATCCAGCTGCCGGCGGTCATCTGGCCGTACATGGCCAGGCCCTTGGCGTCCAGCTCGTTGAAGTGCTCCCAGTTGGCCCAGTGCGGCACCAGGTTGGAGTTGGCGATCAGCACGCGCGGGGCGTTGCTGTGGGTCTTGAACACGCCGACCGGCTTGCCCGACTGCACCAGCAGGGTTTCGTCGTCTTCCAGGCGGGTCAGGGTCTCGACGATTTTGTCGTAGCACTCCCAGTTGCGCGCGGCGCGGCCGATGCCGCCGTACACCACCAGCTCTTTCGGGTTTTCGGCGACCTGCGGGTCGAGGTTGTTCATCAGCATGCGCAGCGGGGCTTCGGTCAGCCAGCTCTTGGCGGTCAGCTTGTTGCCACGCGGGGCACGGATTTCTACGTCACGGTATTTGTTGTTGTCAGTCACGGGGATGTCCTCTGCGGTCGTCCGACGGCATGTGTGTGTGTCGTGGCGACTATACAAACACACCTTTACTTGTATGTACAAGCATAGGCAACCAAAAAACCGGACCATTCCTCCGAAAAGCATCGCGGGGCAAGCCCGCTCCCACGCCGGACAAGATCTGGCGTGGGAGCGGGCTTGCCCCGCGATGTACTTGCGACAGAATCAGCTTGGTGTCAGCTCGATCAGGCAGAATCGCCCCTGTACATCCAGCTCCAGCAACCCCTCGTTACCATCGATCCGCAGGCAGTCATACCGCCCAAGCTGCTGCGTGCCCTGCCCAGCCAGCCCCACCTCGACATGATTGCCGGCGGCAAACAGCAACAGCGTCGACGCCGAACTGAATATCTGGTTGCCGCCATCGAACCACTGCAACCGCGCCCGATAGCGCTGCGGCGCATAGATCAGGTTGAAATCGCGAATCGCCCCACCCAGCAGCTTGCAACTGACCTGGCTCTCGCCACTGAAGGCGAACGCATCGAACGGCAACAGCGGCCGGCTGGCCTGGCCGTCGACCAGCAACCGCATGCCGTCGCCCTGCAATACGGTGATGATCCGCTGGTACCCGGCAAAGGTGGAAAAGCCACCGGACTCCTCGATATCGGCAATCGACAGGCGCCAGCCGAAACCGTCCAGGCTGTCGCCGACATCGCGGGTGATCTCTTCGGTGAAGCCACCACCGTTCTTCCAGGGCATGCGCGGATAATCCCGCGCACGCAACAGCTGCAACTGAGTCATTTGCTGAATCGTCCTTCCAGACGGTGACGGGAACCGGGGTGGATCAGGCGCGCGGCGGTCACCGGCTGGCGTCCCGACCAGGTGCGGCGGCGGATCAGCAGGCACGGCTCGCCCCGCTCGATCTGCAACAGCGTGCATTCTTCAGGCTCGGCGAGGATGGCCTCGACCACATGCTCGCCTTCGGTGAGCGGCGCGACCTGCGACAGGTAGGCGTAGGGCGTCTGCCGGGTAAAATCCTGCTTGAGGTAGTCCGGGGCGATGGCGGCGTTGACGTAGCGGTCCTCGATCTGCACCGGCACGCCGTTCTCGTAATGCACGATCAACGAGTGGAACACCCGCTGGCCTTCGCGCATGTCCAGGGCCAGGGCGCGCTCGGAGCCAGCGGCCTCCTCGGCCAGGGTGATCACCTGGCAGCTATGCTGGTGGCCACGGCCGGCGATTTCGTCGGCGATGTTGTTGACCTCGAACAGCGCCGAGCGGGTCTTGGGCTCGGCGACGAAGGTGCCGACACCCTGCATGCGCACCAGCAGGCCCTCGGCGGTCAGCTCGCGCAGGGCGCGGTTAATGGTCATGCGGCTGAAGCCCAGCTCGCTGACCAGTTCGCTCTCCGAGGGCACCCGATGATGAGGCGGCCAGCTGCCGCTCTCGATCTGCTGGATGATCATCTGTTTCACCCGGGCGTAGAGCGGCGCCGGCCCTTCGCCCATCTGGGCAACCAGCGCGGAGACAGGAAGTGTCGGCACGGCGTTGAATCCTTGTGCGGTTGGAGTGAACGGTAGCTTGCCGGAGTTTACCCGGCAGGCAAACGGCTGTATATGTATATACAAGTTAACAATAACAGGATTTCACCGATGTCCGCCTACTTCGCCGAACGCGCCCTGCTGCCCTCGGGCTGGGCCCGCAATGTCCGCCTGGAGGTCGCCGCCGACGGCCGACTGGCCTCAATCGAGGCCGATGCCAGCGCCGATGGCGCCGAGCGCCTGGCCGGGCCGTTGCTGCCGGGCATGCCCAACCTGCACTCGCACGCGTTCCAGCGGGCCATGGCGGGGCTGGCGGAAGTGGCCGGCAACCCCAACGACAGCTTCTGGACCTGGCGCGAGCTGATGTACCGCCTGGTCGGCCGGATCACCCCGGAGCAGTTGCAGGTGATCGCCCGCCAGCTGTACATCGAGATGCTCAAGGCCGGCTACACCTCAGTGGCCGAGTTCCATTATGTCCACCATGACCAGAACGGCCAGGCCTATGCCGACCCTGCCGAGCTGTCACGCCGCATCAGCGCCGCCGCCAGTGCCAGCGGCATCGGCCTGACCTTGCTGCCGGTGCTGTACAGCCATTCCGGCTTCGGCGGCCAGGCCCCCAACGACGGTCAGCGACGCTTCATCAATTCCACCGAGCAGTACCTGCGCCTGCAACAGCAGCTTGTACCCTTGCTGGCGCAACAACCGGCGCAGGCGCTGGGACTGTGCTTCCACTCCCTGCGCGCGGTGACGCCGGGCCAGATCGCCGATGTGCTGGGCGCCAGTGATGCGGCCTGCCCGGTGCATATCCACATTGCCGAGCAGCAGAAGGAGGTCGATGACTGCCTGGCCTGGAGCGGCCGCCGTCCGCTGCAGTGGCTGTATGAGCATGTCGAAGTCGATCAGCGCTGGTGCCTGGTCCACGCCACCCACGCCGAAGCCGACGAAGTTGCCGCCATGGCCCGCAGCGGCGCGGTGGCAGGGCTGTGCCTGACCACCGAGGCGAACCTGGGCGACGGGATCTTCCCGGCGGTGGACTACCTGGCCCAGGGCGGGCGCATGGGCATCGGCTCGGACAGCCATGTGTCGCTCAGCGTGGTCGAGGAGCTGCGCTGGCTGGAGTATGGCCAGCGCCTGCGCGACCAACGGCGCAACCGCCTGTATCGCGCAGACCAGCCGATGGTGGGCCGTACCCTCTACGATGCCGCGCTGACTGGCGGCGCCCAGGCGCTGGGGCAACCGATCGGCGAGCTCGCCGTGGGCAAGCGCGCGGACTGGCTGGTGCTCGATGGACAGGATCCGTATCTGGCCGTGGCCGACGGTGATGCCATCCTCAACCGCTGGCTGTTCGCGGGCGGCGACCGCCAGGTGCGCGATGTGATGGTCAACGGACGGTGGGTGGTGCGCCAGGGGCGGCATGGGCAGGAAGAGGAAAGCGCGGTGGCGTTTGTGGCAGTCCTGCGCCAACTTCTAGCCTGAACGCGGTCCCTGTAGGAGCGGCCTTGTGCCGCGAAAGGGCTGCGTAGCGGCCCCAGGTTCAGTGTTGACGCAAAGATCGCCGGGGCCGCTTTGCGGCCCTTTCGCGGCGCAAGGCCGCTCCTACAGGGATCGCAACCACCTGGATCTCAATGCCTGGCAACAATCTGCTTGTCGGACACTCGCCAGATCAGCCGATTGGTGTCATACCCCTGCTGCCGCGCCCTGGCCAGCAGGTTCTCGCGTTCCCAGGCCGGCAACGAAGGCGTACGCGAAAGAATCCACAGGTACTTGCGATCCGGGCTGCCGACAATCGCCGTACGGTAGCGCTCGTCGACGAACAGGATCCAGTAGTCGCCCTTGGCCACGCCCGGCACCAGGCGGGTGAACCAGTTGTCGAACTCCACCCACAGCTTGTCGGTGTGCCCGGCCTCCTGCGGCGTGGCATGGCCTTCGGCGCGCAGCCACTCGTCGCCCATGGTGCGGCAGCGATTGAGCACGCCGACCGTGCCGTCGGGCTTGAGATTGTAGTGGGCTTCGGATTGGGCGCAGCCATCCTGGTACTTCATCGGCAGGCGCGCCAGCTCGAACCATTTGCCCTGGTAACGCTTGAGGTCGACCGCACCTGCGGTCTTCGGCGCCAGCGGGTCGGTGGCCGAGGTGGCGCAGCCACCCAACAGCATCACCAGGCACACGCCCAGCAGCAGGTGCAGACGCCTCATTTGAGGCCCTGCCCGGAATACATCAGGACCTTGTCCGCCGCGTACTGCACGCTGATGAAGCTCTTCTCGTCACCCCAGGTGCAGCTGCTCATGCCCAGTGCCCCGGAGCACTCCTTGGGCGAACCGAGCAATTGCTCGACCTCGGCCTTGTTCATGCCGGCCTTGAGCTTGGAATAGTTTTCCTGGTTGATCTTGCTGCAGGCGGTCAGGACGACGCACAAGGACAACAGGGCGAGGGAACGCAACGACATGAAGGGACACTCCTGGAGGTGGATACGCAGGTACGAAGGCCTGCAGGGAGCTTAGAAGGGAAAAAGGCTCCGCGGTTCCCTGGCGGCCCAGGTTTCGTTGTGCGCCGTTGGTCGCCTGGCGCGCAAACGATTAATGTTTTATTCCTGCGCGTCGACATAGAGCGGTGGTGTGGCCTTTTGCCGCACCCCTCCCCTTCGTGCCCGTGCGCAGATTCCAAGAAAAATGACCAAGAACCTCAAGTTCAGCCACAAGATCCTGCTGGCCGCCGCCCTCGTGGTGGCCGTCGCCTTCACCTGCTTCGTCCTGTTCAACGACTACAGGCAGCGCCAGTCGCTGCGCAGCGACACTGAATCGACGTTGCAGTCACTGGGCAACCTGACCGCGGGCAACATCCGCACTTGGCTCGACAGCCGCATCCAGCTGGTGAGCTCGGTGGCCCAGCAGATCGCCGTCGACGGCCCGGCCAAGAACAGCCTCGACCGCATCCTGGCGTTGCCGGTGTACAGCGGCAACTTCATCCTCACCTACTTCGGCGGCCAGGACGGCAGCATGCAGTCGGTGCCGGTGGGTAACCGCGCCGCCGACTACGACCCGCGCGTGCGCGGCTGGTACAAGGCGGCCAGCGCGGCGGGCCAGACCATCGTCACCGAGCCGTACATCTCGGTCTCGGCCGGCAAGCTGGTGATCACCCTGGCCACCCCGGTGCAACAGGGCGGGCGCATGATCGGCGTGAGCGGTGTCGACACCGACCTGCAGACCATCAGCAACCTGATCAACACCCTCGACTTCGGCGGCCACGGCCATGCCTTCATCGTCAACGGCGAAGGCAAGGTGCTCATCCATCCCAAGGGCGAACTGGCGCTCAAGACCCTGGCCGATGTCTACCCCGGCAGCGACCTGCGCATCGGCAGCGGCCTGAAAGAGGTCGAGGTCGAGGGCCGCCGGCAGTTCATCAGCTTCACCCACGTCGACGGCGTGCCGTCGGCGGACTGGTACGTGGCGCTGGTGCTGGACCAGGACGCGGCCTTCGCCATGCTCGGCGAGCTGCGCACCTCGGCGGTGGTGGCGACGCTGATCGCGGTGGTGGTGATCATCGCCCTGCTCGGCCTGCTGATCCGTGTGCTGATGGAGCCACTGCACGTCATGGGCCGCGCCATGCGCGACATCGCCGAGGGCGAGGGCGACCTGACCCGGCGCCTGAACATCCACGCCCAGGACGAGTTCGGCAGCCTGGCGCAGTCGTTCAACCGTTTCGTCGAGCGGATCCACGAGTCGATCCGTGAAGTGGCCTCGGCCACCGGCCAGGTGAATGCCGTGGCCGGCCAGGTGGTCAACGCCTCCAACGCCTCGATCCACAATGCCGACCAGCAATCGAGCCGCACCAGCAGCGTGGCCGCGGCGATCAACCAGCTGGGTGCCGCCGCCCAGGAAATCGCCCAGAACGCCGCCCTCGCCTCGCAGCACTCCAGCGCCGCCCGCGGCCTGGCCGAGGAAGGCCAGCAGGTGGTCGGCGAGACCATCGACGTGATGAACCAGCTGTCGGCGCGCATCAGCGACGCCAGCGGCAATATCGAGACGCTGAACAACCACACGGCGAACATCGGCCAGATCCTCGATGTGATCAGCGGCATCTCGCAGCAGACCAACCTGCTGGCGCTCAACGCCGCCATCGAGGCCGCCCGTGCCGGCGAGGCCGGGCGCGGCTTCGCGGTGGTCGCGGACGAGGTGCGCAACCTGGCCCACCGTACCCAGGACTCGGCGCAGCAGGTGCAGCGCCTGATCGAGGAGCTGCAGGCCGGCGCCCAGGTGGCGGTCAGCACCATGAACCAGAGCCAGCAGCACAGCGATCGCAGCGTGGGCATCGCCAACCAGGCCGGCGAGCGCCTGGGCAGCGTTACCCAGCGCATCGGCGAGATCGACGGCATGAACCAGTCGGTGGCCACCGCCACCGAGGAGCAGACGGCCGTGGTCGAGTCGATCAATGTCGACATCAACGAGATCAATACGCTGAATCAGGAAGGGGTGCACAACCTGCAGAGCACGTTGCGTGCCTGCACCGACCTTGAGCATCAGGTCGAGCGGTTGAAGCATCTGGTGGGGAGTTTCAGGATCTGATTCGAAGGCCCTGGGGGCCGCTTTGCGGCCCATCGCGGCACAAGGCCGCTCCTACAGGGGGATGCGATTCCCTGTAGGAGCGGCCTTGTGCCGCGAAAGGCCTGCGCAGCAGGCCCGGCTATTCAGAAGCGGGACCCAGGCTCCAGCAAGAAATCCATCTCCTCGCTGGTACTCGGCCGCTCCAGCACCAGGTTGCGGTGCGGGAAGCGCCCGAACCTGGCAATCACCCGCTGGTGCTGCTCGGCATAGTCGAGGAAGCCTTCGAACAACCGGCGGTTGGCCTCGGGCTGTTCATCCAGCAGCATCTGGTAACGCTCGACACACAGGTTCTGCCAGTCCAGCACCTCGGCGTGCTCCAGCACCAGCAGCACGAACACCCGCTGGATCGGCAGCAACTGGTAGTCCCAGCCCTTTTGCAGGCCCTGCATCGCCACCACCTGCGCCCGCCGGTCGCCCTCGAAGGCGCGCGGCGTGTCGCGGTGGATCATGCGCGGCAGCTGATCCAGCAGGATCAGCAGGCCAAGCCAGCCCTGCGGGCTCTGCTGCCACTCGTCGAGCCCGCCCGAGAGGGCCTGCTCGACCAGATGGCCGAACTGGGCCTGGGCTTCGGCGTCATGGTGCTTGCCGAACCACAGCGTGTTCTTCTCGTCAGCCACGGCCTGGGCACTGCTGCCCCAACCGAACCACCACTCCAGCAACGGCTGCCAAGGTGCGAGCATGACTTACTCCTTGTGGTAGGCGGTGACGCGCTCGACCTCTTCCTTCGAGCCGAGGATCACCGACACGCGCTGGTGCAGGCTCTCCGGCTTGATGTCGAGGATGCGCTCGTAACCGTTGGTGGAGGCGCCGCCAGCCTGTTCGATGATGAAGGACATCGGGTTGGCTTCGTACATCAGGCGCAGCTTGCCCGGCTTGCTCGGCTCACGGGCGTCGCGCGGGTACATGAACAGACCGCCACGGGTCAGGATGCGGTGCACGTCGGCCACCATCGAGGCGATCCAGCGCATGTTGTAGTTCTTCTTCAGCGGACCGGTCTCGCCGGCCAGCAGCTCGCCCACGTAGCGCTGCACCGGGGCTTCCCAGTGACGCTGGTTGGACATGTTGATGGCGAACTCGGCGGTGGTTTCCGGCACGCGGATGTTCTCGTGGGTCAGGACGAAGCTGCCCAGCTCGCGGTCCAGGGTGAAGCCCTTGACGCCGTTGCCCAGGGTCAGGATCAGCATGGTCTGCGGGCCGTAGATGGCGTAACCGGCGGCGACCTGCTCGGTGCCTGGCTGCAGGAACGCTTCTTCGTTCAGGCTTTCGTTCTGGCTCAGGTACTGGTTAGGGCAACGCAGTACCGAGAAGATGGTGCCGACCGAAACGTTGACGTCGATGTTCGACGAGCCGTCCAGCGGGTCGAAGACCAGCAGGTAGGCGCCTTTCGGGTATTTGCCCGGGATCTGGTAGGCGTTGTCCATTTCCTCGGACGCCATGCCGGCCAGGTGGCCGCCCCACTCGTTGGCCTCGAGCAGGATGTCGTTGGAGATCACGTCGAGCTTCTTCTGCACTTCGCCCTGCACGTTTTCGGTGCCCATGCTGCCCAGCACGCCGCCCAGGGCGCCCTTGGACACGTGGTGGCTGATCTCCTTGCACGCACGCGCCACCACTTCGATCAGGAAGCGCAGATCGGCAGGGGTATTGTTGCTGCGGGTCTGCTCAATCAGATAGCGACTCAGGGTAACGCGGGACATGTATGGCTCCGAAAGGAATAGGGGGAGAAAAACCCCCGCAGTTTACAGGGAGAGTTGCGGGCTAGCGAGCAAAGAGACTTGCCTGGGCTGTCAGACGGCACATTAGGTCGGTAGTTCAGCCCGCGCCAGGCCGATAGTCGGCATCTGCCTCATTCGCGGGTGAACCCGCTCCCACAGGTACTGCGCAGGCTTTGAAACCTGTGAGGTCCCTGTGGGAGCGGGTTTACCCGCGAATGGCCTCACCTCAATCCAGCGCCTTCCAGATCTCGGTCGCATACTCACGAATGGTCCGGTCCGACGAGAACCAGCCCATCCGCGCCGTGTTCAGCACTGCCATGCGCCACCAGTCCTGCGGCGCGTGCCACAGCTCCTCGACCCGCCGCTGGGCGTCCCAGTAGGCATCGAAGTCGGCGCATACCAGGAAGCGGTCATAGGCGATCAGCCCGTCCACCAGCCCGGCGTAGCGCGCCGGGTCGTCCGGCGAAAACACGCCGCTGCGGATCGCCTGCAGCACATCGCCCAACCGATGGGAGGCGGCAATCGCCGCGGCGGCGCCGAAATCGCCGCTGCGCTTGCGCGCCTCCACCTGCTGGGCGGTCAGGCCGAAGATGAACATGTTTTCGGCGCCCACCTGCTCGCACATCTCGACATTGGCGCCATCCAGGGTGCCGATGGTCAGCGCGCCATTGAGGCCGAACTTCATGTTGCTGGTACCGGACGCCTCGTAGCCGGCGGTGGAGATCTGCTCGGACAGGTCCGCCGCCGGGATGATGCTCTCGGCCAGGCTGACGTTGTAGTTGGGCAGGAACACCACCTTGAGCTGGCCACGCACCGTGGGGTCGTTGTTGACCACCCGGGCGATGTCGTTGGCCAGCTTGATGATCAGCTTGGCCTGGTGGTAGCTGGCCGCCGCCTTGCCGGCGAAGATCTTCACCCGCGGTACCCAGTCGGTCCCGGGGTCATTGCGCATCGCCTGGTACAGCGCCACCGTATGCAACAGGTTGAGCAGCTGGCGCTTGTACTCGTGGATGCGCTTGACCTGGACGTCGAACAGCGCCTGCGGATTGACTGTCACCCCCAGCCGGTCCTGAATGATGCTGGCCAATGCGCGCTTGCTGTGCAGGCGCTGGGCGGCGAATTGCTTGCGGAAGGTGGCCTTGTCGGCAAAAGGCGCCAGCCCCTTGAGCTTGCCTTCCGGGTCGTCCAGCACCTGCGGGCCCAACGCCTCGATCAGCATCGCCGTGAGCTGCGGGTTGGACTGGTACAGCCAGCGACGGAAGGTGATGCCGTTGGTCTTGTTGTTGATCCGTTGCGGGTAAAGCTTGTGCAGTTCGGCGAACACCGTGCTCTTCATCAGTTTGCTGTGCAGCGCCGACACGCCGTTGACGCTGTGCGAGCCGAGAAACGCCAGGTTGCCCATGCGTACCCGGCGACCGTTGTCCTCCTCGATCAGCGACACCGCGCGCAGCACATCGAAGTCGTGCAGGCCTTTGGCCCGCAAGGCATCGATATGGTAGGCGTTGATCAGGTAGATGATCTGCATATGCCGCGGCAGCATGCGCTCCATCAGCGCCACCGGCCAGGTTTCCAGGGCCTCGGGCAGTAGGGTGTGGTTGGTGTAGGCCAGGGTTCCGACGGTCAGCTCCCAGGCTTTGTCCCAGGGGATTTCGTGCTGGTCCACCAACAGGCGCATCAACTCGGCCACGGCGATCGACGGGTGGGTGTCGTTGAGCTGGATCGCTGCGGCATCCGGCAGGTTGAGCAGGTCTTTATGCATGTTCAGGTGGCGGCGCAACAGGTCCTGCAGCGAGGCCGAGACGAAGAAGTATTCCTGGCGCAGGCGTAGCTCCTGGCCGGCCTCGGTGCTGTCGGCCGGGTACAGCACCCGCGAGATGCTCTCGGCGCGGGCCACCTCGGCCACTGCGCCCAGGTGGTCGCCGGCGTTGAAGCGCTCCAGGTGCAGTTCTTCCAACGCCCGGGCCCTCCATAGGCGCAGGGTGTTGACGCTGGCGCCGCGCCAACCGACCACCGGTGTGTCGTAGGCCACCGCCCGCACCGTCTCGCCCGGCCACCAGACCTGGCGCTGCTGCCCATTGCCCTCGTGCACGGTTTCGACACTGCCGCCGAAGCTGATCGGATAGATCACCTCGGCGCGCTCGAACTCCCAGGGGTTGCCGAAATCCAGCCAGTTCTCGGTCTGCTCCTGCTGCCAGCCATCGACTACCGCCTGGCGGAACAGGCCATGCTCGTAGCGGATGCCGTAACCATGGGCGGCGATGCCCAAAGTCGACATGCTCTCCATGAAGCACGCCGCCAGGCGCCCGAGGCCGCCATTGCCAAGCGCCGCATCGGGCTCGAGCAGGCGGATGCGCTCAAGGTCCACGTCCAACCCCTGCAACGCCTCACGGGCGATCTCCAGGTAGCCGAGGTTGCTCAGGCTGTCGTACAGCAAGCGGCCGATGAGGAATTCGAGGGAGAGGTAATAGACACGCTTCTGGCTGCGTCGGTAGGCCCGCCGGGTATGGTCCATCCAGTGATCGACCATGTGGTCGCGGGCGGCCAGGGCGATGGCCTCGAACCAGTCGTGGTCGAAAGCGTGTTCCGGGTCCTTGCCGACCGCGTAGGTCAGCTTGGCCAGCACGGCGGCGCGAAAGGCCGCCACCTCTGCACTATGGTCCTTTTCGTCACGGGCTTCGGTTTCCTGGGACATGAGGCATCCTCGGGCAAATGGGCGAAAGCGCAGGGAGATTGTTCAGCCTAGACGCTCTGACACGGAGCGACAGCGACGGTTCGCGGTTTTCATCCACCGCTGGCGAAACCGGCAAAAGGTTGTTCACAAATTGAACAACTCCGGTATCATCGCGCGCCCCAAAACCGTGATTTTCCTTGCAAGAATAAAACCGCAACCATGAAACCGACCCTGATCGCCGCCGCCGAAGTCGACCGCCTGGAGACCTGGCAGCGCTATGCCAGCCACATGTGCGGTGGCTGCCACTCGACCTGCTGCACCCTGCCGGTGGAGGTGAAGATCAAGGATCTGATCCGCATCGGCGTGGTGGACGAGTTCGAAAAAGACGAACCCCCGAAAAACGTGGCCAAACGCCTGCAGAAGGAAGGCATCATCGAGCGTTTCAACCAGAAGTCGGGGATCTTCACCCTGACCCGGATGAGCAACGACGACTGCATGTATCTGGACCGCAAGAGCCGGCTGTGCACCATTTATGACAAGCGCCCGGACACCTGCCGCAATCACCCGAAGATCGGGCCGCGGCCGGGGTATTGTGCGTACAAGCCCAAGGTGGCTACCCGCTGATCCTGCTTTACCTTTGAAATTCTGGGGCTGCTTTGCAGCCCATCGCGGCACAAGGCCGCTCCTACAGGGGACCGCGATCTCCTGTAGGAGCGGCCTTGTGCCGCGAAAGGGCCGCAAAGCGGCCCCTGAATTCTGAAGGCAAACAAACAAAAACGCCCCCGGCCTTTCGACCGGGGGCGTTTTCATTCAGCCTGAACTAATGACTCAGTTCTTGGCTTTCTTGGCAGCGCGGGTACGCTCGCCTTCGTCGAGGATCTTCTTGCGCAGACGGATCGACTTCGGCGTGACTTCGCACAGCTCGTCGTCCTGGATGAATTCCAGGGCCTGCTCGAGGGTGTGGCGAACCGGCGGAACCAGGGCGATGACTTCATCCTTGCCCGAAGCACGCATGTTGTCGAGCTTCTTGCCTTTGGTCGGGTTCACGCCCAGGTCGTTGTCACGGCTGTTCAGGCCGATGATCTGACCGTTGTAGATCTCCTGGCCGTGCTCAACGAACAGCTTGCCGCGAGCCTGCAGGGTTTCCAGCGAGTAGGTCAGGGCCTTGCCGGTCTCGACCGAAACCAGGACACCGTTCAGGCGGCCGGACATCTGGCCCGACTTCATGGTGTCGTAGCGATCGAAGATCGAGGTCAGGATGCCTGCACCGTTGGTCAGGGTCAGGAACTGGTTACGGAAACCGATCAGACCACGGGCTGGAATGTTGTATTCCAGGCGCACACGGCCCTTGCCATCCGGAACCATGTTGGTCAGGTCGCCTTTACGCAGGCCCATCTCTTCCATGACCTTGCCCTGGGATTCCTCAGGGATGTCGATGGTGACGTTCTCGAACGGCTCCTGCTTGACGCCGTCGACTTCGCGGATGATCACTTCAGGACGGCCTACGGCCATCTCGAAGCCTTCACGGCGCATGGTTTCGATCAGTACCGACAGGTGCAGCTCGCCACGGCCCGATACCTTGAACTTGTCAGGGGAATCGGTTTCCTGAACGCGCAGGGCAACGTTGTACAGCAGCTCCTTGTCCAGACGGTCCTTGATGTTACGGCTGGTGACGAACTTGCCTTCTTTACCGCAGAACGGCGAGTCGTTGACCTGGAAGGTCATCGAAACAGTTGGCTCGTCAACGGTCAGCGGCTTCATCGCTTCTACCGCATCCGGGGCGCACAGGGTGTCGGAGATGAACAGCTCGTCGAAACCGCTGATGCAGACGATGTCGCCAGCCTGGGCTTCTTCGACGTCCACACGGTGCAGACCGTGGTGACCCATCAGTTTCAGGATACGGCCGTTACGCTTCTTGCCGTTGGTGTCGATGGCGACAACCGGGGTGTTCGGCTTGACGCGACCGCGGGCGATACGGCCAACACCGATAACGCCGAGGAAGCTGTTGTAGTCCAGTGCGGAGATCTGCATCTGGAACGAGCCTTCACGGTCAACATCCGGCGCCGGTACGTTGTCGACGATCGACTGGTACAGGGCGGTCATGTCTTCGCCCATGGCGGTGTGGTCCAGGCCGGCGATGCCGTTCAGGGCCGAGGCGTAGACGACTTTGAAGTCCAGCTGTTCGTCGGTGGCGCCGAGGTTGTCGAACAGGTCGAAGATCTGGTCCAGAACCCAGTCAGGACGCGCGCCCGGACGGTCGACCTTGTTGATCACGACGATCGGCTTCAGGCCGGCTTCGAAGGCCTTCTTGGTCACGAAGCGGGTTTGCGGCATCGGGCCGTCTTGCGCGTCGACCAGCAGCAGCACGGAGTCGACCATCGACATTACACGCTCAACCTCGCCACCGAAGTCGGCGTGGCCGGGGGTGTCGACGATGTTGATGTGGTAGCCGTTCCAGTTGATGGCGGTGTTTTTCGCCAGAATGGTAATGCCGCGCTCTTTTTCCTGGTCGTTGGAGTCCATGACGCGCTCGTCGTTGAGCTCGTTACGCTCCAGGGTGCCGGACTGGCGCAGGAGTTTGTCGACCAGGGTGGTTTTACCATGGTCAACGTGGGCGATGATGGCGATGTTACGCAGATTTTCGATCACAACTGTATCTCGATCAGAGGATTCGGTTGCCGCCAGTGTAGGCGGCCAATATGTACTGTTTAAGGCTCAGCGGGCCCGGCGGTCGGGAGGGCGATGGCGGATGCTGCCGCCATACAGCCCTGGCGTCTTATGTCGGACGATAAACACGCACATTGGCATGTCCCTCACTGAGCAGGTGGTGTGCGTGCAGACGGCTCATCACACCCTTGTCGCAATACAGCAAGTACTGGCGCGTGGGATCCAGATGCTTGAACTTGCTGTTGATCGCATAGAACGGCATGGCTTGGACTTCGATACCTTCCAGCGCCAGGGGTTCGTCTTCCTGGGCATCAGGGTGACGAATGTCGATGACGATCTGGCCTGGCAGCGCCTCGGCCACTTCCTCGACTTCGATGTCCTTGCCCAGTTCATCGATCACGTGGTCGATGGAAATGAACCTGGCGCGCTCCAGGGCACGCTCCAGCACTTCCATCTCGAATTGCTTCTCTTCGTGCTCCATGCGGTGACGCTTGGCATGGGTGGTCGGGTTCACCGAGATCACGCCGCAGTACTCGGGCATGTGCTTGGCGAAATCGGCGGTGCCGATCTCGGTAGCCTGGTCGATGATGTCCTGCTTGTGGCTGGCCAGCAGCGGGCGCAGCACCAGCTTGTCAGTGGCCGAGTCGATGATCGACAGGTTCGGCAATGTCTGGCTGGACACTTGGGAAATCGCCTCGCCGGTCACCAGGGCGTCGATCTGCAGGCGGTCGGCCATGCGCGCAGCCGCGCGCAGCATCATGCGCTTGAGCGTGACGCCCATGTAGCTGTTGTCGACCTTGTTGAGGATTTCGCCGACCACTTCCTCGAACGGTACGCTGATGAACAGCACGCGCTGGCTGCTGCCGTACTTCTTCCACAGGAAATGGGCCACTTCCATCACACCCAGTTCGTGGGCGCGGCCACCGAGGTTGAAGAAGCAGAAGTGGGTCATCAGGCCGCGGCGCATCATCTGATAGGCCGCCACGGTGGAGTCGAAGCCACCGGACATCAGCACCAGGGTCTGCTCCAGGGCACCCAGCGGATAACCACCGATGCCGTTGTGCTGGTTGTGGATCACGTACAGGCGCTGGTCGCGGATCTCGATGCGCACCAGCACCTCCGGCTTCTTCAGCTCGATGCCGGCGGCGCCGCACTGCTGGCGCAGCTGGCTGCCGACGTAGCGGTCGACGTCCATCGAGGTGAAGTCGTGGTGACCACCGCGTTTGCAGCGCACGGCGAAGTACTTGCCGGCCAGCAGGTGGCCGAAGTGGTGCTTGCACTTGGCGACGATGTCGTCGAAGTCGCCCAGCGGGTATTCCTCGACCTGCAGGAAGTGGGTGATACCCGGGGTGCAGGACAGGCGCTCGATCATCTCGCGCTGGATCTTCTCGTCCTCGACGCGGGTCACCACCTCGAGGTTGTCCCAGACACCATCAACCGCGAGCTCGGGATCCAGATCCTTGAGCACGTTGCGGATGTTCTTGGCGAGCTGGCGGATGAAGCGCTTGCGCACCGGCCGGCTCTTGATGGTGATCTCTGGGAAGACTTTGACGATAAGTTTCATTGGTTTAACAGCGCGCGCAGGGCCTGCCGAAAATAGGGGGCGCGAATTATAGCGGAAATCGCTCAAGGTTTGAGCAACTTTTGATCAGAAGCTTTGCGATGAATGCAGCAGGGGGCTTGTGCAGCACCTGTACCGGCCCTTTCGCGGGTAAACCCGCTCCCACAGGGATCGCACAATCATTGAAGCCAGTGAAGATCCTGTGGGAGCGGGCTTGCCCGCGAAAGGGCCCCCGAAAGCAGCACAAGGCCTCAGGCGCGCACCAAAATAGTGCTTAACATTCAAAAAGTGCCTTTTAAGGGTGCATTCTTTCCATCCCACAACCTCGCAAATGCCCGCCAACGCCCCCTTTCATCCCGCCCTCGCCATTTTTGGGCACTGGCATGCAATTTGCTCCCTTGTGAGGCAGGTACGCTTGGCCGACTATCCGCGCCCAGCGACACCCTTTTTCCAGGGCAGCGGCCAACTGCGCCCTAGACCATCCGGAGGACAACATGTCGAAGTCGGTTCAACTCATCAAAGATCATGACGTCAAGTGGATTGATCTGCGTTTCACGGACACCAAGGGCGTTCAGCATCACGTGACCATGCCGGCGCGCGATGGCCTGGACGAAGACTTCTTCGAAGTCGGCAAGATGTTCGACGGTTCCTCCATCGCTGGCTGGAAAGGCATCGAAGCCTCCGACATGATCCTGATGCCGGTCGACGACACCGCCGTGCTGGACCCGTTCACCGAAGAGCCGACCCTGATCATCACCTGCGATATCGTCGATCCGTCGAGCATGCAGGGCTACGATCGCGACCCGCGCGGCATCGCCAAGCGCGCCGAAGAGTACCTGAAGAGCACCGGCATCGGTGACACCGTGTTCGCCGGCCCCGAGCCTGAGTTCTTCATCTTCGACGAAGTGAAGTTCCAGTCGGACATTTCCGGCTCGATGTTCAAGATCTTCTCCGAGCAAGGCTCGTGGATGACCGGCGCTGACGTCGAAGGCGGCAACAAAGGCCACCGTCCGGGCGTGAAAGGCGGTTACTTCCCGGTTCCGCCGTTCGACCACGACCACGAAATCCGCACCGCCATGTGCAACGCCCTGGAAGAAATGGGCCAGACCGTCGAAGTCCACCACCACGAAGTGGCGACCGCCGGCCAGAACGAGATCGGCGTCAAGTTCAACACCCTGGTGAAGAAAGCTGACGAAGTACAGGCCCTGAAGTACGTCGTGCACAACGTTGCCGACGCTTACGGCCGTACCGCCACCTTCATGCCCAAGCCTCTGTACGGCGACAACGGCTCGGGCATGCACGTGCACATGTCGATCTGGAAAGACGGCAAGAACACCTTCTCCGGCGAAGGCTATGCCGGCCTGTCCGATACCGCCCTGTACTTCATCGGCGGCATCATCAAGCACGGCAAGGCCCTGAACGGCTTCACCAACCCGTCGACCAACTCCTACAAGCGTCTGGTCCCAGGTTTCGAAGCCCCGGTGATGCTGGCCTACTCGGCGCGCAACCGTTCCGCCTCGATCCGTATTCCTTACGTCGGCAGCCCGAAAGCCCGCCGTATCGAAGCACGCTTCCCGGACCCATCGGCCAACCCGTACCTGGCCTTCGCGGCCTTGCTGATGGCCGGCCTGGACGGCATCCAGAACAAGATCCACCCAGGCGATGCCGCCGACAAGAACCTGTACGACCTGCCGCCTGAAGAGGCCAAGGACATCCCGCAGGTGTGCGGCAGCCTGAAGGAAGCCCTGGAAGAGCTGGACAAGGGCCGTGCGTTCCTGACCAAGGGCGGCGTGTTCTCCGACGACTTCATCGATGCCTTCATCGAGCTGAAGAGCGAAGAAGAGATCAAGGTCCGCACCTTCGTGCACCCGCTGGAATACGAGCTGTACTACAGCTGCTGATCTGATCGGCGCCCCGCGTCGATGACATCAGGACGGCCTCCCTCGGGAGGCCGTTTTCATTTCCGTATCGAATCCCTCGCGGGCAAACCGCACGCCCTCTGTGGGAGCGGGCTCACCCGCGCGGAGGCCATTGGCTCCCAGCCAAAATCAAAACCTCACCCTCCGGGCTATGCTCTATATTGGTGCACTATTTTCGGGCATGCCCCGTGATGCACCCCAATATGGTTCAAGTGAAACGTTTAACCTGGACTTTCTGTTCCGAATTTGCGCATTAACAGGTGTTTATCCGGGTTTCTCGCTTCTTTTCGGAGCCTTGGTTTGTTTCTTGCATTTTCACGGTACCAAGCGCACCACCCGCGCCAGCCCATGTGCCAAAAGAGGTCAACGACGCCCCATGACCATCAGCGATGCACAGCACCGTCTGCTCCTGGACAACCTGACCACGGCCACGCTGCTGCTCAATGCCGAACTGCGCCTGGAGTACATGAACCCGGCGGCGGAGATGCTGCTGGCCGTCAGCGGCCAGCGCAGCCACGGGCAGTTCATCAGCGAGCTGTTCACCGAATCGACCGAGGCGCTCAATTCGCTGCGCCAGGCGGTCGAGCAGGCGCACCCGTTCACCAAGCGTGAAGCGCAGCTGACCTCGCTGACCGGCCAGACCATCACCGTCGACTATGCCGTCACCCCCATCCTGCATCTGGGCCAGACCCTGCTGTTGCTGGAGGTGCATCCTCGCGACCGGCTGCTGCGCATCACCAAGGAAGAGGCCCAGCTGAGCAAGCAGGAGACCACCAAGATGCTGGTGCGCGGCCTGGCCCACGAGATCAAGAACCCTCTCGGCGGCATCCGTGGCGCGGCCCAGTTGCTGGCCCGTGAACTGCCGGAAGAAAGCCTGCGCGACTACACCAACGTGATCATCGAGGAGGCCGACCGCCTGCGTAACCTGGTCGACCGCATGCTCGGCTCGAACAAGCTGCCGTCGCTGGCCATGACCAACATCCACGAAGTGCTCGAGCGCGTGTGCAGCCTGGTCGAGGCCGAGAGCCAGGGCTGCATCACCTTGGTGCGCGACTATGACCCGAGCCTGCCGGACGTGCTGATCGACCGTGAGCAGATGATCCAGGCCGTGCTCAACATCGTGCGCAACGCCATGCAGGCCATCGGCGGGCAGAACGAACTGCGCCTAGGCCGCATCACCCTGCGCAGCCGCGCCGTGCGCCAGTTCACCATCGGCCATGTGCGCCACCGCCTGGTCGCCAGGATCGAGATCGTCGACAACGGCCCCGGCATCCCAGCGGAACTGCAGGACACCCTCTTCTATCCCATGGTCAGCGGCCGTCCGGACGGTACCGGGCTGGGCCTGGCCATCACCCAGAACATCATCAGCCAGCACCAGGGCCTGATCGAGTGCGAGAGCCACCCCGGCCACACCACCTTCTCGATCTACCTGCCCCTGGAACAAGGAGCCACCGCCCCATGAGCCGAAGTGAAACCGTCTGGATCGTCGATGATGATCGCTCCATCCGCTGGGTCCTGGAAAAGGCCCTGCAGCAGGAAGGCATGACCACCCAGAGCTTCGACAGCGCCGACGGCGTCATGGGCCGCCTGGCCCGCCAGCAGCCGGACGTGATCATCTCGGACATCCGCATGCCGGGCGCCAGCGGCCTCGACCTGCTGGCCCAGATCCGCGAGCAGCACCCGGGGTTGCCGGTGATCATCATGACCGCTCACTCCGACCTGGACAGCGCCGTGGCCTCGTACCAGGGCGGCGCCTTCGAGTACCTGCCCAAGCCGTTCGATGTCGACGAGGCGGTGTCGCTGGTCAAGCGCGCCAACCAGCATGCCCAGGAGCAGCAAGCCCTGGAAGTGCCCCAGGCGCTGGCCCGCACGCCCGAGATCATCGGCGAGGCGCCGGCGATGCAGGAGGTATTCCGCGCCATCGGTCGCCTCAGCCACTCCAATATCACCGTGCTGATCAACGGTGAGTCCGGCACGGGTAAAGAGCTGGTGGCCCACGCCTTGCACCGCCACAGCCCGCGTGCGGCGTCGCCGTTCATCGCCCTGAACATGGCGGCGATCCCCAAGGACCTGATGGAATCCGAGCTGTTCGGCCATGAGAAAGGCGCCTTCACCGGCGCCGCCAACCTGCGTCGCGGCCGTTTCGAGCAGGCCGACGGCGGCACGCTGTTCCTCGACGAGATCGGCGACATGCCCGCCGACACCCAGACCCGCCTGCTGCGGGTGCTGGCCGACGGCGAGTTCTACCGGGTCGGTGGCCATGTGCCGGTGAAGGTGGATGTACGCATCATCGCCGCCACCCACCAGAACCTCGAGTCGCTGGTGCAGGCCGGC
Organism: Pseudomonas sp. NMI760_13; assembly: GCF_021283245.1. Taxonomy (NCBI): domain Bacteria; kingdom Pseudomonadati; phylum Pseudomonadota; class Gammaproteobacteria; order Pseudomonadales; family Pseudomonadaceae; genus Pseudomonas; species Pseudomonas sp. NMI760_13. The sequence continues at coordinate 314,404 of NZ_JAJSRC010000002.1, read as the reverse complement.
AAGTTCCGTGAAGACCTGTTCCACCGCCTCAACGTGATCCGCATCCATATCCCGCGCCTGGCGGATCGGCGCGAGGACATCCCGGCCCTGGCCCGCCACTTCCTCGGCCGCGCTGCCCAGGAGCTGGCGGTGGAGCCCAAGCTGCTCAAGCCCGAGACCGAGGAGTTCATCCGCAACCTGCCGTGGCCGGGCAACGTGCGCCAGCTGGAGAACACCTGCCGCTGGATCACCGTGATGGCTTCCAGTCGCGAAGTGCTGGTCGGCGACCTGCCGCCGGAGTTGCTCAACCTGCCCCAGGACGCAGCACCCGTGACCAACTGGGAGCAGGCCCTGCGCCAGTGGGCCGACCAGGCCCTGGCCCGCGGCCAGTCGAGCCTGCTCGACAGCGCCGTGCCCAGCTTCGAGCGGATCATGATCGAGACCGCGCTCAAGCATACGGCTGGGCGTCGTCGTGATGCGGCGTTGTTGCTGGGGTGGGGGCGCAATACCTTGACGCGCAAGATCAAGGAATTGGGGATGAAGGTGGATGGGGGGGATGAGGACGAAGGGGACGAGCACTGAGACAGTCAAAAAATATGACCCATGAGGCCGACCATGGCCTCATGAGGCTCACATAGTTATTCCAACTGAAACCTTTCTCATATTATGATTAATTTGTAAAAAAGCAAAACTACGCAAGGTCATCCAAACTCTGCCCTCTAAGTTTATGCGCATCCTCAGTGGGTGCCTGCTGCTTCAAAAGCCCCAAGTTTGTTAGAACCCTCTTAGCCAACTCTGGGTCGTAGAAATTATTCATGAAGGACTTCCACTCCACCTTTAAGTCTGGCCGCCTAAAACCTTCACGATCCTCTGCAAACTTCTTAGCAAACCATAAAGTAAGAGTCGCCGTTGCAGCAATTTGGTCAAATTCTTGCGGCATCTCGCCACCCACCAGACTACTAACCTCCTTGACAGCCGCATGCGCAGCGAAAATAGCCGTGGCACCTTCTAAAGCCGTTATAAGCTTACTGGGCTTATTGACCTGACCTGGGGCAGGGAACATCGTGCTGTCGACCCTATCTACAAAAGTTTTAAGACTCTCTAGAGATGCGAAAGAGGCAAGGAACAGTTTCGCTGCGGTTTCCGCTACCTGCCCATAATTCCGCCCATCAGGATCATGCCTATTTACTGGGTCGTCACCACAATAAACATAGGCATTAATCCCGCCCTTACCAAACGGGCTCAATTGGTCAGACGAAATGAAGCGCCTCAGGCATGGAGAATAATAGCGATGGCCATTACCTAATGGATACAAATCGATCAGCGATTCTTTACGCTGCCCGCAGAAACCAAGGGTCGGCCCCCCTGTACCTGTAAAAGCACCGTAAGGCGTATACACCCTGGAGAAATTGCTACTCCCGAACGGCGATCGCTGGTGATCGAGCATCGGCAAATACACGCTCATGAACAGTCACTCCCGCAAGACCATAAGTCATGAGCCGAAAGCTAACCGAGACTGGCAGTGTCCGATACTGGCAAAATTATCAGGTTCAGCAGGTGCCACCGCGCCTACTTCACCACCCCACATCCTAGATAGAGCCATTTGCACCGTTGCTGTGCTGCGCGCACCAGCAAAAGGCAAATTTGCCTTCAAAAGCCCTCAAAGAATGGCCGGAACACCGCATTCTTGGGCCTATACCAGACCTGGCACGCTCCCTGCTAAGTACTCAGCACCTCCAGTTTTGGGGACCTCGGTACAGGCAGGCCGGGAAATCCCCTCTTTTATTCGTGCAGCCTCACCTGCACCCGCCAGCGCCCCGCCTCCTCCGTCGCGTTCCACTCGCCACGCAGGGGGCGGGCGGCCACCACGGTCAGTACCAGCCCTTCCTCGCTCTTCTGCAGGCGCCAGCCCACCGGTTTGTCCTGCAGCGTCAGCTGACCACGCTGGGTCTTGCCCTGGGCCTCGAACACGATGGCCACGGTGCCCTGGACGTTCTCGCCATGCAGCCTGGGCTCTTCGTTGAACCACAGGTCCAGGCCATCCTGCACCACCTGCACCTGCTCGAGCACCCGTTCTTCCGGGGTGGTCAAACGCCCGATCATCATGCCGACCATCAGCCCGACAAGGGCCAGCGACAGGATCACCCGCGGGAAGGCCTTCGAACGCGGGTCGGGTTCGGGGGTAGAATGCCCGTCATCTTCATGCTTGGAGCCGTGCATGTTTCACGTCATCCTTTTTCAACCAGAAATTCCGCCGAATACCGGCAACATCATCCGCCTGTGCGCCAACAGCGGCTGCGACCTGCACCTGATCGAGCCGATCGGCTTCGAACTGGACGACAAGCGCCTGCGCCGGGCAGGGCTGGACTACCACGAGTATGCCACGCTCAAGCGTCACCAAAGCCTGGCCGACTGCCTGGAAAGCCTGAATCAGCCAAGGCTGTTCGCCTTCACCACCAAGGGCTCGCACCCGTTTCACGAGGTCGAGTACCAGCCTGGCGACGCCTTCCTGTTCGGGCCTGAAAGCCGTGGCCTGCCGGCCGAGGTGCTGGACAGCCTGGCCCCCGAGCAGCGCCTGCGCCTGCCGATGCGGCCGGGGTGCCGGAGCCTGAACCTGTCCAATACCGTGGCGGTGACAGTGTACGAGGCGTGGCGGCAGCAGGGGTTTGCCGGTAGCTGATGCGCTGCCTGTACCGGCCCTTTCGCGGGCAAGCCCGCTCCCACAGGTATTGCGGGGTTGCCAAGAGCAGCACATTACCTGTGGGTGCACAGATATTGTGTGGTTGCTGAGAACAGCACAAATCCTTTGGGAGCACAGGTACTGTGTGATTGCTGAGAGCAGCATAAATCCTGTGGGAGCGGGTTTACCCGCGAAAGGGCCGGGGCAGGCGACACACCATGAAAAAGGCGACCACGAAGGTCGCCTTTATCTTTACCGGCAGCAATCACTGCACAGTTGGCACTTCACCGGCTTCCTGCATGCGCTGCATCTCTTGCGCGTACAGGGCGTCGAAGTTGACCGGCGACAGCATCAGCGCCGGGAACGAGCCACGGGTCACCAGGCTGTCCAGGGTCTCGCGGGCGTACGGGAACAGGATGTTCGGGCAGAACGCGCCGAGGGTGTGGCTCATCGAGGACGCGTCCAGATTGGCGATCAGGAAGATGCCAGCCTGCTGCACTTCGGCGATGAAGGCCACTTCGTCACCATTCTTGACGGTCACCGACAGGGTCAGCACGACTTCGTGGAAGTCGCCTTCCAGGGCTTTCTGACGGGTGTTCAGGTCCAGCGAGACGCTCGGCTCCCACTGCTGGCGGAAGATCTGCGGGCTTTTCGGGGCCTCGAATGACAGATCGCGCACGTAGATGCGCTGCAGGGAGAATTGTGGAGCGGTGGCGTCAGTGGCGCCGTTGGTCTGTTGCTCGGTCATGGCAGATCCTTTTCCTAATGTTCTTGAATGCAGTGCGAATCAGGCCGCCAGCAGCGCGTCGAGCTTGCCCGCGCGCTCCAGGGCATAGAGGTCATCGCATCCACCGACGTGCGTGCTGCCGATCCAGATCTGCGGCACCGAGGTACGGCCGGCCTTCTGGCTCATTTCGGCGCGAACCTGGGGCTTGCCGTCGACCTTGATCTCCTCGAACGCCACGCCCTTGCTCTCGAGCAGGTACTTGGCGCGCATGCAGTAGGGGCAGTAGTCGCTGGAATAGACGATGACGGGCTTCATATCACTTCACCAGGGGCAGGTTATCGGCTTTCCAGCTGGAAACGCCACCGCTGAGCTTGGCGGCGGTGTAACCAGCCTTGAGCAGCTCGCGGCACAGGGTGCCGGACTGCTGGCCCATCGCGTCGACGACGATCAGGGTCTTCTCTTTGTGTTTTTCCAGCTCGCTCATGCGGCCGGCGACTTTGTCCTGGGGAATGTTCAGCGCACCGACGATATGCCCGGCCGAGTATTCCTTGGCGGTACGGATATCGATCACTACGGCCTTGTCGGCGTTGACCAGGGCGGTCAGCTGGCCGTTGCTCAGGCTCTGGCCGCCACGGCGGACTTCATTGATCAGCAGCAGGACCAGCAGGACGACGAAAATGGCCACCAGGATGTAGTGATCTGTCGCGAATTGAATCAGGTGAGCAACCATCAGGGGTGTTCCAGGCGATTGAAAATGGCGGCCAGTATACACAGCGCCCCATGACCGCCAAAGCCCGCTGGGCTGGCGGTAAACGCGTCTTCATGTTGCATGCCCGACCGCGCCTGTCGGGCAAGGGGAGGAATATTCGCCGTCGCTGGCGGATTTGCCCTAAAATGCGTGTCTTTATCATCTTTGAACAACCGTGAGTTTGATTGATGACGAGTACGCCTAAACCCCTGGTCCTGATCATCCTGGATGGCTTCGGTCACAGCGAAAGCCCCGAATACAACGCCATCTTCGCTGCCAACACGCCGGTCTACGACCGCCTGCGCGCCACCCAGCCGCACGGTTTGATCTCCGGTTCCGGCATGGACGTGGGGCTGCCCGACGGGCAGATGGGCAACTCCGAAGTCGGTCACATGAACCTCGGCGCCGGCCGCGTGGTGTACCAGGACTTCACCCGGGTGACCAAGGCCATCCGTGACGGCGAGTTCTTCGAGAACCCCGTGCTCGGCGGCGCGGTGGACAAGGCCGTCGGCGCCGGCAAGGCCGTGCACATCCTCGGCCTGCTCTCCGACGGCGGCGTGCACAGCCACCAGGACCACCTGATCGCCATGGCCGAGCTGGCCGCGCAGCGTGGCGCCGAGAAGATCTACCTGCACGCCTTCCTCGACGGCCGCGACACCCCGCCGCGCAGCGCCCAGTCGTCCATCGAACTGCTCGACGCCACCTTCGCCCGCCTGGGCAAGGGCCGCATCGCCAGCCTGATCGGCCGCTACTACGCCATGGACCGCGACAACCGCTGGGATCGCGTACAAGCCGCCTACAACCTGATCGTCGACAGCACCGCCGAATATACCGCCGACAGCGCTCTCGCCGGCCTGCAAGCCGCCTACGCCCGCGAGGAGAACGACGAGTTCGTCAAGGCCACGCGCATTGGCGAAGCCGTCAAGGTCGAGGATGGCGACGCGGTCATCTTCATGAACTTCCGCGCCGACCGTGCCCGCGAGCTGTCCCGTGCGTTCGTCGAAGCGGACTTCAGCGAATTCCCACGCGCACGCCTGCCCAAGCTGGCGGCGTACATCGGCCTGACCCAGTATTCGGCGAAAATTCCGGCGCCTGCCGCGTTTGCCCCGTCCAGTCTGGACAATGTCCTGGGCGAATACCTGGCGAAGAACGGCAAGACCCAGCTGCGTATCGCCGAGACCGAGAAGTACGCCCATGTCACCTTCTTCTTCTCCGGTGGTCGCGAAGAGCCGTTCGAAGGCGAAGAACGCATCCTGATCCCGTCGCCGAAGGTCGCCACCTACGACCTGCAGCCGGAAATGAACGCTCCCGAGGTCACCGACCGCATCGTCGAGGCCATCGAGCAGCAGCGTTATGACGTGATCGTGGTCAACTATGCCAACGGCGACATGGTCGGCCATACTGGCGTGTTCGAAGCGGCGGTCAAGGCCGTCGAAGCCCTGGACATCTGCGTCGGCCGTATCGTCGAGGCCCTGGACAAGGTCGGCGGCGAAGCGCTGATCACCGCTGACCACGGCAACGTCGAGCAGATGGAAGACGAGTGCACCGGCCAGGCGCACACCGCCCACACCAGCGAGCCGGTGCCGTTCATCTATGTCGGCAAGCGCCAGGTCAAGGTCCGCGAAGGCGGCGTGCTGGCCGATGTAGCGCCGACCATGCTCAAGCTGCTGGGGCTGGAAAAGCCGGTCGAGATGACCGGCATCTCGATCCTGGTCGATGCTTGATGCTTGTACGGGGCCGCTTTGCGGCCCTTCCGCGGCACAAGGCCGCTCCTACAGGTGATCGCACATAACCTGTAGGAGCGGCCTTGTGCCGCGAAAGGGCTGCGCAGCAGCCCCGAAATACCTGAATTCCAGACCAACGCCCCGCCGCGCATGCCGCGGGGCGTTTTTTTTGCAGGCCCGCAAGGGCATACTAGGCCAGTCTCCATCCCCGGTACGCCAAACCCCATGCTCCGCGCCCTCTTCTTACTAGCCCTGTCATGCCTGCTCACCCCGGCTTTCGCCGACGAGCGCGCACAGACCCAGCAACAGCTGGACGCCACCCGCCAGGACATCGCCGAGCTGAAGAAGATGCTGGGCAAGCTTCAGGAGGAGAAAGCCGGCGTGCAGAAAGACCTCAAGTCCACCGAGACCGACATCGGCAGCCTCGAGAAACAGGTGGAGGCATTGCAGCAAGAACTAAAAAAGACCGAGGGCGAGCTGGAGCGCCTTGATCACGAGAAAAAAAAACTCCAGAGCGCCCGCGTTGAACAGCAACGCCTGATTGCCATCCAGGCCCGTTCGGCCTACCAGAACAACGGCCGCGAGGAATACCTCAAGCTGCTGCTGAACCAGCAGAACCCCGAGAAGTTCGCCCGCACCCTCACCTATTACGACTACCTCAGCAAGGCGCGCATGGACCAGTTGCGCGCCTTCAACGAGACCCTGCGCCAGCTGGCCAACGTCGAGCAGGACATCGCCCGCCAGCAGGAACAGCTGCTGACCCAACGCGCCGACCTCGACGGTCGCCGCCAGGCGCTCGTGGCCGAACGCGACAAGCGCCAGCAGGTGCTGGCCAAGCTCAACAGCGACATGAAAGAGCGCGACCAGAAGCTGCAGAGCCGCGAGCAGGACCAGGCCGACCTGGGCAAGGTGCTCAAGACCATCGAGGAAACCCTGGCCCGCCAGGCCCGCGAGGCCGAAGAGGCGCGCCAGCGCGCCCTGCTGGCCAGGCAGGAAGAAGAGAAACGCCGCAAGGAGCAGGCCCTGGCTGCGGCAGCCCGTGCCCAGGAGCCCGAGGAGGCGCCGAAAAAGGCCCGCACCACCCTCGGCCCGGTGGTTTCCAGCGATGGCGCCAGCTACGGCGGCGCTTTTTCTGCGGCCCGGGGCAAACTTCCATGGCCCGTCAATGGTCGATTGCTGGCACGCTTCGGCGATACCCGCGGCGGCGACGCCCGGGCCAAATGGGACGGAGTGATGATCGGCGCCAGCGCCGGCACCCAGGTGCGCGCCGTGCACGGCGGGCGCGTGGTGTTCGCCGACTGGTTGCGCGGCGCTGGACTTCTGGTCATTCTCGACCATGGCAATGGCTACCTGAGCCTGTACGGCCACAACCAGAGCCTGCTCAAGAGCGCCGGCGATATCGTCAAGGCCGGCGATGCCATCTCCACCGTCGGCGACAGCGGTGGCCAGGACAACGCCGGCCTGTACTTCGCGATTCGCCAGCAGGGCCGGCCCACCGACCCTGCGCAATGGTGCCGAGGCTAGTGTCCTGTCTCGGAAATACGTTCTCTTTTGGCGAGTGGCTTGGGTGTTCGGCCAAGGCGCCGCGACGAGTCATAGCAGGGCTATGGCGAGGAGTGGCAACGCCGGCCGGGCGCCCAAGACGCCGCCAAAAGTGAACAGCTTATTTCCGAGACAGGACACTGGATAATGCTACTTTTACGGCGCCGCCCACGAAACGGCGGCGCCGATGCTCCCGACGGGAGCACCAACAGGATCAGGAGTTCGTTCGACATGCTGCACTCGCCTCGCCTCACCCAGCTGGCCCTGACCATCGCCCTGGTCATCGGCGCGCCCCTGGCCGTTGCTGCCGAGCCGGCCAAGCCAGCGGCCAAGCCGGCTGCGGTGCCGGCCACCGAGGTGACCGCCAAGGCGCCGCTGCCGCTTGAAGAGCTGCGCACCTTTGCCGAGGTCATGGACCGCATCAAGGCCGCCTATGTGGAGCCTGTGGACGACAAGACCCTGCTGGAGAACGCCATCAAGGGCATGCTCAGCAACCTTGACCCACACTCTGCCTACCTCGGCCCCGAGGATTTCCAGGAGCTGCAGGAAAGCACCAGCGGCGAGTTCGGCGGCCTGGGCATCGAAGTGGGCATGGAAGACGGCTTCGTCAAGGTGGTCTCGCCCATCGACGACACCCCGGCCTCCCGCGCCGGCATCGAGGCCGGAGACCTGATCGTCAAGATCAACGGCGCGCCGACCCGTGGCCAGACCATGACCGAGGCCGTGGACAAGATGCGCGGCAAGATCGGCGAGAAGATCACCCTGACCCTGGTGCGCGACGGCGGCACGCCGTTCGACGTGACGCTGGCCCGCGCGGTGATCCAGGTCAAGAGCGTCAAGAGCCAGTTGCTGGAGAACGACTACGGTTACATCCGCATCACCCAGTTCCAGGTCAAGACCGGCGACGAGGTAGGCAAGGCCCTGGCCAAGCTGCGCAAGGACAACGGCAAGAAGCTGCGTGGCGTGGTCCTCGACCTGCGCAACAACCCCGGTGGCGTGCTGCAGTCGGCGGTGGAAGTGGCCGACCACTTCCTCACCAAGGGCCTGATCGTCTACACCAAGGGCCGCATCGCCAACTCCGAACTGCGCTACTCCGCCGACCCGGCCGACGCCAGCGAAGGCGTGCCGCTGGTGGTGCTGATCAACGGCGGCAGCGCCTCGGCCTCGGAAATCGTCGCCGGCGCCCTGCAGGACCAGAAACGCGCCGTGCTGATGGGCACCGACAGCTTCGGCAAGGGCTCGGTGCAGACCGTGCTGCCACTGGCCAACGACCGTGCGTTGAAGCTCACCACCGCGCTGTACTTCACCCCCAACGGTCGCTCGATCCAGGCCCAGGGCATCGTCCCGGACATCGAGGTGCGTCCGGCCAAGCTCACCGCCGAGGCCGACAACGACAACTTCAAGGAAGCCGACCTGCAGGGCCACCTGGGCAACGGCAATGGCGGCGCCGACCGCCCGAGCGGCAGCAGCAAGCGCAAGGATCGCCCACAGGACAACGACTTCCAGCTCAGCCAGGCCCTCAGCCTGCTCAAGGGCCTGAACATCACCAAGGGCGACTGACCGCTACCCATGCGTTACCTGCTGTTCACGCTGTTCTGCCTCATGCTCGGCACCGCCCAGGCGGCGCCGGGCAAGGCCTACATGAGCATCATCATCGACGACCTGGGGCAGAGCAGCGAGCGTGACAGCCGCACCCTCGCCCTGCCCGGGCCGGTGACCATGGCGATCATGCCCGACACCCCGCACGCCACCGAGTTCGCCCGCCAGGCCCACAAGGCCGGACGCACGGTGATCCTGCACATGCCCATGGATCCGGCCACCGGCCCCTACGCCTGGCACCCCGGCACGCCGATCGAGGAGCTGGCCCGGCGCCTGGACGCCGCCTTGGCCAAGGTGCCTTACGTCGCGGGTATCAACAACCACATGGGCAGCCGCATGACCGCCCAGCGCGAACCGATGCGCTGGCTGATGGAAGAGCTGCAACGCCGCCACCTGTTCTTCGTCGACAGCCGCACCAGCGCCGCCACTGTGGCGGCGGCAGAGGCCCAGGCATTGGGCTTGGCCCATGTCTCACGGGATGTGTTCCTCGATGACGTGCGCACCACGGAGGCGATCAGCGGACAATTGCAGCTGGGTATCGCCCAGGCCCGCAAACAAGGCTCTGCGGTACTGATCGGCCACCCCTACCCGCAGACGCTTGAGGTACTGGCCCGTGAAATCCCCCGACTCAAGGCCCAGGGCATCGAGTTGATCGGTCTACCGCAGATGATCGCCGAACGCGGCAATCAGGCCATGCCCGCCCATGGTCACCAGGGTCGCTACAGCAATCGCTGAGGCGTCGCCCGATCCAGACCAACGTGGGAGCGGGCTAGCCCCGCGATCACCGGCTAGGCCGGTGCTGGCAGGGCATCGCGGGCCAAGCCCGCTCCCACGCTGGTGATACCTATGCCGCCACAGCCAACGTACCGCGCATATCCATAAGCACCACCTGGCGCCCCTTCCCCGCAGGCACGCTCGCATCGGTAATCCATACAGGAGCTCAACCGATGTCGACCAAAGCCACCTCTCTGCTTGCCCTGACGATGCTCTGGGCCGCGACCGAAACCCTCGCCGCCACCAGCGACACACCCACACTGCTGAAAAACGCCCAGGGCGAGCACGCCCATTGGAGCGGCATCGGCCGCCTTAACATGGAGCGCGGCCGCCAATGCATCGCCACGCTGATCGACAGCCGCGGCCCCGCATCCACCACGACAGGCCCCGCTTACCTGCTGACCAGCGGCCACTGCCTGGAGACTCGCAATGGCCGGATCATCCACGATCAGCCGGCGCAGGGCAGCATCACCTTCAACTACTTCGCCGACACCCCGGATGCCCGCCCGACATTCGCCCTCAAGCGCACGCTGTGGAGCAGCATGCAAGGCAGCGACCTGGCGCTGCTGGAACTGGACGCCAGCCTCGCTCAGGTGATGGCCGCAGGCATCCAGCCGCTGGCGCTTGGCGTCAGTCCAGCATCAGGCAGCGCGGTGGTGATGGTGGGCGAGGCCGGCAGGCCAGACCTCGGACTGCGCGCGGCCCAATGCACAGAACGGGACCAGGCCAGCGTGACCGAGTTTCCCTGGGTATGGCGCAGGCTCAAGGTCAATGACTGCCCCTCCGGCGGCAAAGGCGCATCAGGCAGCGCGGTGATCGACCAGGTCAGCGGACACTTGGTCAGCGTCGTCAACAGCGTGCCCGTCGGAGCGACGCAAAACAATTACGCCATCCCGGTCCAGCGTGTACTCGGTTGCTTTCACCAAGGCCACGCCGATCTGAGCCTCGAACGCTGCATCCTGCTGCCCGCCTTCCAAATCACTCAGAAAGGGCGGGCCCGCTTGCTCAGGCGGCTCGGCAACGGCTCATCCGCCGCCACCTGGGACCTGGCCCTCGACATCGACACCCCGCGCTACCGCTACAAGCAGGTACGCGATGCACTCAAGTGCGAGGACGCGGCCGGCTACAGCGGCACGATCCCCGCCAGCGAACGGCGCATCGACAACCCGATCGCCAGCGAGCCGGGCCGCTACTACCTGTGTCTGGTCGGCGTACAATCGCCGGATCAGCGTCCCTACCCGGCCCTGCTGGCCAACGCCCTTAGCCTGCCTGTCGAGGTGATTCCGGCAGGTCTTCCGCAAATCCGCTACACCCTTGATCGCCACGAGCAAGGCCACGTCATGCTCAACTGGCAGACCAGGCAGCCCTACCTGAGCCACTACCTGGTCAAGTACGGCGCCGCGGACCGGATGGACTGCGACAACGCCTTCGGTTACCGCCGCGCCCTGACACCCGCCCAGGTCATCCCGGCCTCACGCCTGCCGGCCACGCTCTGTAGCCGCGCCATCGACATCGACGGACAAGTGGCGTCGACCCACAGCGAACTGCTGCCGGTGCACGGCCATTGATTTCAGGCCCTGCCTGCGCCGCTCAGGCAGGGCCGCCCCCTCAAGCCAAGGGAATGATCCCTGCCACATCGCTGGCAGTCAGGCGCCCCCTGTGCACCCGCTCACCGCTGACGGCCTCGTACTGTCTGCCCAGAAAACGCTGGCTCCAGACCTTCAGGTGCCCATGGGTGAACGCCTCGAGCGGCGCTGCCTGGGAGGGCAGGTGGAAATGCGCCGCCCAGAGGCTGCGCCCCCTGGTTTCCCCTGGGGCTTCCAGGCGGGTTACCCTGAACTCGTCGAACGGGCTGGTAGTGGCCGAGGTATCACGCCTGATGTAGTCCACCTGGATCAACCCCTGAGCATGGAGAAAACGCAGCCCGTGCGCAGAGGGATAGCGGGTCTTGTCGTACAGCTCGGTCAGCAGGCGCTTCATCTGCGCCTGCAGGTCGCTCACCGCGGCATTCAAGGCGTCCACCAGCGCTTCAGCCGCTCCCTGCCCGGCCAGGAGCGCGGCCGTACCTTGCAAGCGGTCGGCCTGGCGGTTGAGCAAGCGCTCCAGCATGCGCCCATTGACGTCATCCTTCACATAGGCCCAGGCGATGGCCAGCACGTCTTCGCTATCCTTCAGCAGCCCCTGCACCAGAGCCTTGGCTTGCTCCGTGCCCTCTTCCTCGGCGCCGGCCTTTGCCCCATCGCCTTCGCGCTCCACCCAGTCACCGTCCTTGAAGTCGAAGACCTGCAGGACCGCCTTGCTGATCGGGTCACGCACCTCGAGCAGTGTCCCCGCCTGCCCCTGCACTTCAGTCCCGATGACCAGCAGGCCTTCACGGGTGCGCACGGCCCGCTGCAACTCCTCGGTGCGCGGATAAGGCACTCGCTTGATCAACCCTGGCGCGCCGTCCTGCTCCGCAAGGGCATCCACCAGACGGCGCCCGGCATCATCCTTGAGCAGTTGCATATGGGTCCGGTAGCGCTGAAGCCGGTCGACTTCCACCAGGTCGCCGCCCGTGCGCTCCAGGTGCAGCGCATTGATGATCGCCGCCGCATAGGCGTCCCACGCTTCCTGGAGAATGCTGATGCGATCGGCCACGCCCAGGTTGGACATCAGCGACTCGCCATGGGCCGTGGCGGCGCTCCTGAGTGTGGTGCCCGCCAGATCGTCGCGGTACCTCAGCAGTTGATGCCGGCCATTTTGCGAGTCCAGGTGCAATGCCAGGTCTGCCAGGTTCAGGGCGTGATGGAAGCGAAGATCGACAACGGTGAAGGTACGCTCGGCTATCAACCGGGCGACCGTTCGCCGGGCTCCGGCAATGCCGAAGTCAAGGTCGTCGGGGACCTCGGCCAGCAACTCATCCAGGCCACCTTGCGCGACCAGCATGCGCTCCTGGAGGTCGACGACCTTCGCCAGCTCCACGCGAAAATGCCGGTACTCGCCGCGCACATGGGCGCCTACACCGTCATCGAACTGCGCCGCCAACTCGGTCATGCGCGGAAAGTTCGCAAGGTGCTGCAGCTCACCCAGGATGAAATCGCTGTTGCGCAGCAGCGCAGCCGTCAGCGTGGCCCGATGCAGGCCGAGGGTCTGTGCGAAGCCCGGCTTGCGGAGGCTGCCGTACTTGGGCTCGAGCATGCTCTGCAGGACACCGCAGTGCTCGCGATCCAGGCGGACCACCGCTTCGGCCTGGGCGACGGCTTGCAGGCGCTTGGCGTCCAGTTCGCCAGCGAGCGCGGCGATGCGCTGATCATAAGACGCCATGATCCGGTCGGAGGCGGCCCTGTCGAACGTGTCATCCTCGTGCTCCTCAGCTGCGAGTCGCCTGCCCCTTTCCTGAATCCTCAACCTTTCCAGATGCTGAAGACGCTCCTGGACCGTGACGACTTCCTGGCTAAAACGGCCGAACGTTTGCAGCTCCCGGTTTGCCTGATCGGTCAATTTGTGGGTGGCGACTCGCAGCCTGGCGAACTGCCGCTCGAGACGCCCGCCGGGCATGCCACCACCGAGGCGCAGCCGGGTATCGATGCGCCAGGCACCTTGCTCGAAGACCAGCCACGGCCCCGGCTGCCGCGCGCCGTCGACAATCCGGATGTCATCGCCTTCCACACTGACGGCGAAGACCTCCCCCAGCATCGAGACATAGTGCCGCCCGTCGACCGTGTACAGCCCGGCTAGCGAGGGCTGCAAGCCCGCCAGCGGAACACTCGCACGCATGGCCATCAAGGCGTTGCGTTGCTCCGGGGTAAGCCAGTTGAACCCTTGGTTGCCGCGCCAGCTCAGGTCGAGCTGCAAACCCGTGGCGGCACGCGGCAGTGGCCCCGGCATACCCACCTTGCCTTGGGCCGGCTCGACCCTTGCCGCCGCGTAGCCACCGTCCTGGGTGGGAGGCCCTTCGAAACCGGCGGCCTGGAGCAAGCGCCGCGGCACTGCCTGGCGGCCTTTCGGCAGTCGCGCATGCAACAGCGCCATGCCCAGGTTGATGACCAGGTCGACGGCGGCCGTGGAGCGCTCGAACGCGCCACCTTGCGCCAGCGCCTGGCCATCGCCACGCAGGCTATCAAGGGTCTGGATCAACCAGGCAACCGTAGCGATCGGCCCACTCATCAGCACCGTGGCGGTATCGAACAGCAGCCAGGCGCCTTTGCCGAGCACCGCCCAACGGCTTTCGGCAGTGGACGTGCTCTGCTTCTCGGCCAGGTCCAAAAGTAGCGCCCGATTTGCCGCGTACAATTTTTCATCCACATCGTCTAGCCACAGCACCCCGTCCAACCGGGCCGGCTCGGGCCTTTCGGGTAGTTGGAAAGGATCAATACCAAGATGCACGACGTGGGGCTCTGCAAACCCACCCTTGTCGTAGATCGGCCGAGCATGCTCATCCATCCAGGCCAGGATGCTCGCCTGCAGCGGGCCCGATTCGCGGATGGCCGCCATCAGCGCATCGAGGCTGGAGAACTGCCGTAGCGGTTCATCCGCGTACAGCGGGCGGTAGAGCAGCACCACACGGGGCTCGGTCGAAAACAGTACGAACATGCCCTGGACCCGATCATGCCGGCTGGAAGTCGGCTGCCGCTTGAAGGTGAGCGGCATCAGGCCGCTTGCCTTCAAGCTCTTGTCGCCAAGGTCTTTGCACAGATCGATGACACACTGCAGGCCCGCTTCGCTGAGCTTGTGATCGAGTTTCGCCTGCAAGGCGCTGAAACGCAGCGCCTGGCGCCACTCCCGGGCAAAGCGGCGAGTGCGCTCGGGGCGGGCCGCCGGGTCATCCAGGGCGTCGGCCACGTACTTGGGATAACGGCCACCGATATCGACCTTGCGCACCAGTGCCTTCACGTAGTCGATAGTCATCCAGGGCATGATCAGCTGACCGTTGGCATGCCTGATGTTTTGGATGAAGGCATCACCCAGTGAGCTGAGATTGGCGATGGCGAACTCGGTCAGGGTCAGCTCGCCCGCCGACTCCAGCGGTTCGCCACCACCGGTGCCTGCTCCTGCGCCCCCCGGAACTCCGTTGGCGACCTGAAGCGCCAGGATCAGTTCATCGGAGAAATAGTTGGCTTCCAACGGATAGTCCTCGAGCATCTGCATGCGTAGTTGCTGGCGGGCATAAGCCTGCAGGTCGAGTATCCCATCCAGCGCCGCCACGCCCTTTGCGTCAATCTGGTCCAGCGCCATATCCAGCAACGCCGACTGATAGGCGAAGCTGGTGCTGGCCGACGAATCGGCTATGCCTGGCGGTATCGCGGGCGCACCCGTTTCTTCGACGAAGTAGCCCGCCACCAACCACTGCGCGGGGTCGCTCAGCTCGGCGAACAGCGCCTCCATTTGCGCCAGTGTCAGCCCCTGCAGACGCAGTTGCCCGATGCGCTCGAGCATGTGCCCGAGCAGCAAGGCGCTCCATTGCGCGAATACATCGCCCTCGAGTTCGTGGCGATCCCAGGTCAGGGCAGTGAACCGGTAGCGCAGCGCAAGTTCGTCACGCAGCGCCAGGGCGAAATCGTCCAGCGAATCGAAGGCCCTGACCTGGCCCGACGGCTCAAGCCAGAGCACAACCGCTCGCTCGTCCCACTCGGCCGTCACCAGCAAGCCGGGCTGGAGCCGTCTGAATTGCTGCTGGTCCGCACGCAGGCTGGCCTGGACGACGAACACCGCAGGCTGATCATCACTTCCCCGAATCAGGCCACGGACACAAGCCTGCTGCTGGTCGTCCAGCCCCTGCAGGGGCAGGTTGCGCAGCAACGCCATTTTCAACAGCAGCTGCAACCAGCTATCGCGGCGCTTGCCGGATGTACCCAGCCCGTTCCAATAGCTCACCTGAGCCTGGCTGAAGTGCTCGATCAGTCGCGCCAGCAGCCTGTTGAGCACAGGCGTGATGCCCGTCAGACGACGTGTATCCCAGGCACCGTGCGAGCCGGCGAAGCGGTGAGGCCCCGCCAGGCCCAGATTGTGATGGCGTTCGCCGATGGCCTCCAGGTCCAACGGCGTACCATCGAGCATCGCCTGCAGCACAACCTCCACCAGCGGGGCGGTCGTCCAGTAGTGGGTGTCTGGATCCGGGCTGTCCAGGATCAACGGATCGGCGGACTCCAGCGCCGGCTCGACGAAGGCCAGCCATGGCAGCTCCCTGAACAGCACGTGCAGCAGCTGCTCGCTGACCACCTGGCGCAAGGTCGGCCGACTGGCGAATTGCCGGGCGACGGCGTTCTTGAAGTCGAAGATCGGTGTTGAGGTGTTGGTCATGGAAAAGGCCCC
This sequence comes from Pseudomonas sp. NMI760_13, assembly GCF_021283245.1. Lineage (NCBI taxonomy): Bacteria > Pseudomonadati > Pseudomonadota > Gammaproteobacteria > Pseudomonadales > Pseudomonadaceae > Pseudomonas > Pseudomonas sp. NMI760_13. Next base: position 298,340 of record NZ_JAJSRC010000002.1, on the reverse strand, counting down.
GTTCATTGATGAGCCACCACCATGCCCCCGCACCCGCACACCACTGGCACTACATATTGCCCCCCGGATACGACAAGGGGCCCGACACTTGCGCGCCGGGCCCCTTGTTCACATCAGCCGTGATCAGCTGTACACACGCCCCAGCAGCTGGCGGTGGCTTTCGAACTGATCGAGCACGTCACGCACGATCTGCTCGCGGGTGAAGCCCATCAGGTCGTATTCCTGGCTGCCATCGTGCAGGTACACCTCGGCACGGTAGAAGCGCTGGCGCACTTCCGGCTCGCCTTCGACCGGCGCCTCGCTCGGCGCGGCCATGTAACCGTCCAGGCTGGCTTCGTAGACGAACGGGTTGCCCTCTTCCATCATCACCCGCAGGCCCATCATGTTGCGCGACTGGCCAACACGGGTCTCGACTTCGAAGCCCAGGGTGCGCAGCTGCTCGGCGGCTTCCTTCAGCGCCGGGCTGACCTGCTTGTCCATGAAGCGCTGGACCACGGCCTGGGTCGGCTGCAGGTCCAGCTGGCTGAGGCGCTCGCTGAAGCCGCGACGGCCACGGGCGGCCAGTTCGGCGCGCTCGCTCTCGACCGCGACGTCCTGCTTCATGGCTTTCATCAGGCCGAACATGAACAGCACCAGGACCACCGAGAACGGCAGGCCGGCCAGTACCACCATGGTCTGCATGGCTTCGAAGTTACCGGCGAACAGCAGGCCGATGGTGACCAGGGTGATGACCACCGACCAGAACACCACCATCCAGTGCGGGGCGTCTTCGTCGACCTTGCCGCCTTTGCACGACAGGTTGGCCATCATCACCGCGCCGGAGTCGGCCGGGGTCAGGAACAGCACGAAGCCGACGAACACCGCCACACCGATGACGATCTTGGCGGCCGGGAAGAATTCCAGCAGCTGGTAGATCGACATCGACGGCTGTTCGAGCGCGGTCTTGCCCAGCTCGACGGCGCCCTGGTTGATCACCAGGTCCAGCGCGGTGTTACCGAAGATCGACAGCCAGGCCAGGGTGAAGCCCAGCGGGATCAGCAGCACGCCGCTGACCAGCTGACGCACGGTACGGCCCTTGGAGATACGGGCAATGAACATGCCGACGAACGGGCCCCAGGAGATCCACCAGGCCCAGTAGAACACGGTCCACAGGCCCAGCCAGCGCTCGGACTTGTCGTTGTCGCCTTCATAGACATACAGATCGAAGGTCTTCAGCACGACACCGTTGAGGTAGTCACCGACGTTCTGCACGAAACCGTTGAGCAGGTGCAGGGTGTTGCCGGCCAGCAGCACGAAGATCAGCAGGCCGCTGAACAGCAGGATGTTCAGGTTGGACAGGCGGCGGATGCCGTTCTCCACGCCCGACACCGCGGCCACGGTGGCAACGCCCGCCATGACCAGGATCACCACCAGCAGGTTGGTCTTGCTGTGGTCCATGCCGAACAGGTATTCCAGGCCCGAGGCCACCTGCATCGAACCGATGCCGAGGTTGGTCACCAGGCCCAGCAGGGTAACGAACATGCCGAAGATGTCCACGGCATGGCCCGCGCCGCCCTTGACCCAACGCTCACCGACCAGCGGGTACAACGCCGAACGCAGTGCCAGCGGCTGGTTGTGACGGTAGGCGAAGTAACCCACGGCAAGACCGACCAGGGCGTAGATCGCCCAGCCGTGCAGGCCCCAGTGCAGGAAGGTCAGCTGCAGGCCCTGGCGTGCGGCCTCGAGGCTGGCAGGGGTGCCTTCTGGTGGGTTGAAGTAATGGTCCAGCGGCTCGGAGGCGCCGAAGTACAGCAGCGAGATACCGATGCCCGAGGAAAACAGCATGCCGGCCCAGGCGCCGTAGCTGAAGTCGGGGGTGTCGTCCTTGCCGCCAAGCTTGAGCTTGCCGTAGTCGGAGAAGGCCAGGTAGACGACGAACAGCAGGTAACCGCAGATCACCAGCATGTAGTACCAGCCGAAGGTACGGGTCAGCCATTTCTGGGCGACGCCCAGCGCCTGGCCGGCGGCTTCGGGGACAGCGATCAGCAGGGCAGTCAGAACAAGGATCATCAGCGCCGAGGTGTAGAACACCACGCGGTTGACCCGTACCCGCTCGGCGGGGGGGGTTGTCAGGGAGGCAGAACTCATTGCACGAATGCTCCGGGCAGTGCGGCAGTGGAGGCTATACAGTTATTTCCCGCGCAATTGGTGCAATAGCCCTACTGCGCAAGGTGTTATAAAAGGCACCTGGAAACCGTGATCCCGAATCGAAACGCTGCAAAAAAAACAGACCGGCCGCCTGTCGCCTTGCCACGCACTCAGCAGAAGGTGCGCGCATTCGCCACAGACCACCTGGCCCGCTCCAAGGGCCGACCGCGCAGTCCATGACCGCTCGGCAGAATCTGTCCTTTGCATCGCTCATGCCCGTCAACGCCTTGTATTCCGGGGGTTACACGATTTCCTGGGGTGTCGATTCGTGTCCTCTTGACCGTCCTGAAAACTGTCAATGGCACAAATTGTCGCAGAGCTTATTCTTTATTGATTGAACGTTCAATCAAAACAAAATAGACTGGCCTCGCCGAGGTAGCCGCTTGTCGTCTGCCCGCAGGCCTGAGGAGATAGCAAGATGCCCAAGGTCGGTATGCAACCCATCCGCCGCCAGCAGTTGATCGAAGCCACATTGCAGGCAGTCGATCAGGTCGGACTGGGCGATGCCAGCATTGCGCTGATTGCCCGTTTGGCCGGTGTGTCGAACGGCATCATCAGTCACTACTTTCAGGACAAGAACGGCCTGATCGCAGCGACGATGCGCTACATCATGAACATGCTCAACGAGGGTGTGATCGCGCGTCGTCAGGCACTCACGGACGACAGCCCGCGTGCCCACCTGAAGGTGATCATCGAAGGCAACTTCGATGCGAGCCAGGTGAATGGCCCGGCAATGAAAACCTGGCTGGCCTTCTGGGCCTCCAGCATGCACCAGCCGTCTTTGCACAGGTTGCAGCGGATCAACGATCACCGCCTGTATTCCAACCTGTGCTGCCAGTTCCGCCGCGTCCTGCCGCTCTACCATGCGCGCAAGGCTGCCCGCGGGCTGGCAGCCCTGATCGACGGCCTGTGGCTGCGTGGCGCCCTGTCGGGAGATGCATTCGACACCGACCAGGCAATACGAATTGCTTACGAATACATGGATCTACAACTGGCTAAACAGCAGTCCCTGGGCACAACCGACCAGGCCTCTGAACAGCCGCGCGCAGCGACCAGCCAACCGGCAGGAGCGTGACGCGGCAGCCAACCACACACTGCACTTGCGAGGACACTATGGCCCGTTTCGGAACGCAAAAACTCTACATTGATGGCGCTTACGTCGACGCTGGCAGCGACGCCACCTTCGAAGCCATCAACCCGGCCACCGGCGAAGTCCTCGCTCACGTGCAGCGCGCGACCCAAGCCGACGTCGAGAAGGCCGTCGAAAGCGCCGAGCGCGGCCAGAAAGTCTGGGCCGCGATGACCGCCATGCAGCGTTCGCGCATCCTGCGCCGCGCCGTCGACATCCTGCGCGAGCGCAACGACGAACTGGCCATGCTGGAAACCCTGGACACCGGCAAGTCGTACTCCGAGACCCGCTACGTCGACATCGTCACCGGCGCCGACGTGCTGGAGTACTACGCAGGCCTGGTACCGGCCATCGAAGGCGAGCAGATCCCGCTGCGCGAATCGTCCTTCGTCTACACCCGCCGCGAGCCGCTGGGCGTGACCGTCGGTATCGGCGCCTGGAACTACCCGATCCAGATCGCCCTGTGGAAATCCGCCCCGGCCCTGGCCGCCGGCAACGCGATGATCTTCAAGCCGTCGGAAGTCACCTCGCTGACCACCCTGAAACTGGCCGAGATCTTCACCGAGGCCGGCCTGCCGAACGGCGTGTTCAACGTCCTGACCGGCAGCGGCCGCGAAGTCGGCACCTGGCTGACCGAGCACCCGCGCATCGAAAAAGTCTCCTTCACCGGCGGCACCACCACCGGCAAGAAAGTCATGGCCAGCGCCTCCAGCTCCTCGCTGAAGGAAGTGACCATGGAACTGGGCGGCAAGTCGCCACTGATCATCTGCGACGACGCCGACCTGGACAAGGCCGCCGACATCGCCATGATGGCCAACTTCTACAGCTCGGGTCAGGTCTGCACCAACGGCACCCGCGTGTTCATCCCAGCCGCGATGAAAGCCGCCTTCGAAGCCAAGATCGCCGAGCGCGTCGCCCGCATCCGTGCCGGCAACCCGGAAGACGAGAACACCAACTTCGGCCCGCTGGTCAGCTTCCAGCACATGGAAAGCGTGCTGTCGTACATCGCCAAGGGTAAAGAAGAAGGCGCCCGCGTGCTGTGCGGCGGTGAGCGTCTGCTGGACGGCGACTTCGCCAAGGGCGCGTTCGTGGCCCCGACCGTGTTCACCGACTGCAGCGACGACATGACCATCGTCAAGGAAGAGATCTTCGGCCCGGTAATGAGCATCCTCAGCTACGAGACCGAGGAAGAAGTCATCCGTCGCGCCAACGACACCGAATACGGCCTGGCCGCCGGCGTCTGCACCAACGACATCAGCCGCGCCCACCGCATCATCCACAAGCTCGAGGCCGGCATCTGCTGGATCAACGCCTGGGGCGAGTCGCCGGCGGAAATGCCGGTTGGCGGTTACAAGCAGTCGGGCGTCGGCCGTGAGAACGGTGTCAGCTCGCTGGCTCAATACACTCGCATCAAGTCGGTCCAGGTCGAGCTGGGCGGCTACAACTCGGTTTTCTAAACCCCGTTTAGCCACGCCCGTGCCTTCGCGCACGGGCGTTTCCGCTCCCTGACCACCGCCAACGAGGGTACTTCTCATGTCCCAAGAATTCGATTACATCATCGTCGGTGCCGGCTCCGCCGGTAACACCCTGGCCACCCGCCTGACCGAAGACGCCAGCGTCACCGTGCTGCTGCTGGAAGCCGGCGGCCCCGACTACCGCTTCGACTTCCGCACCCAGATGCCGGCCGCCCTGGCCTTCCCGCTGCAGGGTCGCCGCTACAACTGGGCCTACGAGACCGATCCGGAGCCGCACATGGACGGCCGCCGCATGGAATGCGGTCGCGGCAAGGGCCTGGGCGGCTCGTCGCTGATCAACGGCATGTGCTACATCCGTGGTAACGCCATGGACTTCGACGGCTGGGCTGAACTGCCGGGCCTGGAAGACTGGACCTACCTGGACTGCCTGCCGTACTTCCGTAAAGCCGAAACCCGCGACATCGGCCCGAACGACTACCACGGCGGCGAAGGCCCGGTCAGCGTGGCCACGCCGAAAGCCGGCAACAACCCGCTGTTCCACGCCATGGTCGAGGCCGGCGTGCAGGCCGGTTACCCGCGCACCGAAGACCTCAACGGCTACCAGCAGGAAGGTTTCGGCCCGATGGACCGTTCGGTGACCAAGAACGGCCGTCGCTCCAGCACTGCCCGTGGCTACCTGGACCAGGCCAAGAAGCGCCCGAACCTGACCATCGTCACCCACGCCCTGAGCGATCGCGTGCTGTTCGACAACAAGCGCGCCGTTGGCGTGACCTACCTGGTGGGTGACAGCGAAGAGCGCGTCGAAGCCCGCGCCCGCAAGGAAGTGATCGTTTCCTCCGGCGCCATCGCCTCGCCGCAGCTGCTGCAGCGTTCCGGCGTCGGCCCGCGCGCCCTGCTGGAAAGCCTCGACATTCCGGTGGTCCACGACCTGCCGGGCGTCGGCGAGAACCTGCAGGACCACCTGGAACTGTACCTGCAGTACGCCTGCACCCAACCGGTGTCGCTGTACCCGTCGCTGCTGTGGTGGAACCAGCCGAAAATCGGTGCCGAGTGGCTGTTCAACGGCACTGGCATCGGCGCCAGCAACCAGTTCGAGGCCGGCGGTTTCATCCGCACCCGTCCTGAGTTCAAGTGGCCGAACATCCAGTACCACTTCCTGCCGGTCGCGATTAACTACAACGGCTCCAACGGCGTGAAAGAGCACGGCTTCCAGGCGCACATGGGCTCCATGCGCTCGCCGGCCCGTGGTCGCATCCAGGCCAAGTCGAAGAACCCGCGCCAGCACCCGAGCATCCTGTTCAACTACATGTCCACCGACCAAGACTGGCAGGAATTCCGCGACGGCATCCGCCTGACCCGCGAAATCATGGCCCAGCCGGCGCTGGACGCGTTCCGTGGTCGCGAGATCAGCCCGGGCGCCCACGTGCAAACGGATGAAGAGCTGGACAAGTTCATCCGCGAGCACGCCGAAACCGCCTTCCACCCGTCCTGCTCGTGCAAGATGGGCACCGACGACATGGCAGTGGTCGACGGCGAAGGTCGCGTGCATGGCATGCAGGGCCTGCGCGTGGTCGACGCATCGATCATGCCGCTGATCATCACCGGCAACCTGAACGCCACCACGATCATGATCGCCGAGAAGATCTCGGACAAGATCCGTGGCCGCAAGCCGCTGCCGCGCAGCACCGCCAAGTACTACGTGGCGGGCGATGCACCGGTGAAGGGCAAGCCGATGCGTGAAGTGAAGCAGGCCTGATCAGGCCCGTGGGAGCGGGCTTGCCCCGCGATAGCGAGAGATCTGCTGACATCGCTGTTCTGACGGACACCATCGCGGGGCAAGCCCGCTCCCACGCTCCCACCCTGATCCAAAAGGCACCTCTCGAGGTGCCTTTTCTACATCTGCAGAAACGCTTTACAGCCTGCCAATTCATCAGGTTAGAATCGATTGGCACGCGACCTGCTAGTTCACGCTACAAGTCCCTTTTCTCTGCGATGTCCCGGAGTACCGCCTTTGGATGCGAGCACCATCAACAGCCTGTTCCTGATCGGCGCCCTGCTGGTCGGGGCCAGTATCCTGGTCAGCTCGCTGTCTTCGCGCCTGGGCATCCCCATTCTCGTCATCATCCTCGCGGTCGGCATGATCGCCGGGGTCGATGGTGGCGGCATCATCTTCAACAACTACCCAACCGCCTACCTGGTGGGCAACCTGGCGCTCGCCGTGATCCTGCTCGACGGCGGCCTGCGCACCCGGGTGGCGAGCTTCCGCGTGGCGCTGTGGCCGGCCCTGTCGCTGGCCACGGTCGGCGTGCTGATCACCACCGGCCTGACCGGCATGGTCGCCGCCTGGCTGTTCGACCTGAGCCTGATCCAGGGCCTGCTGATCGGCGCCATCGTCGGCTCCACCGATGCCGCGGCAGTGTTCTCGCTGCTCGGCGGCAAGGGCCTGAACGAGCGGGTCACCGCCACCCTGGAGATCGAGTCGGGCAGCAACGACCCGATGGCGGTGTTCCTCACCGTCACCCTGATCGACATGATCGCCAGCGGCCAGACCGGCCTGCACTGGAGCCTGCTGACCCACCTGCTGCGCGAGTTCGGCATCGGCGGGCTGATGGGCTTGGGTGGAGGCTGGCTGATGCTGCAACTGGTCAACCGCATCAACCTGGCCGGCGGCCTGTACCCGATCCTGGTGGTGGCCGGCGGCCTGGTGGTGTTCTCCCTGACCAACGCCCTGCACGGCAGCGGCTTCCTCGCCGTGTACCTGTGCGGCCTGGTGCTGGGCAACCGGCCGATCCGCAGCCGCCACGGCATCCTGCACATGCTCGACGGCATGGCCTGGCTGGCGCAGATCGGCATGTTCCTGGTGCTGGGCCTGCTGGTCACCCCCCACGACCTGCTGCCCATCGCCCTGCCCGCCCTGGGCCTGGCGCTGTGGATGATCCTGGTGGCCCGCCCGCTGTCGGTGGTGGCCGCCCTGCTGCCGTTCAAGGCCTTCCATGGCCGCGAGAAGGGCTTCATCAGTTGGGTCGGCCTGCGTGGCGCGGTACCGATCATCCTCGCGGTGTTCCCGCTGATGGCGGGCCTGCCCCAGGCCCAGCTGTTCTTCAACCTGGCCTTCTTCATCGTGCTGGTGTCGCTGCTGGTGCAGGGCACCAGCCTGCCGTGGATGGCCAAGCTGCTGAAGGTCACGGTACCGCCGGACCCGGCGCCGATTTCCCGCTCCGCGCTCGAGGTGCACGTCACCAGCGAGTGGGAGCTGTTCGTCTACCGCCTGGGTGCCGAGAAATGGTGCATCGGCGCCGCCCTGCGCGAGCTGAAGATGCCCGAGGGCACGCGCATCGCCGCGTTGTTCCGCGGCGAGCAACTGCTGCACCCGTCGGGCAGTACCGTGCTGGAAGTCGGCGACATGCTCTGCGTGATCGGCCACGAACATAACCTGCCGGCGCTGGGCAAGCTGTTCAGCCAGGCGCCGCAACGTGGCCTGGACCTGCGTTTCTTCGGCGACTTCGTCCTCGAAGGCGATGCCGAGCTGGGTGCGGTGGCCGCACTTTATGGCCTGAAACTCGACGGTCTGGACGCAAATATGCCGCTGGCGCAGTTCATCCGACAGAAGGTCGGAGGCGCGCCAGTAGTAGGCGACCAGATCGAATGGCACGGCACGATCTGGACCGTCGCGGTCATGGACGGGAACAAGATCCAGAAAGTGGGCGTCAGATTCCCCGAAGGTACCCGCCCCGGCCCCGGGCTGTTCCTCTAAACTCCGATTTGCCGCGTAACACAAGAACTCTGCCTATGTCCCTGCGTGACCATTGCCGCGCAGCCCTGCTGGGGCTGTGCCTGACCCTCTCGTTCGCCGCCGGCGCGGTGGAAATCCCGACCACCCCGGGCATCCAGAGCAGCCTGAGCAAGATCGCCGAGCGCAAGCTGCCGGAAACCGAGCAGAAAGCCGTGCAACAGGTGCTGGAACAGACCCTGGCGCTGCTCAACGCCCGCGACGACAGCGAGAGGAAGCTCGAAGCCCTCAAGCAGCAGTTGGCCAATGCTCCCCAGGAGATCCGTGACAGCCAGCGCGAGCTGATCAAGCTCAAGGCCAGCAACGCCGTGCCAGTGGCGCAGCGCTACGCCAGCCTGACGGTGCCGCAGCTCGAACAGATGCTCAGCGAACGCAGCACCCAGCAGGGCGACCTGCAGAAGGCGCTGTCCGAAGCCAACAGCCTGATCATCAACTCGCAGACCCGCCCTGAACGCGCCCAGGCCGAGATCAGCAGCAACCAGATGCGCGTGCAGCAGATCAACAACAGCCTCAAGAGCGGCAAGGACAACGGCAAGTCGATCAACGCTGACCAGCGCAACCAGCTCAACGCCGAACTGGCCTCGCTCAACGCCCTGACCCTGCTGCGCCGCCAGGAACTGGCCGGCAACAGCGTGCTGCAGGACCTGGGCAACGCCCGCCACGACCTGCTGATCGAGCGCGCCACCCGCCTGGAGCAGGAAATCCAGGACCTGCAGACGCTGATCAACGAAAAGCGCCTGGCCCAGTCGCAACAGGCCGTCACCCGCCAGTCGATCGAGGCGCAGAAGGCCGGCGGCAGCAACCTGCTGGCCACCGAGAGCACCGCCAACCTGCAGCTGTCCGACTACCTGCTGCGCAGCACCGACCGCCTCAACGAGGTGACCCAGCAGAACCTGCGTACCAAGCAGCAGCTCGACAGCCTCACCCAGGCCGACCAAGCCCTGGACGAACAGATCAACGTGCTCAAGGGCAGCCTGCTGCTGTCGAAGATCCTCTACAAGCAGAAGCAGGCCCTGCCGCACCTGAAGCTTGACCGCAACCTGGCCGACCAGATCGCCGATATCCGCCTCTACCAGTTCGAGATCAACCAGGAACGCGAACAGATGAGCAGCCCGTCCACCTATGTGGACAAGCTGCTGGCCAGCCAGCCCGAGGAAGATGTCACCCCGCAACTGCGCAAGGCCCTGCTGGAAGTGGCGATCACCCGCAGCGACCTGCTCGAGCGGTTGAACCGCGAGCTGTCGGCGCTGCTCAACGAATGCATCACCCTGCAACTGAACCAGAAGCAACTGTTGAGCACCGCCCAGAACCTGCGCACCACCCTGGAAGAGCAGATGTTCTGGATCCCCAGCAACAAGCCGCTGGACTGGCAATGGCTGCGTGAAGTACCCGAGCGCCTGACCACTCAGGTGGCCAGCCTGCCCTGGGGCGCGGGCATCAAGGAACTGGCTGACGGCCTGGTGCAACAGCCGCTGCTGTTCCTGCCGCTGATCCTGGTGATCGGCGCCCTGCTGTGGCGGCGCAAGGCGCTGTACCGGCGCCTGGGCAAGGTCCACCAGGACATCGGCCACTTCAAGCGCGACAGCCAGTGGCATACGCCCCAGGCGATCCTGATCAACATCCTGCTCGCCCTGCCGGTGGCCCTGGCCCTGACCCTGGGCAGCTACGCCCTGCAGCTCGACGCCCGCGGGCAGAACGCCAACCTCGGCGCCGCCCTGTGGCAGATCGCCCAGGCCTGGCTGGTTTTCTATACCGCCTACCGCATCCTCGCCCCGGGCGGCGTGGCCGAGATCCACTTCCGCTGGCACAAGCCGCAGGTCGAGTTCCTGCGCGGCTGGGTGCGCCGACTCGGCACCGTGGTGCTGGCCCTGGTCGGCGTGGTGGCGGTGGCTGAACACCAGCCGTCGGCACTGGCCGAGGACGTGCTGGGCATCGGCGTAGTGCTGACCTGCTACGCTCTGATGGCCTGGCTGCTCAGCCGCCTGCTGCTGAGCAGCCCGGCGCACCAGAACACCTCGCTGTTCCGCAAGGCCGTCGGGGTGGCCTTCACCGCTCTGCCCATCGCGCTGTTCGTGGCGGTGTGCTTCGGCTACTACTACACCGCCCTCAAGCTCACCGACCGGCTGATCTACACCCTCTACCTGCTGCTGTTCTGGCTGGTGATCGAGGCCGCGTTCGTGCGCGGCCTGTCGGTGGCGGCACGGCGCCTGGCCTACCAGCGCGCCCTGAGCAAACGCCAGGCGGCCAAGGAAGGGCTGGACGGCGAAGTGGTGGTCGAGGAGCCGACCCTGGACATCGAGCAGGTCAACCAGCAGTCCCTGCGCCTGATCCGCCTGGCCCTGCTCGGCGGCTTCATCGGCGGGCTGTACTGGGTATGGGCGGACCTGATCACGGTGTTCGCCTACCTCAACAACATCACCCTCTACGAGTACAGCAGCGGCACCGGCGCGGCGGCCAGCATGGTGCCGATCAGCCTCGGCGACCTGCTCGGCGCCATGGTCATCGCCGGTATCGCCGTGGCCCTGGCCAGCAACCTGCCGGGCCTGCTCGAAGTGCTGGTGCTGTCGCGCCTGAACCTGGCCCAGGGCAGCGCCTACGCGATAACTACGTTGCTGTCCTATGTGATTGCCGGCGTCGGCATCGTCAGCACCCTGGCCACCCTCGGGGTCAGCTGGGACAAGCTGCAATGGCTGGTGGCGGCACTGTCGCTGGGCCTGGGCTTCGGCATGCAGGAGATCTTCGCCAACTTCATCTCCGGCATCATGATCCTGTTCGAGCGCCCAGTGCGCATCGGCGACACCATCACCATCGGCAACCTGTCCGGCACGGTGAGCAAGATCCGCATCCGCGCCACCACCATCACCGACTTTGACCGCAAGGACATCATCGTTCCCAACAAGACCTTCATCACCGGCCAGTTGATCAACTGGTCGCTGACCGACACGGTCACCCGGGTGACGCTGAAGCTGGGCATCGACTACGGCTCGGATCTGGACCTGGTGCGCGACCTGCTGCTCAAGGGCGCCCACGAAAACCCACGGGTGCTCAAGGATCCGGAGCCGCTGGTGTACTTCCTCAACTTCGGCGAAAGCTCGCTGGACCACGAACTGCGCATGCACGTGCGCGACCTGGGTGACCGCAACCCGACGCTGGACGAACTGAACCGCTATATCAACCGCGAGTTCAAGGCGCACAACATCAAGATTTCGGTGCGCCAGGTGGAGGTGTTCCTGATGGATACCAAAGGTGGCAAGCAGCAGTTGATCCCGATGGAGCGCAAGCCGGACAGCACGCCTCCCGTCTGAGTGGACGTCAAAGGGGTAACCGCCCAGAATGCCGGCGAGGGCTTCGCCCTCGTTCGCGGGTAAACCCGCTCCCACGGAGCAAGCGCGCCCCCTGTGGGAGCGGGTTTACCCGCGAAGGGCCGCACAGCGGCCCCAATGGCATCGAATCCAGGAGCAGGCCCCGTGAAGTCCCTCGACCAACTCACCTTCGACAACCGCTTCGCCCAACTCGGCGACGCGTTTTCCACCCAGGTCCTGCCCGACCCGATCGCCGATCCACGCCTGGTCGTCGCCAGCGAATCGGCCATGGCCCTGCTCGACCTCGACCCGGCCCAGGCCAAACTGCCGGTGTTCGCCGAGCTGTTCAGCGGCCACAAGCTCTGGGAAGAGGCCGACCCTCGGGCGATGGTGTATTCCGGCCACCAGTTCGGCTCCTACAACCCGCGCCTGGGTGACGGCCGCGGCCTGCTGCTGGGCGAAGTCCTCAACGAGGCCGGCGAGCACTGGGACCTGCACCTCAAGGGCGCCGGCCAGACGCCTTATTCGCGCATGGGCGACGGCCGCGCCGTGCTGCGCTCGTCGATCCGCGAATTTCTCGCCTCCGAGGCCCTGCACGCCCTGGGCATTCCCAGCAGCCGCGCATTGTGCGTGATCGGCTCGAGCACCCCGGTATGGCGCGAAGCCCGCGAGAGCGCCGCCATGCTCCTGCGCCTGGCCCAGAGCCACGTGCGCTTCGGCCACTTCGAATACTTCTACTACACCAAGCAACCGGAACAACAGCGGGTGCTGATCGACCATGTGCTGGAGCAGCACTACCCCGAGTGCCGCGACGCCGAGCAGCCCTACCTGGCCATGTTCCGCACCATCGTCGAACGCAACGCCGAACTGATCGCCCGCTGGCAGGCCTATGGCTTCTGCCACGGGGTGATGAACACCGACAACATGTCGATCCTGGGCATCACCTTCGACTTCGGCCCCTACGCCTTCCTCGACGACTTCGACGCCAACTTCATCTGCAACCATTCCGACGATCGCGGCCGCTACAGCTACGCCAACCAGGTGCCGATCGCCCACTGGAACCTCAGCGCCCTGGCCCAGGCCCTGACCACGGTGATCGAGGTCGAGCCGCTGAAGGAGGCGCTGGGACTGTTCCTGCCGCTGTACCAGGCGCACTACCTGGACCTGATGCGCCGCCGCCTGGGCCTGACCACCGCCGAGGACGACGACATGGCACTGGTCGAACGACTGCTGCAGTGCATGCAGCGGGGTGGCGTGGATTACACCCTGTTCTTCCGCCGTCTGGGCGAGCAGCCCGTGGCCGAGGCCCTGCAGGTGCTGCGGGATGACTTCATCGACCTGGCCGGCTTCGACGCCTGGGGCATCGAGTACCAGGCGCGCTGCGAACGCGAGCCGGGCAACGCTGAAGGGCGGCGTGAGCGCATGCATGCGGTCAACCCGCTGTACGTGCTGCGCAACTACCTGGCGCAGAAGGCCATCGAAGCCGCCGAGGCGGGCGACTACAGTGAAGTGCGGCGGCTGCATCAGGTACTGGGCAAGCCGTTCGAGGAGCAGCCCGGGATGCAGGCCTATGCCGAGCGTCCGCCGGAGTGGGGCAAGCACCTGGAGATCAGTTGCTCGTCATGAACCCCGGGGTCGCTGCGCGGCCCTTTCGCGGCACAAGGCCGCTCCTACAGGAAAACGCATACCCCTGTAGGAGCGGCCTTGTGCCGCGAAAGGGCTGCACAGCAGCCCCAGCAATATCAAGGAGATAAAATGTCCGAACCCCTGGTAATCCCCTGCCCCCACTGCAACGGCCTCAACCGCCTACCCGCCGAGCGCCTGGGCGACAGCCCCAAATGCGGCCGCTGCAAGCAGGACGTGCTGCTCGCTCAGCCCTTCGACCTGAACGAGAGCACCTACGCCGCCCAGATCAAGGGCGACCTGCCGTTGCTGCTGGATGTCTGGGCCGACTGGTGCGGCCCCTGCAAGAGTTTCGCCCCGGTGTTCGAACAGGCCGCGCGCCAGCTCGCCGGCCGCTGCCGCCTGGCCAAGCTCGACAGCGAGGCCAACCGTAACCTCGCCGGCCAGCTCGGTATCCGCTCGATCCCCAGCTTGATCCTGTTCAGGAATGGCCGTGAAGTGGCGCGCCAGGCTGGGGCGTTTCCGCTGCAGTCGTTGCTGGAGTGGCTACGCAGCCAAGGAGTCTAGATACGCTCACACACTGGCCAGAAGGGACTCATAGGGAATCCTCAGACCATCATGCAAGCGCTTGATCATCGAGAGGCTCAAGCCTCGCTTGCCGTTCAATACTTCGGAAACGCGACCGCTCGGACCGATATAGCGCTCAAGATCACGCGGCGTCAGCCCTTGCTGGTCCATGCAGAACTTGATCGCCTCGATCGGGCCCGCTGAATGAATCGGATAGTGCTTGTTCTCATAAACTTCGATCAATGTCACAAGCACTTCCATTTCATCCGCCTCCGGCGTCCCGGCTTCGGCCTGGAAAATGGCTTCCAGCCGCTTGAAGGCGGCCTGCAGGTCATCATCACTGCGAATGGGCTTAATATTCATTGATCGTCTCCACGTCGATCTCGTCATAGCGCTTGTGCGTTCCGACGAATTTCACCCAGGCAATACCTGCCCGATACTGCATTTCCACCACGAGCCGATACTTGTTGCCGCCGATGTTGAACACCACACGATTGTTCGCGCAGATGCTGGCATTGCCGATCTGCGCCTTCACGTCCTGTGGAGAACACCAATCGGCCTTGAGCACCAGGTCATGCCAGCTTTCCAGGGGCGCCTTGGCATCCTCATGCCCGGGCAGCTCCCAGAACCGGACCAACGATCGCTTTGCAATAATACGCATCCCGGCGCAATCTCCCGTTTTGGGAGATTTTAGTCAGGATCGGTACTGCTCGCAAGTACCGTCTAGGCGCTGCGCTCCAGCAGATCATGCAACTCGACGAACTGCTGGGTCAGTTTGTGCCGTGGCTCCAGGTGGATCAGCGGCAGGCTGGCATGGTGGGACTCGCGCATCTTCACCGAGCTGCCCAGGTAAACCGGCAGCACCGGCAGGCCTTCGGCCAGCAGCTCGTCGAGCATCTGCTGGGGCAGGCTGGCCCGTGACTGGAACTGGTTGACCACGATGCCCTCGACCACCAGCTCGTCGTTGTGGTCTTCCTTGAGTTCGTCGATCTCGGCCAGCAGGCCGTACAGCGCCTGGCGCGAGAAGCTGTCGCAATCGAAGGGGATCAGTACGCGATCGGCAGCGATCAGCGCGGAAACCGCGTAGAAGTTCAACGCTGGCGGCGTATCGATGTAGATCCGCTCGTAGTCTTCATCCAGCTCGTCGAGCAGTTTGCGCAGCTTGTTGATCTTGTGCTTGGCCTCGAGCTTGGGCTGCAGGTCGGCCAGCTCCGGGGTGGCGGTCACCACGTGGAGGTTGTCGAAGGGGGTTTCGTAGATGTCGACCTTGTTCTTCTTGGCGAACGGCCCGCTGGACAGCGACTGCTTGAAGAAGTCGGCGATGCCCATGGGAATGTCGTCGCCGGTCAGGCCGGTGAGGTACTGGGTCGAGTTGGCCTGGGCATCCAGGTCGATCAGCAGGGTCCGATAGCCTTCGCTGGCACTGACCGCCGCAAGATTGCAGGCAATGCTCGACTTGCCCACGCCACCTTTCTGATTGAACACCACGCGCCGCATGACAGACCTCCGTGTATCAACGAATGCCCGAGTATGTGGCGCCGCACCGCTTATGGCCAGCACTTCACTCAAGTTGGGCGGCCAGCGACCGACAACCTGTCACTGACCAGCCGTCGGAAAACCCTTACGCAGCAGATTCGATTCGATACTTCTGCGCAAATGCAATGTCTGACTGACAGGAATGTAACGACTAATTGCTACACACCTCCGTCACCGGGATAATGCGCGCCACTCGGCAAAGCGCCACCCCGCAAGGTCTGTGTTCCGAGTCATCCCCAAGGCAAGGAAGTCCCACAGGGCGGGAAGTAACAAGCACCGTGATCACCTTTGATATCAGCCAATGGCGCGCCTGGGCGCCCGGCCTGCAGACGCCCGACGACTGGCAGTCCTGGGCCGACCATGACCTGCACCCATGCGCCGTGGAGCAGGTACCGGACGTCTCGTTCCTGCCCGCCATGCAACGCCGCCGCCTGAGCCCGCTCGCACGCATGGCGTTCGCCGTGGGCTGGCCACTGGCCGAGGGTTGCGAACCGATGCCACTGGTGTTCGTCTCGCGCCACGGCGAAACGCCGCGCACCTTCTCGATCCTCAGCGACCTGGCCGCACAGCAGCCGCTCTCGCCCACCCAGTTCAGCCTCTCGGTGCACAATGCCGTGATCGGCCTGTGGTCGATCCTGCGCGGCGAGACGTGCGAGATGACCGCCCTGGCCGCGGCCGGCGACGGTTTCGAGCAAGGCCTGCTGGAAGCCGCGGCCTTGCTGCGCGAAGGGGCGCCGGCGGTGCTGCTGATCATCGCCGAGGAACAACCGCCGTCGGTCTACGGCCCCTGGATCGACGATGTGCCATTTGGCTACGCGCTGGCATTGCGCCTCACGCCTGGGCGACAATGGCAACTGGCACTAGGCCACCCCTCATCGCCCGATGCTCCCCGCCCCGCGCTGCCCCACGCCTTGAGCTGGCTGCAAGCCACGCTGGGCGGTGCCCGATCCCTTTCCCACACCTGGAACCGCCGCACATGGAACTGGCAACGACAGCCATAGAGCGCCCCCGGGACGCCTACCTGTGGCGCCTGCTGGCAACCGCCCTGAGCTTTGGCCTGTTCGGCCTGGGTGGTCTGTGCCTGCGTCTGCTGGTGTTCCCCTTGCTCGCCTGCCTGCCGGGTGACGCCACGCGCCACCGCCAGCGCGCCCGGCGCACCATCGGCTGGCTGTTCTGGCGCTTCATCCGCTTCATGCAGGTGACCGGCGTGCTCACTTATGAGATCAAGGGTGCCGAGCGCCTGGGCAGCCCCGGGCAGATGATCATTGCCAACCACCCCTCGCTGATCGACGTGGTGTTCCTCATCGGCCTGGTGCGCCAGGCCAACTGCGTGGTCAAGCACAGTCTGTTCGCCAACCCGTTCACTCGCGGCCCGGTGCGCGAGGCCCAGTACATCGGCAACGACGGCAGCATGGACATGCTCGACAGCGCCGTCGCCGCCTTGCAGCAAGGCCAGCCGCTGATCATCTTCCCCGAAGGCACGCGCACCGCGCCCGGCCATGTCCCCGCCTTTCATCGCGGCGCCGCGGCCATCGCCCTGCGGGGTGCGAAGATCATCACACCCGTGACCATCCGGGTCAGCCCCACCACCCTGACCAAGAACGAGCCCTGGTACCGCATTCCCTGGCGCCGTGTGCACTTCTGCCTCAGCGTCGGCGCCGACATCGACCTCCAGGCCTTCGCCGCCATGGGCCCGGCGCCGATCGCGTCGCGCCAACTCAACGATTTCCTGCACCAGCACTATACAAAGGAGCTCGCCGCCGATGAGCGATCCACAGCAAGACCTGAACCGTGACCTCAAGCAACTGATCATCGACGCCCTGGGCCTGGAAGACATCAGCGTGCAGGACATCGACGACCAGCAGACCCTGTTCGGCGAAGGTCTGGGCCTGGACTCGGTGGACGCCCTCGAGCTCGGCCTGGCGATCCAGAAGCGCTACGGCATCAAGATCGACGCCGACGCCAAGGACACCCGCAACCATTTCAGCAACGTCGCCACCCTCGCGGCGTTCGTCACCGCTCGTCAGGCAGCCTGAGACCGCACCATGCAAACCCGTGAAGACATCTTCAACATCCTGCGCGACGCCCTGGTCGAGCTGTTCGAACTGCAACCGGCCAGCATTTCCCTGGAGTCCAACCTGTACCAGGACCTGGAAATCGACAGCATCGACGCCGTCGACCTGATCGACCACATCAAGCGCCAGACCGGCAAGAAGATCGCCGCCGACGACTTCAAGTCGGTACGCACCGTGGGTGACGTGGTCGAGGCGGTGCACCGCCTGGTCAACCCGGCGGCATGAAACGCCTGATCGGCCTCGGCCTGCTGCTGGCCGGGCTGCTGTACCCCTTCGCGGTGCACTTCGGCATGGCCCATTTCGCCCCCTGGCAATTCGGCCTGCTGCTCGGCGGCCTGTGGCTGGCCCGTGCCCTGAGCACGCCGCGCCGCCCAGGCAGCCTGTGGATGGCGCTGGCGGCGCTGGCGTTCTGCGCCCTGCTGGGGCTGTCCGACAGTCCGCATCTGCTGCGCTGGTACCCGGTGCTGATCAGCGCCTTCATGCTGGCCCTGTTCGGCGCCAGCCTGCTGCGCGGCATGCCGGTGGCCGAACGCCTGGCGCGCCTGCGCGAGCCCGATCTGCCGCCCCATGCGGTGCGCTACACGCGGCGGGTGACGCAGGTGTGGTGCCTGTTCTTCCTGGCCAATGGACTGGTCGCCGCGGGCCTGACCCTGTGGGCGCCGCTGGCCTGGTGGACCCTGTACAACGGGCTGATCGCCTATGCCGCGATGGGCCTGCTGTTCGCCGTCGAATGGCTGATAAGACAACGTGTGCGAGGACGCTCATGAACTGGATCAACCTCGAACACCTGCTGCGCCCGCTGGACGCCCCGCGCCAGGTGACCCACGCACCATCCCTGGACCACGCCCAGCTCAGCCTGCAGGCCCTGCGCCTGGCCGGCGGCCTGCGTGAGCGCGGGATCCGCCGCCTGGCCGTGCACCTGGAAGACGCCGCGTCGCTGGCCATCGCCCTGCTCGGCGCCTGGCGCGCTGGCGCCGAGGTGCTGCTGCCCGCCGACCTGCAACCCGCCACCCGTGAGCGCTGGCAGGCCCAGGTCGACCTGTGGCTAAGCACCGACGAGCAGCTCGACGACGTGCTGGGCGAGGCCCTCGCTCCTGCCGACCTCGATCTCGACACCTGCCGCATCAGCCTGTGCACCTCCGGCTCCAGCGGCGAGCCCAAGCGCATCGACAAGCAGCTGCGCCAGCTGGCCAACGAGGTCAATGCCCTGGAGCAGCTCTGGGGCAAGGACCTCGGCACGGCCTGGATCATCGGCAGTGTCGCCACCCAGCACATCTACGGCCTGCTCTTGCGCGTACTCTGGCCACTGTGTGCCGGGCGCGGCTTCGAGCGCCGCCAACTGCCATTTCCCGAAGACCTGCAACGCGCCAGCCGCGAGCACCCGGCGTTCGCCTGGGTGGCCAGCCCGGCACTGCTCAAGCGCATGGGCGACAACCTCGACTGGCCGGCCCTGAGCCCGGTGCGCAGGGTATTCTCCTCCGGCGGTGAACTGCCGCCAGCCGCCGCC
Organism: Pseudomonas sp. NMI760_13; assembly: GCF_021283245.1. NCBI lineage: Bacteria > Pseudomonadati > Pseudomonadota > Gammaproteobacteria > Pseudomonadales > Pseudomonadaceae > Pseudomonas > Pseudomonas sp. NMI760_13. Next base: position 279,149 of record NZ_JAJSRC010000002.1, on the reverse strand, counting down.
GAAAGCCTGCAACAACGCCTGGGACAATGGCCCACCGAGATCCTCGGCAGCTCCGAGACCGGCGGTATCGCCTGGCGTCAGGGCGAACCGCTGTGGCAACCCTTTGCCGACGTGCAGTTGAGCCAGGATGAACGGGGCGCCCTGCGCATCGCCTCGCCCTACCTGCCCGCCGGTCACGTCGAGCAGAGCGCCGACGCCGCCGAGTTCAGCGACGACGGGCGCTTCCGCCTGCTCGGCCGGCTGGACCGCATCGTCAAGCTCGAAGAGAAACGCATCTCGCTGCCCATGCTCGAACAGGCCCTGTGCGCCAATGCCTGGGTCGCCGAAGCACGCCTGGGGGTGATCGAGGAAGGCCGCGCCTACCTCGGCGCCCTGGTAGCCCTGACCCCGGCCGGGCTGCACGCCCTGCGCAACCAGGGCCGCCGCGCCGTGATCGACGGCCTGCGCCAGCACCTGGCCGGCCATTGCGAGGCGCTGGCCCTGCCACGCCGCTGGCGCCTGGTGCGCCAGTTGCCTCTCAATACCCAGGGCAAGCTGCCCCAGGCCGATCTGCAGGCGCTGCTGCTGGCCTCGCGCAGCATGGCGCCGGAGGTGCTGGAGGTGCTGGAGCACAGTCGACAAGGCGAAGAGCTGCACCTGCGCCTGGCGGTGCCCCTGGATCTTGCCTGCTTCCCCGGTCACTTCCCGCAGACGCCCGTGCTGCCGGGCGTGGTCCAGGTCGACTGGGCGCTCGCCCTGGCCACGTCGCACTTGCACCTGGCCCAGCGCTTTGCCGGCATGGAAGTGCTCAAGTTCCAGCAACTGGTGCGCCCCGGCGACGAGCTGCTGTTGACCCTGCGTTTTGATGCCGAGCGCGGCAAGCTGTACTTCGCCTACGCCTGCGCCGGGCAGCCCTGCTCCAGCGGTCGCATCGTGCTGGAGGCCGCCTGTGCATAAGCCTTGCGCGGTGATCCCGGTGTACAACCACGAGCAGGCGCTGCCCAAGGTGGTCGACGACCTGCTGCGCGCCGGCCTGCCCTGCGTGCTGGTCGACGACGCCAGCCACGCGGCCTGCGCCCGGGTACTGGGCCAGCTGGCCGAGCGCGACGACGTTCACCTGGTCACCCTGGCGGTCAACCAGGGCAAGGGCGGCGCGGTGATGGCCGGCTTGCGCGAAGCCGCGCGGCTGGGCTTCAGCCACGCCCTGCAGGTGGATGCCGACGGCCAGCACGACCTGACCGATGTCAGCCACTTCCTGACCCAGTCGCAGGCTTATCCACAGGCGCTGGTGTGCGGTTATCCACAGTACGATGCCAGCGTGCCCAAGGGCCGCCTGTATGCCCGCTACCTGACCCACGTGTGGGTGTGGATCAACAGCCTGTCGCTGCGCATCCCCGATTCGATGTGCGGTTTTCGCGTCTACCCGCTGCCCGCGACCCTGGCGCTGATCGACAGCGTCAGCCTTGGTCGGCGCATGGATTTCGACCCGGAGATCCTGGTGCGCCTGGCGTGGCGCAACCAGCCGATGCGCTGGTTGCCGACCAAGGTCCATTATCCTCAGGACGGCCTGTCGCACTTCCGTCTGTTCCACGACAACGCACTGATCTCGAAGATGCACGCCAAGCTGTTCTTCGGCATGCTCCTGCGCGCCCCGCTGATCCTCTGGCGCAGGTGGCACGCATGAGCGAGCGTCCGCAACACTGGGCCGAGCACCAGGAACGCGGCAGCTTCTGGCTGATGAAGCTCACCGCCACCCTGGCCCGCCTGCTCGGGCGGCGCGTGCTCAGCCCGCTGATCCATGTGATCGTCGCCTACTTCTTCGTCTTCGGCGGCCGCGCCCGGCGCAGCGCCTGGCAGTACCAGCAGCGCTTGCACCGCTGGAGCGCCGGCCAGGTCCAGGCCCCCGGCCAGTGGCGCGTATTCCGCCAGTTCATGTCATTTGCCGAAGCCCTGCTGGACAAGCTCGACGTATGGAATGGCCGACTGGCCCTGTCGCAGATCGACATCGTCGACCCGGCCAACCTGCGCCAGCAGTTGCGCGGCGAACGCGGGCAAATGCTGGTGGGCGCACACCTGGGCAACCTGGAAGTATGCCGGGCCCTGGCCGAGATCGGCGAAAAAGTGACCATGAACGTGCTGGTGCATACCCGCCATGCCGAACACTTCAACCGCCTGCTGGGTGAAGCCGGGGCCAGCCACCTGCGGCTGATCCAGGTCAGCGAGCTGGACCCGGCGGTGATGCTGCAACTGTCCGAGCGCCTGGAGCGCGGCGAGTGGCTGGCGATCGCCGGCGACCGTGTGCCGCTGCATGGCGGTCGCACCGTGGAGGTGGACTTCCTCGGCTACCCGGCGGCCTTCCCCCAGGGGCCGTGGCTGCTGGCCGGGCTGCTCGGCTGCCCGCTCAACCTGCTGTTCTGCCTCAAGCTTCAGGGCCGCTACCAGGTCACCCTCGAGCCGTTCGTCGAGCGCCTGCAGTGGCGCCGTGGCCAACGCGACGCGGTGATCGCCGAATGGGCCGCCCGCTACGCCGAACGCCTGGGCCACTACTGCGCCCAGGCGCCGCTGCAATGGTTCAATTTCTACCCCTTCTGGAAGACCGATGACGATGCATCCGCATGAGCCTGTAACCTTCGGCGCAGCGCCGCTGGCGATCGAAGACGTCCTGGCCCTGGCCGAGCGCCGCGCGCCGTCGCGCCTGCAGGCTGACGCCGCCTACCGCGAGCGTATTGCCCGTGGCGCGCGCTTCCTCGACACCTTGCTGGACAAGGAAGGGGTGATCTACGGCGTAACCACCGGCTACGGCGACTCCTGCGTGGTGGCCGTGCCGCTGGAGCACGTCGAGGCCCTGCCCCGGCACCTCTACACCTTCCACGGCTGCGGCCTGGGCCGGCTGCTCGACGCGCCGGCCACCCGCGCCGTGCTGGCGGCGCGCCTGCGCTCGCTGAGCCATGGCGTGTCCGGCGTGCGCCTGGAGCTGCTGGAACGCCTGCAAGCGTTCATCGAGCACGACATCCTGCCGCTGATCCCCGAGGAAGGCTCGGTTGGCGCCAGCGGCGACCTGACACCGCTGTCCTACGTGGCCGCGGCCCTGTCGGGCGAGCGCGAAGTCATGTACCAGGGCGAGCGCCGCAGCAGCGCCGACGTGCACCGCGAACTCGGCTGGCAGCCCCTGGTGCTGCGCCCCAAGGAAGCGCTGGCGCTGATGAACGGTACTGCGGTGATGACTGGCCTGGCCTGCCTGGCCTTCGCCCGCGCCGACTACCTGCTCAAGCTGGCCACGCGCATCACCGCGCTCAATGTCGTCGCCCTGCAGGGCAACCCCGAGCACTTCGACGAGCGCCTGTTCGCCGCCAAGCCGCACCCCGGCCAGACCCAGGTCGCCGCCTGGCTGCGCCAGGACCTGGCCATCGAGGCCCCGCTGCCACCGCTGCATCGCCTGCAGGACCGCTACTCGCTGCGCTGCGCGCCCCATGTGCTGGGCGTACTGGCCGACAGCCTGGGCTGGCTGCGCAGTTTCATCGAAACCGAACTCAACAGCGCCAACGACAACCCGATCATCGACGGTGATGCCGAGCGCGTGCTGCACGGCGGGCACTTCTATGGCGGGCACATCGCCTTCGCCATGGACAGCCTGAAGAACCTGGTGGCCAACGTCGCCGACCTGCTCGACCGCCAGCTCGCCCTGCTGGTGGACGTGCGCTACAACCACGGCCTGCCGAGCAATCTTTCGGGCGCCGAGGCCGAGCGCGCCATGCTCAACCACGGTTTCAAGGCCGTGCAGATCGGCGCCAGTGCCTGGACCGCCGAGGCACTCAAGCAGACCATGCCGGCCAGCGTGTTCTCTCGTTCCACCGAGTGCCACAACCAGGACAAGGTAAGCATGGGCACCATTGCCGCCCGCGACGCCCTGCGCGTGCTGGAACTGACCGAACAGGTTGCCGCCGCCACCCTGCTGGCCGCCAACCAGGGGGTCTGGCTGCGCCAGCGCCTGGCCGACGCGCACGCCCTGCCGCCGGCCCTGGCGCAGATGCACGCGGCCTTGCTGGAGGACTTCGCCCCGGTCATCGAGGACCGCGCCCTGGAGCAAGACCTGCGCCTGTGCCTGGCCCGTATCGGCCAGCGCCACTGGAGGCTGCATGCGTAATCCCGGGGTGTTCCACGTCGACAGCGAGATCGTCGTGCCGTTCTTCGACGTCGACAGCATGCACATCGTCTGGCACGGCCACTACGTCAAGTACCTGGAAGTCGCCCGCTGCGCGCTGCTCGACAGCCTGGAGCACGACTACCTGCGCATGCAGGCCAGCGGCTATGCGTGGCCGGTGATCGACCTGCAACTGCGCTACATCCGCGGCGCCACCTTTGGCCAGCGCCTGACCGTGCGCGCCAGCCTGGTGGAATGGGAAAACCGTCTGAAGATCCACTACCTGATCAGCGACGCCGCCAGCGGCGAACGCATGACCCGCGCCAGCACCGTGCAGGTGGCGGTGCACATCGAAAGCGGCGAAATGCAACTGGCCTCGCCCCAGGCGATGCTCGATGCCGTTGCCAAGGTGCTGCCATGAGCGCCGCGCTGTGCACTGGTATTGCCAGCCTCTTCGCGGGTAAACCCGCTCCCACAGGCACCGCGAAACCTGTGGGAGCGGGTTTACCCGCGAAGGTCCCGACACTGCTCGCCCTGTTGCTGCTGTTCATCAGCCCCCTGACCCTGGCCTTCACCCTCGACGACCTGCAAAAGCAGCTCAGCGAACCTGCCGTGGTCAGCGGCCCGTTCATCCAGGAAAAACACCTGCGCGCCCTGCCCCAGCCACTGACCAGCAAGGGCCGCTTCGTCCTGGCCCGCGACCACGGTCTGCTCTGGCTGCTACAGACCCCGCTGAGTCAGGACTACCGCATCGACGCAAAGGGCATCGCCCGCCGCGACCCGAGTGGCTGGCAAACGTTACCCGCACGCAGTGCCGGCGCCGAACAGAACCGCCTGTTCTTCGCCGTGCTGCAAGGCGACAGCAGCGGCCTGCAACGCGATTTCGAACTGGCGCTTTCAGGCGACGCCGCGCACTGGCAATTGCGCCTGACCCCACGCTCGCTGCTGCTCAAGCAAATCTTCACCCGCATCGACATCGCCGGCGGTCGCTATGTCGAGCGCATCGAACTGAGCGAAACCCAGGGCGACAGCACCGTGCTGCGCATGCCCGAAAGCCGTGGTGCCAGCGCCCTCAGCGACGCGGAGCGCAGCGATTTTGCCGACTGAACGCCTGCTGCCGTGCCTGTTCGCGGGCCTGCTGCTGATCATGCTTGCCGTGGCCGGCTGGCAATGGCATCGCGGTGCGCCGCTGTCGGCCGACCTGATGACCCTGGTGCCCGGCGCCACCCAGGACCCACTGGTCAAGCAAGCCGAGCAACGCATGCAGGAGCCGCTCAACCGCGAGCTGCTGGTGCTGGTCGGCCATTCCCAGCGCGAGCAGGCCGTCGCCCTGGCCCAACGCCTGGCCGGTCAATGGCAGGCCAGCGGCCTGTTCGAGAAGGTGCAATGGAGCCTGCAGACCGACCTGCAAGCGCTACGCAGCCAGTTGCTGCAGGGCCGCGTGGCCATGCTCTCGACCCACGACCGGCAATTGCTGGCCGAGCAGCCCGACACCTTTGTCGAGCAACGCCTGCAAAGCCTGTTCGACCCCTTCGCCGGCTTCAGCCTGGTGGCCAGCCAGGATGACTGGCTCGGCTTGAGCGGCCGCATCCAGCAGAGCCAGCCCAAGCCGGTCAACGTGCAACTGGACACCGCCAGCGGCGCGCTGGTGGCCGAAGCCGACGGCCAGCAGTGGGTGCTGCTGCGCGCCCGCACCCTGGGCAACGCCTTCGACATGCACCTGCCCTTGCAGGTGGCCGACCTGCTGGCCCGCGCCCGCGTCGAGGCCAGCCAGCAAGGCGCCCGACTGCTGGCGGCCAGCGGCCTGCTGTATGCCGCGGCCGGCCAGCAACAGGCCAGCCGCGAGATCACCTGGGTCGGCGGCGGCGCCACCGTGGGCATCCTGCTGCTGTTGCTGCTGGCTTTCCGCCGCTGGCGCGTGCTGCTGGCCTTCGTGCCGGTGCTGGTGGGCATGCTGTTCGGCTCGGTGGTGTGCGTGGCGCTGTTCGGGCAGATGCACGTGATGACGTTGGTGCTCGGCTCCAGCCTGATCGGCGTGGCCGTCGACTACCCGCTGCACTACCTGTCCAAGAGCTGGAGCCTGCAACCCTGGCGCAGCTGGCCGGCCGTGCGCCTGACCCTGCCGGGGCTGAGCCTGAGCCTGGCGACCAGTTGCATCGGCTACCTGGCCCTGGCCTTCACGCCGTTCCCCGCGCTGACCCAGATCGCCGCGTTCTCGGCCGCCGGCCTGGTCGGCGCCTATCTCAGCGCCGTGTGCCTGCTGCCGGCGTTGCTCGGCGGTGTCGAGCTGCGCCCGGCCCAGTGGCCACTGCGCGTCGCGCAATGGCTGACCGAACTGCGCGCCGGCCTGCTGCGCCGAGTCCCCAGCGCTGCGCTGCTGGCCCTGCTGGTGCTGTTCTGCGCCGCCGGGCTGTGGCGCCTGGACAGCCGCAACGACGTGCGCCAGTGGGTCGGCAGCCCGCCGCAACTGCTGGAGGAAGCCCAAGCGGTGGCACGCATCACCGGCTACCAGCCCACCAGCCAGTTCTACCTGGTACGTGGCGCCGACCCACAGCAATTGCTGGAACGCCTGGCGGCGCTGTCGGAAAAACTCGACGAGCTGGTCGACCTGGGCAAGCTCAAGGGTTACATGTCCCTCGATCGGCTGGTCGCCAGCCCCGCCGAGCAGACGCGCACGCTGCAGGCGCTGGATCGCCTGCCCGGACACTGGCAACCGCTGCTGGCCCAGGGCGTGCCGGAAACCGCGCTGCTGGCCGAACTCAAGCAATTGCACCAGTTGCCTATCCAGTCCATCGACGATGTCCTCGCCGGCCCCCTGGGCGAAGCCTGGCGCCCCTTGTGGCTGGGCCAGGTGGACCAGGGCGTGGCCGCCATCGTCAGCCTTCAGGGGCTGAACGACACCGCCTTGCTGCGCCTGCAGTCCGAGGGTCTGCCTGGCGTGCAGCTGGTGGACCGGCTGGGTGAGCTGAACCAACTGTTTGCCGCCACCCAGGTCAGCGCCGCCGAGCTCAAGCTGCTGTCGTGCGTGTTGATCCTGGTGTTGCTGGTGCTGCCGTTCGGCCTGCGCGGTGCCTTGCGCATCGTCGCCCTGCCGCTGCTCGCCGCGCTGTGCAGCCTGGCCCTGCTGGGCTGGCTCGGGCAGCCGCTGACGCTGTTCAGCCTGTTCGGCCTGCTGCTGGTGACTGCCATCGGCGTCGATTACGCGATCCTCATGCACGAGCGCGTCGGCGGTGAGGCGGTGAGCCTGCTGGGCACCCTGCTGGCGGCGCTGACCACCTGGCTGTCGTTCGGCCTGCTGGCGCTGTCGAGCACCCCGGCGGTGAGCAATTTCGGCCTGGCGGTGAGCCTGGGCCTGGCAATGAGCTTCATCCTGGCCCCCTGGGCCGCGCCGCGCCAAGGAGCGCACAGCTGATCATGAGCGTGTTGTTGTTCTGGGCCATGGCCCTGCTGCTGTTCGCCCTGGCCTGTGCGCTGGGCAAACGCGTGGGGCTGATCCCGATCGTCAGCCAGCTGCTGCTGGCGACCCTGGCACTGCCGCTGCTGATGCTGCTGTGGGTCGAGCCGCACTGGCAGCTCGACGGCGCCGCGCTGGTCGCGCCGAGCTGGCTCAAGACGCTGTATGGCTGCAGCTTCGCCCTGCTGCTGGGGCATATCCTCAGCGACGTCGCCGAGCTGCGCATCGACCGACAGGCGCTGAAACTCGCCGTGCCCAGCTTCCTGGTGCCCTTCATCTGCGGCCTGGCCTGCGCGCTGTGGTTGCTGGATCAGGGCGGCCTCACCGCGCTGGCCATGGGCCTGGTGTTCGCCATCACCGCGATCCCGGTGTTGTACCTGTACCTGCGCGCCATCGACTACCCACCCGCGGCCAGCAGCCGGCTGCTGCAGGCGGCGATCCTCATCGACCTGGCCTGCTGGCTGCTGCTGGGCCTCGGCCAGGGCAGCCTGCAACCGGGCAGCCTGGCCTGGCCGCTGCTGGCGGCGACCCTGCCCGTGCCGCTGCACTTCGCTGGCCTACGAGCGCCCAGGGTGTATGGCGCGCTGTTCCTGGCGCTGCTGTTCGTCGCCGAGCACTACCGGCTCAATGCCTTGGTCTTCGGCATCGGCTACCTGGCTTGCCTGGCCTGGCTCAAGGTCCCGGTGCGCATGCTGCTGTCCGAGGCCTGGAGCCGCCGCCTGCAGCAAGGCTTGGCAGTGCCGCTGATCCTCACCTACGGCGTGGTGCAGATCGACGTGCACCATGCCCTGCAAGGCTTCGATGCGCTGCAGCTGGCCGCCCTGCTGGCCCTGCCGATCGCCAGCAAGCTGCTGGGCAACTGGCTGGGCCTGTGCTGGGCCGCGCCATCGTTCCCCGGCGCGAGCAAATGGCGCGAGAGCCTGCTGCTGAACATCCGCGGCCTGAGCGAAATCGTCTTTCTCAACCTGTTGCTGCAACAGGGGCTGATCGGCCCGGCGCTGTACTTCGCCCTGATGCTGATGAGCCTGGTTGCCACCCTGATGCCGGCGATGGCCGGCCTGCACCGGATTCCCCTGAATACTGTCCCGACGCCAAGGAGGCCTCATGCCGAACTGTGAACTGCAACAACGCCAGGTGCTGGTGATCGGCGCAGGGCCTTCCGGCGCCATCGCCGCCGCCCTGCTCAAGCGCAAGGGCCACGATGTACTGGTAATCGAGCGCCAGCGTTTCCCGCGCTTCTCCATCGGCGAGAGCCTGCTGTCCCACTGCCTGGACTTCGTCGAGGAGGCCGGGATGCTCGAAGCCGTCGAGGCCGCGGGCTTCCAGCACAAGAACGGTGCCGCCTTCGCCTGGGGCGAGGAATACAGCGCGTTCGACTTCGGCCTCACCTTCTCCCAGGGCAAGCCAAGTACCTTCCAGGTGCAACGTGCGCAGTTCGACCAGTTGCTTGCCGGCCAGGCCCAGGCCCAGGGCGTGGAGATCCGCTATGAGCACGAGATCGTCAGCGTCGACATGGGCGGTGACTGCCCGCGCGTGCGGGTGCGCCGCCCCGAGGGTGACGAATACGAGGTTGAAAGCGCCTTCGTGCTCGACGCCAGCGGCTACGGCCGCGTGCTGCCGCGCCTGCTGGAGCTGGAAGCACCGTCGAACTTCCCGGTGCGCCAGGCGGTGTTCACCCACATCGAAGACCGCATCGACCACCCCGGCTTCGACCGCGACAAGATCCTCATCACCACCCACCCCGAACACCGTGACATCTGGTTCTGGACCATCCCGTTCAGCAACGGCCGCACCTCCTTGGGCGTGGTCGCCGCCGCCGAGCGCTTCGCCGAGGCGCCGGCCGACCTGGACGCCTGCCTCAAGCACTTCGTGGCGCAGACCCCGAGCCTGGCCAAGGTGCTGGCCAATGCCGTTTGGGACACGCCGGCGCGCACTATCGGTGGCTACTCGGCCAACGTCAGCACCCTGCACGGCCCGGGCTTTGCCCTGCTGGGCAACGCCGCCGAATTCCTCGATCCGGTGTTCTCCTCGGGGGTGACCATCGCCATGCGCTCGGCGAGCATGGCCGCCAACCTGCTGCACCGCCAGCTGGAGGGCGAGGCGGTGGACTGGCAGGCCGAGTTCGCCACGCCGCTCAAACGCGGCGTCGATACCTTCCGCGCCTATGTCGAAGGCTGGTACGACGGCAGCTTCCAGGATGTGATCTACCACCCCGGCAGCTCGCCGGAGATCCGCGCCATGATCAGCTCGATCCTGGCCGGCTATGCCTGGGACCTGCGCAATCCGTTCGTCGCCGAACCCCAGCGCCGCCTGCGCACCCTGGCCGAGCTGTGCGCGAGGACGCCAGCATGAGCCAGCAGCCGTACCTGAGCGACACCTACGTCGAAGAAACCCGCATCGGCTTCTGGTTCCTGCGCAGCCACACCTGGCAGCACCATGTGCTGCGCGTGGCCATCAATGACCTGCGCCGCCTGTTCGACGGCGAGCCGCCCCAGGCGCCGGTGCTGCTCGATGCCGGCTGCGGCCAGGGCAAGTCGTTCAAGCACCTGCTGCAGGTGTTCGCCCCGTCGCGCCTGCTGGGCACCGACGCCGACCCGCACAGCCTGGCGCTGAGCGCCGCCGAGGCGCAGCGGCTGGGCGTCGAGGTGGAGCTGCGCGGCAGCGACTGCGCGGCGCTGCAGTTCCCCGACGCCAGCGTCGACATCCTGTTCTGCCACCAGACCTTCCACCACCTGGTGGAACAGGAGAAAGCCCTGGCCGAGTTCTACCGTGTACTCAAGCCGGGCGGCTACCTGCTGTTCGCCGAGTCCACCGAGGCCTACATCGACACCTGGGTAATCCGCTGGCTGTTCCGCCACCCCATGCACGTGCAGAAGAGCGCCGAAGGCTACCTGCAGATGCTGCGTGACCAGGGCTTCGAGTTTGCCGCACGCAACGTGTCCTACCCTTATCTGTGGTGGAGCCGCTCAAAGGACTTCGGCCTGCTCGAACGCCTGGGACTGCGCAAGCCGCCACCGGTTGGCCAGCGCGAGGAAACCCTGGTCAACGTAGTGGCGCGCAAGCCCCTGGAGCAACCATGAAACACCTGCTGGCGCTGTGCCTGTGCCTGCTGCTCGGCGCCTGCGCCGCGCGCCCGCCCCTGCCCGAGACGCTGCCCACGCTGACACTGCCGCGCCAGTTGCACGTGCAGCGCGAGCAGGACGGCCAACGCCAGGACTGGCTGCTGGTGATCCAGGACGAAGACCACCGTCTGCGCTGGTCGCTGCTCGACCTGCTGGGCATCCCCCAGGCGCGCCAGTTGCTCGATGGCAGGCAATGGCAGGCCGACGGCCTGCTGCCGCCCAACCCGGCGGCGCGCGAACTGTTCGCCGCCGTGCTGTTCGCCCTGACGCCGTCCGGGCAACTGCAGCGTCTCTATCCACAGGCCCGCCAGCAGGATCAACGACGCTGGCTGGGCGACCGCTGGCAGGTCAACTATCGGGCCAGCGAGCATTTCACCTTGAACCTGGGCCAGGGCCTGCGTTATGAAGTCAGCCCATTGCCCAGCGAGAACACACCATGACCGCCTATCTCAACGCCCTGGGCCTGGTCTGCGCCCTTGGTCGCGGCCAGGCCGAGGTGGCCGCTCGCCTGTTCGCCGGTGACTGCTCCGGCATGCTGCCCCAGGAGGGCTGGGTGCCGGACCGACGTCCTACGGTGGGTGCGGTCAGTGGCGAACTACCCGCCGTGCCGCTGCCTGAACAGCACAGCCGCAACAACCAGCTGCTCTACTGCGCGGCCTTGCAGATCGAACCGGCGATCCGCCAGGCGATTGCCGATTTCGGCCCGCAACGGGTGGGCGTGGTGCTGGGCACCAGCACCTCGGGAATTGCCGAGGCCAGCGCCGACATTGCCCACTACCTGCACGAAGGTGTGCTGCCAGGCAGCTACCGCTACGACCAGCAGGCACTGAGCGCTCCCGCCGAGTTCCTCGCCGACTGGCTGCAACTGAGCGGCCCGGCCTACGTGATCTCCACCGCCTGCACCTCCAGCGGCCGGGCGCTGCTGAGCGCGCGTCGCCTGCTCGACCTGGGCCTGTGCGACGCTGTGCTGTGCGGGGGCGTCGACAGTCTGTGCGGGCTGACCCTCAACGGTTTCAGCGCCCTGGAGGCGGTCAGCGAACAACGCTGCAACCCGTTCTCGGTGAACCGCAACGGCATCAACATCGGCGAAGCCGCCGCGCTGTTCGTCATGAGCCGAACACGCCCGGTACAGGGGCCTGCCATTGCCCTGCTTGGCGCCGGCGCCAGTTCCGACGCCCATCACATCTCGGCACCCGACCCCACCGGCAACGGCGCCTTGCAAGCCATGGCCAAGGCCCTGGACAATGCCGGCCTGGCCGCGGCGCAGATCGACTACCTGAACCTGCACGGCACCGCCACCCAGCACAACGACGCCATGGAAAGCCTGGCCGTGCATGCTCTGTTCGGCGCCGGCACAGCGTGCTCATCCAGCAAGCCGATGACCGGCCACACCCTGGGCGCGGCCGGGGCGCTGGAGGCGGCCTTCTGCTGGCTGGCCCTGAGCGAACACAACCCGCACGGGCGGCTGCCACCCCATGTCTGGGACGGCCAGCGCGACCCGCAACTGGCGGAGCTGGCCCTGGCAGACGCTGGCCAGCAGCTGCCCCAGGGCCGCCCGCGTCGACTGATGAGCAATTCGTTCGCCTTCGGCGGCAACAACGTGAGCCTGATTCTCGGAGACACTCCATGATTGCCTGGCCATTGGCCGAACTGCTGCCGCATGCCGGCGACATGATCCTGATCGATCAGGTCGACAGCTGCGACGATGAGCAGATCCACACCCGCGTGACCGTCCGCCCCGGCGGGCTGTTCAACCGCGAGGACGGCAGCCTGCCGGCCTGGCTGGGCCTGGAGCTGATGGCCCAGAGCGTGGCCGCCTACGCTGGCTGCCGCGCACGCCGCCTGGACCAGCCGGTGGAGCTGGGCTTCCTGCTCGGCACCCGCAAGTTCGAATGCGATGTCGAACACTTCCCCGCCGGCGCAGAGCTGCGCATCCACGCGCTGCGCTCGCTGGAGGACGACAACGGCATGGGTGTGTTCGAATGTCACCTGCGCGGCCCCGGCATCAACGCCAGCGCCCGCCTGAATGTCTACCGCCCGCCGCAAGTGGCCAGCTACCTGGCCGAGGCGGGCCCTGAGGAGTCACCCCATGACTGACACCATCCTGGTCACCGGCTCCAGCCGGGGCATCGGCCGGGCCATCGCCCTGCGCCTGGCGCGTGCCGGTTACGACCTGGTCCTGCACTGCCGCAGCGGCCGCGCCGAGGCCGACACCGTCGCCGCCGAGGTCCAGGCCCTGGGCCGGCAGGCGCGGGTGCTGCAGTTCGATGTCGCCGACCGCGAAGCCTGCAAGGCCGTCCTGGAAGCCGACGTTGAGACCCATGGCGCCTACTACGGTGTGGTATGCAATGCCGGCCTGACCCGTGACGGCGCCTTCCCGGCCTTGACCGAGGACGATTGGGACCAGGTCATGCGCACCAACCTTGATGGTTTCTACAACGTCCTGCACCCGCTGACGATGCCGATGATCCGCCGCCGCGCGCCGGGCCGCATCGTCTGCGTCACTTCGGTGTCCGGCCTGATCGGTAACCGTGGCCAGGTCAACTACAGCGCCTCCAAGGCCGGCCTGATCGGTGCCGCCAAGGCCCTGGCGATCGAGCTGGGCAAGCGCCGCATCACGGTCAACTGCGTGGCCCCCGGGCTGATCGACACCGCCATGCTCGACGAACACGTGCCGGTGGACGAGCTGCTGAAGATGATCCCCGCCGGGCGCATGGGCACGCCGGAGGAAGTGGCCGGCGCGGTGAACTTCCTGATGTCGCCCGAGGCGGCCTACATCACCCGCCAGGTGCTGGCGGTCAACGGAGGGCTGTGCTGATGCGCCGCGTCGTCGTCACCGGCATGGCCGGCATCACCGCCCTGGGCAACGACTGGGCCAGCATCGCCGGGCATTTCGCCCAGCAACGCAGCGGCATCCGGCGCATGGACGAGTGGGATCGCTACGAGGAGCTCAACACCCGCCTGGCCGGCCCCATCGATGACTTCAAGGTGCCCGGTCACTGGACCCGCAAGCAGCTGCGCAGCATGGGCCGGGTGTCGCGCCTGGCGGTTGCCGCCGCCGAGCGCGCCCTGGCCGACGCCGGCCTGCTCGACGACCCGAGCATCCGCGACGGGCGCATGGGCGTGGCCTGCGGCTCGTCCACCGGCAGCACCGACGAGATCAAGGCCTTCGGCAACATGCTGCTCAACTCGGTGGCCGACGGCCTCAATGCCAACTCCTACGTGCGCATGATGCCCCACACCACGGCGGCCAACATCAGCATCTTCTTCGGCCTCACCGGGCGCCTGATCCCCACCTCCAGCGCCTGCACCAGCGGCAGCCAGGGCATCGGCTACGCCTACGAGGCGATCAAGTACGGGCGCCTGCCGATGATGCTCGCCGGCGGCGCCGAAGAACTGTGCCCCACCGAGGCCATGGTGTTCGACGCGCTCTACGCCACCAGCCTGAAGAACGACACCCCGCACCTGAGCCCGCGCCCCTACGACCTCGACCGCGATGGCCTGGTGATCGGCGAAGGCGGCGGCATGCTGGTGCTCGAGGAGCTGGAACACGCCCTGGCCCGTGGCGCGCGGATCCACGCCGAGATCGTCGGCTTCGGCAGCAACGCCGATGGCCAGCACACCACCCGTCCGGAGCAGGCCACCATGCGCCGCGCCATGGAACTGGCGCTGGAGGACGCAGGCCTCGCTCCCGAAGCGATCGGCTATGTCAACGGCCACGGTACCGCCACCGAGCAGGGCGACATCGCCGAGACCCAGGCCACCAGCAGCCTGTTCGGCCCACGCATGCCGATCAGCTCGCAGAAGAGCTTCCTCGGCCATACCCTGGGTGCCTGTGGCGCGCTGGAGTCGTGGTTCAGCATCGAGATGATGAACAGCGACCGCTACGTGCCCACCCTCAACCTCGACCACGTCGACCCGCGCTGCGGCGAGCTGGACTACCTGCGCGGCGAGTTCCGCGCGATGAACCATGAGCATGTGATGAACAACAACTTCGCCTTCGGCGGGGTCAACACGTCGTTGATCTTCCGTCGCTGGCCCTGACACCCCCACCCTACTGGAGAGAATGGAATGTCCCCATTGATCCGTGCCGCGGCCCTGGGCCTGGCACTGACCGGCCTGGCCGGCTGCACCTCGAAACCCGTGCTCAACCCGGCCGAGCAACTGACCGCCGGGCACAACTACAGCCAGGCACAAGTCCAGCAGGCGATCCTCAAGGCCGTCGCCGAGCGCGGCTGGACCGCGCGCAACGTCGGCGCCAGCGTGATCCAGGCCGATATCACCGTGCGCAACACCTTCTTCGCGGCGGTCGATATCCACTACAGCCCCAGCCAGTTCCGCATCGCCTACCGCGACAGCCGTGAACTGGGCTACAAGGACGGCCAGATCCACCGCAACTACAACCGCTGGGTCTACAACCTCGACCGCAGCATCCTGCGTGAGCTGAACGCCCTGAACACCCAGCGCATCCTGCAACAGCAAGGCAACGCCAGCGTCTCCAACTGAGCCTGCGCCTGGGCACCGGGGCCGCCAGCGGCACCGGCGCTCAGGGGCTGGATTGGCTGCCTGCCTGGCCTGTCAGCAGCGCGGCGAACGCCCTGGCCATTGCCGACCCGCCGCGCTCGCGCTGCACCAGCCACACTGCCGTGACCGCCTCTTCATCCAGCAAGGTGCGGTACACCACCCCGTCGATGCGCATGCGCTGGAACGACGCTGGCAACACCGAAACCCCGAGCCCCGCCGAAACCAGCCCGATGATGGTCATCGCCTCGCCCGCCTCCTGGGCGAAATGCGGGCTGAAACCCGCCTGGCGCGCCAGGCTCAGCAACTGCGCATGCAAGCCGCTGCCATAGCTGCGTGGAAAGAACACGAATGGCTCGTGGGCCAGCGCCTGCATGTAGAGCCCCTGCTCGCTGCCCTTGGCCAGCGGATGGGAGGCGTTGATCACCGCGACCAAGGGCTCGCGCAACAGCTCGGTGGCCACCAGCCCCTCCGGTAACGGCATCGGCCGCATCAGGCCCACTTCGATGGATTCGTCGAACACCCCTTCGGCCACCTCACGGCTGCTCATTTCCTTGAGGTTCAGGTGTACCGCCGGGAACTGCTGGCGGAACGCGTGCAGGGCCTTGGGAATTTTCGAGGTAAAAGGCGCCGAGGAGGTAAAACCGATCTTCATTTCGCCCAGTTCCCCCAACTGCGCCCGCCGCGCCACGTCGGCGGCTTTCTCCACCTGGGCCAGCACCTGGCGCGCTTCCTCGAGGAACAGGCGCCCGGCCTCGCTCAGCTCGACCCGGCGGTTGGTGCGCTCGAACAGGCGCGCCCCCAGTTCCTGCTCCAGGGCCTGGATCTGCTGGCTCAGCGGGGGCTGGGAGATACCCAGTTGCTGGGCGGCACGGCCAAAATGCAGCTCCTCGGCCACGGCAATGAAATAGCGCAGGTGACGCAGCTCCATGATCGACTCCAAACAGGTCGTAAAACATCTCAAACAGGTCGAACAATATATTGGATCTAATCATTAGCCAGCTATATGCTTTTTTCACCGCAGCACCGGCCCCAGCGCCCGAGGTACCCTCCGTGAGATCCGTCGTAGCCCCCCTATCTGCCGAACCCGAGCCTGTCGTCAACGATATCTGGATCGAGAAAGGCTCCCCCGCCTTCATGAAAACCGTGCTGGCGTTGTTCAGCGGTGGCTTTGCCACCTTCGCCCTGCTGTACTGCGTGCAGCCGATGATGCCGCTGCTGTCCCAGGAATTTTCCATCAACGCCGCGCAGAGCAGCCTGGTGCTGTCGGTATCCACCGCCATGCTGGCGTTCGGGCTGCTGGTCACCGGGCCGATCTCCGACCGTATCGGGCGCAAGCCGGTGATGGTCTTCGCCCTGCTCTGCGCCGCCCTGTCGACCCTGGCCAGCGCAGTGATGCCGAGCTGGGAGCTGGTGCTGGCGACGCGCGCCCTGGTGGGCCTGTCGTTGAGCGGCCTGGCGGCGGTGGCAATGACCTACCTGAGCGAAGAGATCCACCCGCAGCACATTGGCCTGGCCATGGGCCTGTACATCGGTGGCAACGCCATCGGTGGCATGAGCGGGCGCCTGATCACCGGCGTGCTGATCGACTTCGTCAGCTGGCACACGGCGATGCTGAGCATCGGCGGGCTGGCGCTGGTAGCGGCGCTGGTGTTCTGGAAGGTACTGCCCGAGTCGCGCAACTTCCGTCCCCAGGCACTGAATCCGCGTAGCCTGCTCGACGGCTTCGTCATGCACTTCAGGGATGCCGGGCTGCCCTGGCTGTTCCTCGAGGCCTTCCTGCTGATGGGCGCCTTCGTCACCCTGTTCAACTACATCGGCTACCGCCTGCTGGCCGGGCCCTATCACATGAACCAGGCACTGGTCGGGTTGCTGTCGGTGGTGTATCTGTCGGGGATCTACAGTTCGGCGCAAGTCGGCGCCCTGGCCGACAAGCTGGGCCGGCGCAAGGTGTTCTGGGCCAGCATCGTGGTAATGGCCGGCGGCCTGCTGATGACCCTGGCCAACCCGCTGGCGATGATCATCGTCGGCATGCTGGTGTTCACCTTCGGCTTCTTCGGCGCGCACTCGGTGGCCAGCAGCTGGATCGGCCGCCGGGCGTTGAAGGCCAAGGGGCAGGCTTCGTCGTTGTACCTGTTCTGTTACTACGCGGGATCGAGCGTGGCGGGGACGGCGGGCGGGGTGTTCTGGCATCAGTGGGGCTGGAACGGCATCGGGCTGTTCATCGGCAGCCTGCTGGCGGTGGCGTTGCTGGTGGCGGTGCACCTGAGCAAACTGCCACCGAAAACGGCCTGATATCGTGGGAGCGGGCTTGCCCCACGATGGCGTCCTATCAGGCAACGAGGCTTGCACTGGCTGGCGCTATCGCGGGGCAAGCCCGCTCCCACGCATTGAAGCGTGAAGCTTCGGATCAGTTGATGATCTCGACGATATCCACATCCACCTCACGGCTCATCAGGTGCTTCTCCACCTCGCCGGTCAGCTTGACCTTGGTCTTGTCGTTGAACGGCGTCGGCGGCAGGTCTTCGTCGTCGATCTCGACGGTGATGGTGCCGGTGTTGTCCTTGAACTCGTACTTGTCGTCGTTGTTGATCTTCTTGGTCACGAAGCCCTGCAGCACTACCGGGGTGTCGTCGGCGGCATCGTTGGCGGCGGCGACCGTGGTCACGGCCTGGGCGCCAGGACCGGTGTAGCCGGCGGCCAGGGCGGCGGTGCTGAACAGTGGGGCGAGGATCAGGGGCAGGTAACGGGCTTTCATGGTGATCGGGTCCTGTTTGCGTTTTGATGGCCCCAGATTACCGACGATCGCTGAATTGAAACTTAATACGAAAAATCGCGGGGCAAGCCCGCTCCCACGCCATATACAAGGGGGCGTGGGAGCGGGCTTGCCCCGCGATCGGTCTGATGCTTACTGGTGATACTGCGCCGACAGCTCGTGCACGGCGTTAATGAACACGCCGGCGTGCTCCGGATCGACCTCGGGGGTAATGCCATGCCCCAGATTGAACACATGGCCACTGCCCTTGCCATAGCTGGCGAGGATGCGCGCCACTTCCTTGCGGATCGCCTCGGGCTTGGCATACAGCACGGTCGGGTCCATGTTGCCCTGCAGCGCCACCTTGTCGCCGACGCGGCGGCGGGCGTCGCCTATCTCGCAGGTCCAGTCCAGACCCAGAGCGTCGGCACCGGCATCAGCAATGCTTTCCAGCCACATACCGCCGTTCTTGGTGAACAGGATCACCGGTATCTTGCGCCCTTCGTGCTCGCGGATCAGGCCGCTGACGATCTTGCGCATGTAGGCCAGGGAGAACTCCTGGTAGGCCGCCGCCGACAGGTTACCGCCCCAGGTGTCGAAGATCTGCACCGCCTGGGCGCCGGCGAGGATCTGGCCATTGAGGTAGCTGGTGACCGACTGGGCCAGCTTGTCCAGCAGCAGGTGCAGGGCTTCGGGGTTGTCGTAGGCCATGGCCTTGGTCTTGCGGAAGTCCTTCGACGAGCCGCCTTCGACCATGTAGGTGGCCAGGGTCCATGGGCTGCCGGAGAAGCCGATCAGCGGCACGCGGCCGTTGAGCTCGCGGCGGATGGTGCTGACCGCGTCCATCACATAGCCCAGGTCCTTCTGCGGATCGGGGATCGGCAGCGCCTCGATGTCCGCCAGGGTGCTGATGACTTTCTTGAAACGCGGGCCTTCGCCGGTCTCGAAGTACAGGCCCTGGCCCATGGCGTCGGGGATGGTGAGGATGTCCGAGAAGAGGATCGCCGCGTCCAGCGGGTAGCGGTCCAGCGGCTGCAGGGTGACCTCGCAGGCGAACTGCGGGTTCATGCACAGGCTCATGAAGTCACCGGCCTTGGCGCGGCTGGCACGGTACTCCGGCAGGTAGCGGCCGGCCTGGCGCATCATCCACACCGGGGTGACGTCTACGGGTTGCTTGAGCAGTGCACGCAGGAAACGATCGTTCTTCAGGGCAGTCATGTCGGCATCCGGAAAAAAAGTGCGGGCATTTTCTCAGACGCGGGCACAAAAGGCACGGCCATGGCCATGCGTTTTGTCTATTGGGTGCCTTGGATCAAGCGTTTTTGTATACAAAAAATGAACCTGGGGCTGCTTCGCAGCCCTTTCGCGGCACAAGGCCGCTCCTACAGGTGAATGCGATCCTCTGCAGGAGCGGCCTTGTGCCGCGAAAGGGCCGCAAAGCGGCCACGACAATCGATCAGACTTCGAGGTAGTCCAGGATCCCCTCAGCGGCCGTGCGGCCCTCGAAAATGGCCGTTACCACCAGATCCGACCCCCGCACCATGTCACCACCGGCAAACACTTTCGGGTTGCTGGTCTGGTGCTTGAACTTGCCCTTCTCCGGCGCCACCACGCGGCCCTGGCTGTCCAGCTGGATGCCATGCTGCTCGAACCACGGCGCCGGGCTCGGGCGGAAGCCGAAGGCGATCACCACGGCATCGGCCGGCAGGATCTCCTCGGAGCCCGGGATCGGCTCGGGGCTGCGGCGGCCACGGGCATCCGGCTCGCCGAGACGGGTCTCGACCACCTTCACGCCTTCGACCTTGTCCTCGCCGACGATGGCGATGGGCTGGCGGTTGTAGAGGAACTTCACGCCCTCTTCCTTGGCGTTCTTCACCTCTTTGCGCGAACCCGGCATGTTGGCTTCGTCACGGCGATAGGCGCAGGTCACGGCCTTGGCGCCCTGGCGGATCGAGGTGCGGTTGCAGTCCATCGCGGTATCGCCACCGCCCAGGACCACGACCTTCTTGCCCTGCATGTCGATGAAGTCTTCCGGCGACTTCTCGAAACCGAGGTTGCGGTTGACGTTGGCGATCAGGAAGTCCAGCGCGTCATGCACGCCCGGCAGGTCCTCGCCCGGGAAGCCGCCCTTCATGTAGGTGTAGGTGCCCATGCCCATGAACACCGCATCGTACTCGGCGAGCAGCTGCTCCATGCTGATGTCCTTGCCCACCTCGGTGTTCAGGCGGAACTCGATGCCCATGCCGGTGAAGACTTCGCGGCGATTGCTCAACACGGTCTTTTCCAGCTTGAACTCGGGGATGCCAAAGGTCAGCAGGCCGCCGATCTCGGGGTTCTTGTCGAACACCACCGGGGTCACGCCCGCGCGTACCAGCACGTCGGCGCAGCCCAGGCCAGCAGGGCCGGCACCGATGATGGCGACGCGCTTGCCGGTGGGCTTGACCTTGGACATGTCCGGGCGCCAGCCCATGGCGAAGGCGGTGTCGGTGATGTACTTCTCCACCGAGCCGATGGTCACCGCGCCGAAGCCGTCGTTCAGGGTGCAGGCCCCTTCGCACAGACGGTCCTGCGGGCACACGCGGCCGCACACTTCCGGCAGGGTGTTGGTCTGGTGCGATAGTTCAGCCGCGGCCAGGATGTTGCCTTCGGAGACCAGCTTCAACCAGTTGGGGATGAAGTTGTGCACCGGGCACTTCCATTCGCAATACGGGTTGCCGCAGCCCAGGCAGCGGTGCGCCTGCTCCACGGACTGCTGCGGCTTGAAGGGTTCGTAGATCTCGACGAACTCCTTCTTGCGCTGGCGCAGCAGCTTTTTCTTCGGGTCCTTGCGGCCCACTTCGATGAACTGGAAGTCGTTGCTCAGACGTTCAGCCATTTTTCAAACCTCTTTACCGCAGTTGCCGGCCTTGGGCCGCAAGCTGCAAGACAATCACTTGAGCAGGACGGGCCCCGCGCACGGGGCCGTCACTTGCAGCTGTTCTTACTGCGGGTTGGCACGGGTACTGGACAGCAGTTGTTTGAGATTGGCCGCCTTCGGCTTGACCAGCCAGAAGCGCCGCACGTAGTCGTCCAGGTTCTCGGAGAGCTCACGCCCCCACTCGCTGCCGGTTTCCTCCACGTACTCGCCCAGGACCCGCGCCAGATGGCTGCGGTAGGCCTCCATCGCCTCACCACTGATACGCTGGATTTCCACCAGTTCGTGGTTGAGCTTGTCGACGAAGCTATTGTCCATATCGAGCACGTAGGCGAAGCCGCCCGTCATGCCAGAACCGAAGTTGTAACCGGTCTTGCCCAGGACGCAGACAAAGCCGCCGGTCATGTATTCACAGCAGTGATCGCCGGTGCCCTCTACAACAGCGTGGGCGCCGGAGTTACGCACAGCGAAGCGCTCGCCCGCGGTGCCGGCGGCGAACAGCTTGCCGCCGGTGGCACCGTACAGGCAGGTGTTGCCGACAATGGCGCTGTGCTGGGTTTCGAATGGGCTGCCGGCAGGCGGCACGATGGTCAGCTTGCCACCGGTCATGCCCTTGCCGACGTAGTCGTTGGCATCGCCTTCCAGGTGCAGGTTCAGGCCACCGGCGTTCCACACGCCGAAGCTCTGGCCCGCGGTGCCCTTGAAGCGGAAGGTGATCGGCGCTGCAGCCATGCCCTGGTTGCCGTGCAGCCTGGCGATTTCGCCGGAGATGCGCGCACCGATGGAGCGGTCGCAGTTGCAGATGTCGAGGCTGAACTCGCCACCGGCCTGATCGCGGATCGCCGGCAAGGCCATGGCGACCATCTTCTCGGCCAGTTCGCCCTGGTCGAACGGCGGATTCTTGTCGACTTCGCAGAACTGCGGCTTGTCGGCCGGGATGTGCGAGCTGCCCAGCAGCGGCGACAGGTCAAGGTGATGCTGGCGCTCGGTGTCGCCCGGCAGCACGTCGAGCAGGTCGGTGCGACCGATCAGCTCGCCCAGGCTGCGCACGCCGAGCTTGGCCAGCCACTCGCGAGTCTCTTCGGCGACGAAGGTGAAGAAGTTGATCACCATGTCGACGGTGCCGATGTAGTGATCCTTGCGCAGCTTGTCATTCTGCGTGGCGACGCCCGTGGCGCAGTTGTTCAGGTGGCAGATGCGCAGGTACTTGCAGCCCAGGGCGATCATCGGCGCGGTGCCGAAGCCGAAGCTCTCGGCGCCGAGGATGGCGGCCTTGATCACGTCCAGGCCGGTTTTCAGGCCACCGTCGGTCTGTACCCGCACCTTGCCGCGCAGGTCATTGCCACGCAGGGTCTGATGGGTTTCGGCCAGGCCCAGTTCCCACGGGGCGCCGGCGTATTTGATCGAGGTCAGCGGCGAAGCGCCGGTACCACCGTCATAACCCGAGATGGTGATCAGGTCGGCATAGGCCTTGGCCACGCCGGCGGCGATGGTGCCGACGCCAGCTTCGGCGACCAGCTTGACCGAGACCAGCGCCTGCGGGTTGACCTGCTTGAGGTCGAAGATCAGCTGGGACAGGTCTTCGATCGAGTAGATGTCGTGGTGCGGCGGTGGCGAGATCAGGGTCACGCCTGGTACGGCGTAGCGCAGCTTGGCGATCAGGCCGTTGACCTTGCCGCCTGGCAGCTGGCCACCCTCGCCGGGCTTGGCGCCCTGGGCGACCTTGATCTGCAGCACTTCGGCGTTGACCAGGTACTCCGGCGTCACACCGAATCGGCCGGTGGCCACTTGCTTGATCTTCGAGCTCTTGATGGTGCCGTAGCGGGCCGGGTCTTCGCCGCCCTCGCCAGAGTTGGAGCGCGCGCCCAGACGGTTCATCGCCTCGGCCAGGGCCTCGTGTGCCTCCGGCGACAGGGCACCGAGCGAGATACCGGCAGAGTCGAAGCGTTTGAGGATCGCCTCCAGCGGCTCGATCTGGTCCAGTGCCAACGGCTGGTCGGCCACCTTGACCTTGAGCAGGTCGCGGATCATCGACACCGGGCGCTGGTCGACCAGCGTGGTGTATTCCTTGAACTTGGCATAGTCGCCCTGCTGCACGGCGGCCTGCAGGGTGTTCACCACGTCGGGGTTGTAGGCGTGGTATTCGCCACCATGGACGAACTTCAGCAGGCCGCCCTGCTGGATCGGCTTGCGTGCGCTCCAGGCTTCGGCGGCCAGCAGTTTCTGGTCGCTTTCCAGGTCGGCGAAACGGGCACCCTTGATACGGCTCGGCACGCCGCGGAAGCTCAGGCCGACCACTTCCTCGGACAGGCCGATCGCTTCGAACAACTGCGCGCCACGGTACGAGGCGATGGTGGAGATACCCATCTTCGACAGGATCTTCAGCAGGCCCTTGGAGATACCCTTGCGGTAGTACTTGAAGACTTCGTCCAGGTCGCCCAGTACTTCGCCGGTGCGGATCAGGTCGGCCAGCACTTCATAGGCAAGGTACGGATAGACGGCCGAGGCGCCGAAGCCCAGCAGCACGGCGAAGTGGTGCGGGTCTCGGGCGGTGGCGGTCTCGACCAGGATGTTGCTGTCGCTGCGCAGGCCCTGCTCGGTCAGGCGGTGGTGCACCGCACCGACCGCCAGCGAGGCATGCACCGGCAGCTTGCCTGGGGCGATGTAGCGGTCGCTCAGCACCAGCTGGGTCTTGCCGCCGCGCACGGCTTCCTCGGCCTGGTCGGCGATGTTGCGAATCGCCGCTTCCAGGCCGACGCTCTCTTCATAGTTGAGGTCGATCAGCTGGCGGTCGAAACCTTCGCGTTCCAGGTTCATCAGCGAACGCCACTTGGCGGGCGAGATGACCGGCGAGCTGAGGATCACCCGCGAGGCGTGCTCGGGGGACTCCTGGAAGATGTTGCGCTCGGCGCCCAGGCAGATTTCCAGGGACATGACGATCGCTTCGCGCAGCGGGTCGATCGGCGGGTTGGTCACCTGGGCGAATTGCTGGCGGAAGAAGTCGTACGGCGAGCGCACGCGCTGCGACAGCACGGCCATCGGCGTGTCGTCGCCCATCGAGCCGACCGCTTCCTGGCCTTGTTCGCCGAGCGGGCGCAGCACCTGGTCACGCTCCTCGAAGGTGACCTGGAACATCTTCATGTACTGCTTGAGTTGGTCGGCGTCGTAGCTGGCCACGCCCTGGTCGTCGCTCAGGGTCGCCTGGATGCGTGTGGCGTGCTGGCGCAGCCAGCGCTTGTACGGGTGGCGCGACTTCAGACGGTTATCGATGGCGTCGGTGTCGAGGATCTGCCCGGTCTCGGTGTCCACGGCGAGAATCTGGCCTGGGCCGACACGGCCCTTGGCCAGGACTTCCTCGGGCTGGTAGCCCCACACGCCGATTTCCGAGGCGATGGTGATGTAGCCATTGGTGGTGGTCACCCAGCGCGCCGGGCGCAGGCCGTTACGGTCGAGCAGGCACACCGCGTGGCGGCCTTCGGTCATGACGATGCCGGCCGGGCCGTCCCACGGCTCCATGTGCATGGAGTTGTATTCGTAGAAGGCGCGCAGGTCGGCGTCCATGGTCTCGACGTTCTGCCAGGCCGGTGGTACCAGCATGCGCACGCCGCGGAACAGGTCGATGCCGCCGGTGACCATCAGCTCCAGCATGTTGTCCATGCTCGAGGAGTCGGAACCGACACGGTTGACCAGCGGGCCAAGCTCTTCGAGATCGGGGATCAGGTCGTTGGCGAACTTGGTGCGTCGGGCCATGGCCCAGTTGCGGTTGCCGGTGATGGTGTTGATCTCGCCGTTGTGGGCGAGGAAGCGGAAGGGCTGGGCCAGCGGCCACTTCGGCAGGGTGTTGGTAGAGAAGCGCTGGTGGAACACGCAGATCGCGGTCTGCAGGCGCTCATCGCCCAGGTCCGGATAGAACGCCGCGAGATCGCGCGGCATCATCAGGCCTTTGTAGATGATGGTCTTGTGCGAGAAGCTGCAGATGTAGTGGTCGGTGTCGTGGGCGTTGGCCACGGACGAACGGCGACGGGCACTGAACAGCTTGATGGCGAATTCCTGGTCACTCAGGCCTTCGCCGCCGATGAACACCTGCTCGATCTGCGGCAGGCGCTCCAGGGCCAGGCGGCCGAGGACGCGGGTGTCGATCGGCACCTTGCGCCAGCCGACCAGCTTGAGGCCGGCGTTGACGATCTCGCGGTCCATGTTGGCGCGGGCGGCCTGGGCTTTGACCGGGTCCTGGTTGAAGAACACCATGCCGACGGCGTACTGCCTGGGCAGCTCGACGGCGAAGTGCTCCTGGGCCACGGCACGCAGGAATTGATCGGGCTTCTGCATGAGCAGACCGCAACCGTCACCGGTCTTGCCGTCGGCGTTGATGCCGCCGCGGTGGGTCATGCAGGTCAGCGCCTGCATGGCGGTTTGCAGAAGGTGGTGACTCGGCTGCCCCGTCATATGGGCGATCAGGCCGAAACCACAGTTGTCCTTGAATTCTTCGGGATGGTACAGACCTGTTTTCATAGACACTTTCTCACCAGGTTCACCTCTCAACCGGAGGCAAATCTCTTTTTTAACAACCACTTACCATCCACGTCGATCAAACGCCAGCTTTTTTGCGGTGGTCATGGAAAACCATTGTTGCACAGCGACAGCGATGCCCACAAATTTTCATGTCTCACCATTGAAAATTTATGTCGCAATTTTGAATGTTTTTGCGCCATGCGCCGTGATAGCGGCTAGGCTGGAGTCTGAAGCGTTTCAGCCATGACTGCAACACAGGGCTTGTGGCCGGCAGTCTGGGACAGAAAAGCCTGCCGCGCTCGGGCGCAGCAGGCTGATCGAAAGCTAGAAGTCGCTCAGCAACTGGGCGGCGGGGTGGTGCCGCCCGGAAGGTATCAGCGGGCCGTGGCCAGCTCTTGTTGGACGCTGCCGACGGTACGTGGCCAAGGTTTACCAGCCTGGACCTTGGCTGGCAAGTTCTTGATTGCCGCAGCGGCGGCGTCGCGGCTGGCGAAGTTGCCGTAGGTGACGACAAACAGCGGCTTGCCCTGCAGGTTTTTCTTGAAGTAGCGATAGTCGCCACCCTGCGCCTTGACGAACGACTGGGCCGACGCCTCGGAGCTGGTGCCGAAGATCTGCACCACGTAATTGCCCGGTTTCTGGCCGGCATACCAGCTGCTGTTACCGGCGCCGCCCGCGGCTGGTTTCTCGACAGGTTTAGCGGCGGGCTTGGCGCTGGCGACCTGGGTCGGAGCCGGAGTCGGCTTTGCAGGTGCAACCGGTTTTGCCGGCTGGGTTGCGACAGGCTTCGACGCAGGCGCAACCGGCTGTACCGGAGCGGTGGTCACCGGCTGGGCAGGGGCCGGTGCCGGGCTGGCGGTGGCACCTTGTGGCGGCGCGATGGTGGTCACGGTCGGCGGCACGGCGGCCGACGGCGCGGCAGGCTGCAGGGCGGTATCGCCCGCTGGCCCACCCTCTTCGCCTTCGCCCATGCCGGCGGCCTGGGCCAGCGGCTCACGCATCACCGGCTGCGACTGGCCGACCAGCGGCAGCGGCATTGGCTGCGAGGAACCGGAGAACTCGATGGCGGGCGCGCCGCCGTTCGCACCCTGTCCGAGCGGCAGCTGGGCCTGGGCGGCCGGTGCCTCGGTCGGGGCCTTGTCACCCTTCTTGGGCATCAGGACCGCCGCGCCAACGGCGACCACGACCACAGCGGACAACGCGAGCACGTGTTTCTTAGGCATTTTGAACCCCATGGATGGTCGCTTGACCGTGGTACGGCTGGCGATCATGGCTTCGATCAAGGTATCGCGGGCAACCTGGTTGATGTTCCCAGGCCAACCGTCGGAGTTTTCGTGGATGTCGACGATCTGCTCGGCGCTGAACACCTCGATGCCCCGGCCGGCGCCCTCCAGGCGCTGCTCCAGGTACTCGCGGGTCTCTTCCTCGCTGTACGGGGCCAACTCGATGACATGGAAGCGCTCGCCATCGGTATTGAGTTCTTCCAGCCCGGCAATCAGCGAAGGCTCGCCGAACAGGAACACATGCGGGCGCCCTTCGGCCACGCCTGCCGCCAACTCCAGCAACGCTTGGAGTGCCGACTCGTCGAGTTGTTCCGCATCGTCCACCAGCAGATAGACTTCCTGGCCGGTCAGCGCCAGCTGCACTACCTGCGACAGGATCGCCTGCACCTCCGGTTGCGCCACGTTCAGCGACTGCGCCACCTGGCCCAGCACGCTGGCTGCGTCACTGGCGCCACGGGCGGACACCACCACGCTCTGCACCGACTGCTTGTTGGTGCTGGCCACCAGGGCCTGGCGCAGCAGGGTCTTGCCGCTGCCCACCGGGCCGCTGACCACCAGCATCAGCTGGCTGTAGCGCGCCAGGTGGTGCAGCTGGCCGAGCACGGGTTTGCGCTGGGCGGGGAAGAACTTGAAGCCGGGCACTCGCGGTGCGAACGGATCGTGGCTCAACTGGTAATGGTCGAGGAACGCCTCATCGGCATGCAGACTGGTCATTGCGTTGTCACAACCTCAAAGCTGGGCCACGATCGCGCGGTAATCCGCCGCCAGGGTGGCCTGTAGAATCTCTGTCGAATAGTCGTCGGTGACGACGGCCTCGCCCAGCTGGCGCAACAGCACCAGGCGCAGGCGCCCGTCGAGCACTTTCTTGTCGACCGCCATGTGCTCCATGAAATGCGCCGGGGTCATTTCCTGTGGTGGCACCACCGGCAATCCTGCGTCCTGCAGCAGGCGAATTCCGCGATCACGCGCCGGCTGGTCGATCCAGCCCAGGCGCATGGACATTTCCAGGGCCATGACCGTACCCGCCGCCACGGCTTCGCCGTGCAGCCAGACGCCATAGCCCATGTGTGTTTCGATGGCATGGCCGAAGGTATGGCCAAGGTTGAGCGTGGCACGCACGCCCGATTCGCGCTCGTCGGCGCCGACCACGGCGGCCTTGGCCGCGCAGGAGCGGCGGATGGCCTCGGTCAGGGCGACGCAATCCAGGGCGCGCAGCGCCCGCATATTGTCTTCGAGCCAGGCGAGGAACGGCTTGTCGCAGATCAGGCCGTACTTGATGACTTCGGCCAGGCCCGCGGACAGCTCGCGTCCGGGCAGGGTCTTCAGGCTGGTGGTGTCGATCAGCACCGCGTTGGGCTGATAGAAGGCACCCACCATGTTCTTGCCCAGCGGGTGGTTGATGCCGGTCTTGCCGCCCACCGACGAGTCCACCTGGGACAGCAGCGTGGTCGGCACCTGGATGAAGTCGACGCCGCGCTGGTAGCAGGCCGCGGCAAAGCCGGCCATGTCGCCGATCACGCCGCCCCCCAGGGCGACCACGGTGGTGCGACGGTCATGGCGGGCGGTGAGCAGCGCATCGAAGATCAGCTGCAGGGTTTCCCAGTTCTTGTGGGCCTCGCCGTCCGGCAACACCACGGGCAGCACCGAGTAGGCACCCAGGGTCTTGCTCAGGCGTTCGAGGTACAGCGGCGCGACGGTCTCGTTGGAGACGATGGCGACCTGCCGTCCGGCAATGTGCGGCGCCAGCAGCTCGGGCTGGTCCAGCAGGCCTTCGCCAATGTAGATCGGGTAGCTACGTTCGCCCAGGTCGACCTTTAGTGTCTGCATGTATCCCCACAATGTGCTTGGACGCGCGGCGGTGCGGCCCCGCGCGGTGACGTTCAACCCCGTCTCGGCGTTGGTCGCCGAGGATAGACCCCGCTCAGCGGGGCGGCAACTTCTGCAGGCGCTCGAGAATGTCGAGCACCACCATGCGTGGTGGCCGTTCGTCGGTTTCCACCACCAGGTCAGCGATTTCGCGATAAAGCGGGTCGCGTGTCTCCAGCAGGGCGCGCAACGTGGCTTCCGGGTTGGCGGTGCGCAACAGCGGCCGGTTGCGATCACGTGAGGTACGCCCCACCTGCTGCTCCACCGAGGCGTGCAGGTAGACCACCCGCCCGCCGGCACGCAGCGCCGCACGGTTGGCGTCGCGCATCACCGCGCCGCCGCCGGTGGCCAGGACCACGCCATCGAGCGCGCTGAGCTCGGCGATCATCGCCTGCTCGCGGTCACGAAAGCCCGGTTCGCCTTCCTTGTCGAAGATCCACGGGATGTTGGCGCCGGTTCGCAGTTCGATTTCCTTGTCGGAATCCTTGAACAGCAGGCGCAGCTCTTTGGCCAACAGGCGCCCGATGGTGCTTTTACCAGCGCCCATGGGCCCCACAAGTATCAAATTTCGCACAGAATCAACGACTCACAGCAATCGCCTGGTCACTCATGATACGCGGAGTCAGGAAGACCAGCAGCTCGGATTTTTTCTCTTGTAATGCATCGCGTCGAAACAGCCGTCCAACATACGGCAGATCGCCGAAAAATGGCACCTTGTCGACCACTTTGTTCTGCGACGTCGAGTACACGCCACCAATCACAATGGTCTGCCCATCGGTTACCCGCACCTTGGCGTTGACCTCGTTCTTGCGAATCGGCGGCACATCGTTGAGGGCATTGATGAAGTCCGGCTCGTCCTTGGTCACCCGCACCGCCATGATCACCTTGCCGTCCGGCGTGATCTGCGGGGTCACCTCCAGCGACAGGGACGCCTCGCGGAAGGAAACCGACGTGGCGCCGCTGCGGGTGGTTTCCTGGTAAGGCACTTCGGTGCCCTTGAGGATGCGCGCGGTTTCCTTGTCGGCCGTGACCACCTTGGGCTGGGAGATGATCTCGCCATTGCCGCTTTTTTCCATGGCGCTGAGCTCCAGGTCGAGCAGGATATCGCTGCGCAGCAGCCCCACCCCGAGCCCGGCACCGGCCCGCTCGACCCCGAGGTCGACGAACAGGTCGCTGCCCAGCCGGCGCTCCGCGCCATACAGCGGTCCACCCCAGCGCACGCCCAAGGCCTTATCGTAATCGACATTGGCCTCGACGATCCGTGCCTCGATCATGACCTGGCGCACCGGCACATCCAGCTGTGTGACCAGCCTGCGCAGTTCGGCGAGCCGGGCGGCAGGCTGGGTGGCGACCAGTGTATTGGTGCGTGCATCCACACTGAGGCTGCCACGCCCGGCCAGGGCACCGTCGTCAGCCAGGCTCGCCAGCAACAGCTCCGCCAGCTCGCCGGCCTTGGCATGGAACACAGGGATCAATTCACGCTGCAGGGGCTCCAGCAATACCTCCTGACGCATGTCCTGGGCTTGCCCGGCGAGTTCGGCCAGGGGAGCGACCAGCAGCACATTCCCCTCCTGGCGCCTGCCCAGCCCCTTGCTGCGCAACACCAGGTCAAGCGCCTGGCCCCAGGGCACATCCTCCAGACGCAGGGTTATCCGCCCCTGCACCGAATCGCCGGCCACCAGGTTGATGCCCGCGTGGTCGGCCATGACCTGGAGCACCGAACGCAGTTCGACATCCTGGAAGTTGAGCGACATCGGCTCACCCTGAAACGTCTCGGCCTGCGCCATCTGCAGCCCCAGCATCAATAGCGCGCCGCTCCACCCTCTCGTCGGTCTCATCCCTGACCTCTCCTTGCACATGCTTTCCAAGAACCAGATACCTGGGGCGCGCCTGCCAGCGCCCATCGCTATAGATCCGCTCATGGACCTCCACCCGGTCGAATTCGATGGCTACCACGACACCCCCTTCGAGCCCCAACCGCTCGCCCTGCGCAATCCGATACAGGCGACCTCCCGAGCGCAGCAAGGCCTGTCGCCACCCTGCACGCGATAGGCTGCCGACCATCTCCAGCCGTGCCAAAGGAACATGCGCCAGGTCACCGCCCTCTCTGGGAGGTGACCAGGCCCGGAACGGATCGAATGCCGTCTTCTTCGACAAGATTGCCTGGGCCGGCTCATCCGCCAATGACGCCGGGACCGGCAGCTCTTCTCCGGGGTGGTAGGCATGTAGTCGTAGCTGAGCATCAACTCGCCCAATCCCCTCATCCTTCAGGGCCAGCCTGAGCCGCTCCACGCTCAACAGACGCAATTGCCGCAGCCATTGCTCCAGCCACAGGCGCAGCGCCGGATACTGTCCCGACACCGCGATTTCCAGCGGTTGCACCCGATACACTGAAGCCTGCTGTGCCTCCTGCACTTCGACTCGCTCGAATACCAGGCCATGCTCATGCCCCGATAACGCCAGCTGGTCGAGCAGCTCGCTCATGCCCTCTCCCGCGGCCAGCCGCCATCGTGCCGCCTGCAAAAGCACCCGTGCGTGCTCGAGCGCCTGCTGCTCGACACCCAGTTCGACGAGGCGCGCCCCGCGCTCCTCCAGTTCGTCCTGTAGCTGGAGCTGCAGTCGGACAGACTCGACATGCCCCTGAACCGGATCACGCAGACGAACCAGGTAGCCCACGCAAGCAACCATGAGCACGAGCGCCAGGCACACCATGGCCCTCACCACTCCCGACCGGCCAGCCAACGCCTGCCAGTCAAGGGGCCAGAGGCGGTTCACGACTCGCCCGCCAGCAATCGCGCCGCCAGCAGGAACTCGTCCCCCTGGACATGGCGCCTGATGTGAACGAGCTCGAGGTTCCGCACCATGCCCACTTGCTCCAGATCGCGCATGAACCGGGCGACCACCGACGCGGAGGCCGCCAGGCCGCCCAGGCGCAGGCGCCCCGCCTCAACATCCACCTCCGTCAAGCGAGCGCCTTCTGGCAGGGCCTGCTCAAGGGCGAGGAACAGGCCGGGCATCTGCGATCGCCCGGCGTCCAGTGCGGACACTGCGGCATGCTCGGCCTGCAACGCCGCCCGCCTGCCGCGCAGCTGATCGACCTGCCTCAAGGTGGCATCGAGCCGCTCAAGCTCCGCCTGATGCGAGGCGACGACCAGTGATTGCCTGGCCAGACGCGACCGCGCCATCTGATCGAGCCATATGACCCCGCACAGTGCCACTACCAGGGCGACAACCAGCATGATCTGAAATCGTCGCACAACCCTGGCCCTACGCTGCTCGCGCCAAGGCATCAGGTTCAGTCTCGCCATCATGCCCGGCCTCCCATGGCCAGCCCGCAGGCCAGGACCATCGAAGCTGCGCGCAGGCCATCCCTCTCCAGCAGGCCGGCCAGAGGGAGTGGGCAACCCACCTGGCATTTCACACCCAAGTGCTCTCGCAAATACGCCGCCCGGTCCTCATCAGCAGCGCAGCCGAACAGGACAACTTCCTCTACGGGCGCCCGTTCACCCAACCGCCAGAGATCATCGACAGCCTCACTCCATTGCGCCGGCGAGCCCAGGGCGAGCCGCTGTCGTTGCGGCGCGGGGCTGCCGTGCCAGCGGTGCATGACCACTTCGCCCGGCTCCAATTGCAGCAGTACCGCTCCACGAGCCGGCACCTCAGGCAGCAATGCTCGCCGTAGCGCGAAGCTGTCTACCTCCACGGCCTCAAGCTGCAATCCGGCCCTGGCGAACACCCGCTCCAGCGGATCGAGCTGGCTTTGCCGGCAAGCCACCACCAGTACCTCGAACTGTCCGGGATCGTCAGCGCATGCACCCTGCACCCAGAAGTCCAGGGCGAGATCCTCCAGCGGAAAAGGGAACAGCTGTTCGGCCTGAACCAGCACGGCGGCCTCGACATCAAGGTCGGTCAGCCCGGCAGCTACCCGGCACACCTTGCAGATCACCTGGGAGGCGGGCAATGCCAGGGCGATCCGGAACTGCCTCGTCCGACATTGATCATGGGCCCGCCGCAATCCCATGACCAACCGCTCTGCCTCGTTGGATGCGGCGCTGTCAGGCAGCGCAGGCTCGAAGCGCTCCTGCGCCCACCCCTGTAAACGCCAACCGCCGCGCTGGCGGTGCAGATGCAGCATTCGTATGGAGTCGGAGGCAATTTCCACCCCCAGCAGTGAACCGGTGCCCCTACCAAAGCGTCCAAGCATGGCTGTTTCTTCCTGGTCATCGGCAGCCCGCGCCGTTGCGGCGCGAGCGCTCGTCCCGCGTCCCGGGCGGTCACCCGGTGGGACGAAAAATGCTTATAATGGCCAGCGTTTTTCTGTCCGCCGGCCCCGCGCGCAATCCACTCCTCAACCTGGACACCCAAAAGCCTTGATACGTCTGCTGAAGTTCTTCTGGTGGTCTCTCGTCGCCGTCATCTGCGCGCTCGTGCTCGGTGTGAGCGGTGCGTTTCTGTATCTTAGCCCCAGCCTGCCCTCGGTCGACTCGCTCAGAAGCGTCCAGTTGCAAATCCCCCTGAGGGTGTACAGCAGCGACGGCAAGCTGATTGCCGAGTTCGGCGAAATGCGGCGCTCGCCGATCAAGTTCCAGGAAATTCCCCCACAGTTCATCCAGGCGCTTCTGTCCGCCGAAGACGACAATTTCCTCAACCATTACGGGGTCGATCCGAGCAGCCTGATGCGCGCGGCATCGCAGCTGCTCAAGTCCGGGCATATCCAGACCGGCGGCAGCACCATCACCATGCAGGTGGCGAAGAACTTCTTCCTCAGCAGCGAGCGCAGCTTCTCGCGCAAGACCAACGAGATCCTGCTGGCCCTGCAGATCGAACGCGAGCTGACCAAGGACGAGATCCTCGAGCTCTACGTCAACAAGATCTACCTGGGCAACCGCGCCTATGGCATCGATGCCGCAGCGCAGGTGTACTACGGCAAGTCGATCCGCGACGTGAGCCTGGCGCAAATGGCGATGATCGCCGGCCTGCCCAAAGCGCCATCGCGCTTCAACCCGCTGGCCAACCCGGTACGCGCCAAGGAGCGCCGCGACTGGATCCTCGGGCGCATGTACAAGCTCGGCAAGATCGACGAAGCCAGCTACCAGGCGGCCCTGGCCGAACCGCTGAACGCCAGCTACCACGTGCCGACTCCGGAGGTGAACGCCCCCTACGTCGCCGAGATGGCCCGCGCCGAGATGGTCGGCCGCTACGGCAGCGACGCCTATACCGAAGGCTTCCGCGTCACCACCACGGTCCCGAGCGACATGCAGCAGATGGCCAACAGCGCGGTGCTCAACGGCCTCAGCGAGTACGACGAGCGCCACGGTTACCGCGGCCCCGAGGCACGCTTCCCGGGCAAGACGCGCGCGGCCTGGTTGCAGGAGCTGGGCAAGCAGCGCACCCTCGGCGGCCTGGAGCCGGCCATCGTCACCCAGGTCGAGAAGACCGGCCTGAAGGTGATGAGTCGCGGCGGCCTGGAAGAGAATGTGGCCTGGGACACCATGAAATGGGCGCGCCCGTACCTCAACAGCAACTCGCAGGGGCGCTCGCCGCAGTCGCCGGCCGACGTGGCTCAGGTCGGCGACCTGGTACGCCTGCAGCGCCTGGAGGACGGCAAGCTCAAGTTCAGCCAGGTGCCTGGCGCCCAGAGCGCCCTGGTCACCCTCGACCCGTACAACGGCGCCATCCGCGCCCTGGTCGGCGGCTTCTCCTTCGAGCAGAGCAACTACAACCGCGCCATGCAGGCCAAGCGCCAGCCGGGTTCGAGCTTCAAGCCCTTTGTCTACAGCGCCGCGCTGGACAACGGCTACACCGCCGCCAGCCTGGTCAACGACGCGCCGATCGTGTTCGTCGACGAGTACCTGGACAAGGTCTGGCGCCCAAAGAACGACACCAATACCTTCCTTGGCCCGATCCGCATGCGCGAGGCGCTGTACAAGTCGCGCAACCTGGTCTCGATCCGCCTGCTGCAGGCCATGGGCGTGGACCGCACCATCGACTACATCGCCAAGTTCGGTTTCAACAAGCAGGACCTGCCGCGCAACCTGTCGCTGGCACTGGGCACCGCGACCCTGACGCCGATGGAGATCGCCACCGGCTGGAGCACCTTCGCCAACGGCGGCTACAAGATCAGCCCCTACCTGATCGAGCGCGTCGAAAGCCGCAACGGCGAAACCCTGTTCACCGCCAACCCGGCACGGGTGCCCCAGGGTAGCCAGGACCAGGCCGGCCTCGCCGCCCCCGAGCAAGCGATCAGCGTCGCGCCAATGCCGGGTGAAGCACCGTCGGCCCTCGGCCAGGCAGCCCCGGCAGCGCAAGTGCCTGCCGTGGCCGAGCAGATCATCGACGGCCGCACCTCGTACATTCTCACCAGCATGCTGCAGGACGTGATCAAGCGCGGCACCGGCCGTCGCGCCCTGGCCCTCGGCCGTGCGGACCTGGCGGGCAAGACCGGTACCACCAACGAGTCCAAGGACGCCTGGTTCTCCGGCTACAACGCCGACTACGTCACCACCGTCTGGGTCGGCTTCGACCAGCCGGAAACCCTGGGCCGACGCGAGTACGGCGGCACCGTGGCGCTGCCGATCTGGATGAGCTTCATGGGTGCGGCGCTGAAGGACAAGCCTGAGCACGCCCCGGCCGAACCTGAAGGCATTCTCAGCCTGCGCGTCGACCCGGTCAGCGGCCGCGCCGCCACGCCGGGCACGCCGAATGCCTACTTCGAACTGTTCAAGGCCGAGGACTCGCCACCGTCCGTGGACGAGCTGGGCAATGGCGCGGCACCTGGCAGCCCGCTGCCGGCAGATGAAGCGGCGCCGATGGACCTGTTCTGACCAGGTAAACGACAAACCTCAAAGGCAACTTCGATCCTGTGGGAGCGGGTTTACCCGCGAAGGCTTCAGCGAAGCCAACGATGCCTTCGCGGGTAAACCCGCTCCCACAATGGCTTCGGTGAATCCAAAAGCAAACAAAAAGCCCCGACTCTCACGAGCCGGGGCTTTTTCATGACGCTACGACCGGATCAGCCGTTGAACACGTCATCCACGCTTTTCAGCGGGTAGTGCTTCGGATACGGCAGGGTGGCCACGCCGGATTCGATGGCGGCCTTGGCCACGGCATCGGAAACCACGGTGATCAGGCGAGCATCCAGCGGCTTCGGAATGATGTACTCGCGACCGAACTCCAGACCTTGCACACCGTAGGCTTCGCAGACTTCCTTGGGCACCGGCAGCTTGGCCAGGTCCTTCAGGGCGATGGCGGCGGCAATCTTCATTTCTTCGTTGATGCGCTTGGCGCGAACGTCCAGGGCACCGCGGAAGATGAACGGGAAGCCCAGTACGTTGTTGACCTGGTTCGGGTAGTCGGAACGACCGGTGGCCATGATCACGTCGCTGCGGGTGGCGTGAGCCAGTTCCGGAGCAATTTCCGGGTCCGGGTTCGAGCAGGCGAACACGATCGGGTTGGCGGCCATCGACTTCAGGCCTTCGGCGCTCAGCAGGTTCGGACCGGACAGACCGACGAACACATCAGCGCCATCCAGGGCATCGGCCAGGGTGCGCTTGTCGGTGGCGTGGGCGAACTGGGCCTTGTACTGGTTCAGGTCGTCGCGGCCAGCGTGGATCACGCCGCTGCGGTCGATCATGAAGATGTTCTCGACCTTGGCACCCATGCTCACCAGCAGCTTCATGCAGGAGATGGCGGCGGCGCCGGCGCCCAGGCAGACGATCTTCGCCTCCTCGAGCTTCTTGCCGGCGATTTCCAGGGCGTTGATCATGCCCGCGGCGGTAACGATGGCGGTACCGTGCTGGTCATCGTGGAACACGGGAATGTCGCACTGCTCGATCAGGGTGCGCTCGATCTCGAAGCACTCAGGTGCCTTGATGTCTTCCAGGTTGATGCCGCCGAAGGTGATGGAGATGCGGCGAACAGTGTCGATGAAGGCCTGTGGGCTCTCAGACTCGACTTCGATATCGAACACGTCGATACCTGCGAAACGTTTGAACAGAACACCTTTGCCTTCCATCACCGGCTTGGAAGCCAGCGGGCCGAGGTCGCCCAGACCGAGGATGGCGGTGCCATCGGAGATCACCGCAACCAGGTTGCCCTTGCCGGTGTACTTGTAGGCCAGCTCCGGATCACGGCCGATCTCGCGCACGGGTTCGGCGACGCCTGGGCTGTAGGCCAGGGCGAGGTCACGGGCGGTGGCGGTGGGCTTGGAGAGCTCGACGCTCAGTTTCCCCGGACGGGGCTGGGCGTGGTATTCGAGAGCGGCGGTTTTCAGGTCTGACATGATGGGCATTCCGCTGTTTACTGTTCTGACGGACCGCCGAGGATACGCAAAGAGCCGGGGGGCGACAAGACTGCCCGGTCACTATGTGTCAAGGCCTTTGGCCTACGACTTTACGCTATAACCCACGGGGCTTACGGAAGCCAGTGTGTACAATCCAGCATAAGAATGTCTACAACTATTTAGCCTGGAACAGTCGCCAGCATGCTCGGATCGGTCAATGGCAACAGCCAGCGTCGCTGCCCGGGCTTGAGCCCGCCCTTGCGGGATCGATCCAGCACCCAGCCACGCGCCTCGACCTGGCGTCCCTTGAGGTTAGCGAAGAAGCTGGCGGGAAAGCGCTGCTGCAGACGAGCGGGGATCTGCAGCACTACCGCATCGTCGAGCTCCAGCCAGATACCGCCGCGGTTGCGCTCGATACCCTTGATCTGGCCGCCGATCACGGCAAAACCGGACTGCCTGACATCCCCCGCACGTACAACCGGCGACTGTCGCCACAACCCGGTTCCGGCGTTGCGCGCCTGCTGCTCGGCCTGTTGCTGACAGCCCGACAAGGCCACGTTGGGGACAATGGCAACCCGGTAGCCAAGGCCTTCGCTGAGCAGTTGTGCTTCGAGATTGTCGCCAGTACGGCTATAGATGTGCGCCAGGGTACGACCGTACTTGTCCCTGGGCTCTTCGCCCGGGACCAGGCCGACGCGGCCATCGCTGGCCTCGACCAGCGCCTGCAGACGCCGCTTCGCTGCCTCGGCGTAGGGCTCGCTGGTGCGGCCCTTGCGACCGATCTCGGGCGCATTGATGCCGATCAACCGCACATTGCGCCCGTCACTCAGGCGCAGGGTATCGCCATCGACCACCTGGCGCACCGTCACCTGCTGCGGCTGCTCGGACAACGGACAGAACGCCAGGGCCGGAAAATGCCAGATCGCGCCCACAAAAAAGGCGCCCACAAGGGGCGCCTTCTTTTGCAGCAACGCGAACCTCGAAAGATTCGCCATGCGCATGA
The DNA here is from genome assembly GCF_021283245.1 of Pseudomonas sp. NMI760_13. Taxonomy (NCBI): domain Bacteria; kingdom Pseudomonadati; phylum Pseudomonadota; class Gammaproteobacteria; order Pseudomonadales; family Pseudomonadaceae; genus Pseudomonas; species Pseudomonas sp. NMI760_13. The sequence goes on along the minus strand of NZ_JAJSRC010000002.1, from coordinate 241,318 downwards.
TTACTTCTTGGCACCGAACATGCCGAAGCGATCGGCGAACTTCTGTACGCGACCACCGGTGTCCAGGACTTTCTGCTTACCGGTGTAGAACGGGTGGCACAGGTTGCAAACGTCGATCGCCAGGACGCTGCCCAGGGTCGAACGGGTTTCAAACTTGTTGCCGCAGCTGCAGGTGACTGCAACTACTTCGTAGTTCGGATGAATATCTGCTTTCATGGTCACTTCCTCGAGCTGCGTGCCGCCACCCAACACCTATTGTTGAATACCGCACGTAATTAGGCGGCGAATAATACCAGAGCGCGGCTGCAGCGCAAGTTGTCGCTTGCACCGACCGTCGTCTGCTAGGCTCGTCTGCTTTGTGAAACGCCCTCCAGAGACTTTCCGCGTGTCCGACGTCATCCTGCGCCTTGCCCTGCCCTCGCCCCTGCGTCGCCTGTTCGACTACCGGGCGCCCGCGAGCATGGCCCGCCAGGCGTTGACTCCAGGCATGCGCATCCGCGTGCCGTTCGGTCGCCGCGAGATGATCGGCGTGCTGGTGGAGGTCGCCACGCACAGCGAAGTCCCCGCCGACAAGCTCAAGCCGGCCAGCGCCCTGCTCGACCCGGTTTCGCCCGTGCCGCCTGCGCTGTTCAAGCTGTGCCTGTGGACAGCCCAGTACTACCAGCACAGCCTGGGCGACACCTTGAGCTGGGCCCTGCCGACCCTGCTGCGCCAGGGCGAACTGGCCGAGGCGCGCCAGGAGCGCTTCTGGCACGTCGCCCCCGGCGCACGCCTGGAGGACCCGCGCATCGCCCGCGCCCCGCGCCAGCGCGATGCCCTCAAGACCCTGTCGCAGCACCCTCACGGCGTGGCCCACAGCCTGTTGAGCAAGCTCGGCCTGAACAAGGACAGCCTCGACCTGCTGCTGGCCAAGGAACTGGTGACCGTCGAGATCCGCCGTCACCTGCCCGCCGCACGCCACGAGCACTGGCTGGCCCAGCCGGAGCTGCCGCTCAACGAGGAGCAGCGCGCGGCGTTCGAGGCGGTGCGCGCAGGCTTCGGCGCCTTCCACGCCTACCTGCTGGCCGGCGTTACCGGCAGCGGCAAGACCGAGGTCTACCTGCAGCTGATCCGCGAAACCCTCGAAGCCGGCAAGCAGGCGCTGATCCTGATCCCCGAGATCAATCTCGGCCCGCAGACCCTGCAACGCTTCGAGCAGCGCTTCAACGCCCGCATCGCCCTGCTGCACTCGGCGGTGGGCGACCGCGAGCGCCTGGACGCCTGGCTGGCGGCCCGCGACGGCGACGCCGACATCATCATCGGCACCCGCTCGGCGCTGTTCACGCCAATGAAGAACCCGGGCCTGATCATCATCGACGAGGAGCACGACGGCTCCTATAAACAGCAGGAAGGCCTGCGCTACCACGCCCGCGACCTGGCCGTGGTCCGCGCCCATCAGGAGAACATCCCGATCCTGCTGGGCTCGGCCACACCTTCACTGGAAAGCCTGCACAACGCCCATAGTGGCCGCTACGGCCTGCTGCGCATGAACCAGCGCGCCGGCGGTGCCAAGGCACCACGCTTCCTGCGCCTGGATGTGCGCAGCCTGCCGCTGGACAGCGGCATCAGCGGCCCGCTGCAACAGGCTATCCGCCAGACCCTGGAGGCTGGGCAGCAGGTGCTGGTGTTCCTCAACCGCCGCGGCTTCGCCCCGACACTTCTGTGCCACGACTGCGGCTGGCTCTCCGAATGCCCGCGCTGCGATGCGCGCATGACCGTGCACCAGCGCTCCGCCGTGCTGCGCTGCCACCATTGCGGCTACGACGAACGCCTGCCGTTGCAGTGCCCACAGTGCGCCCACGTCGACTTGCGCCCGGTGGGGGCCGGTACCGAGCGCGCCGAAGAGCGGCTCAAGGTGCTGTTCCCCGACTACCCGATCCTGCGCGTGGACCGCGACAGCACCTCGCGCAAGGACGCCATGCACAACCTGTTCGCCACCATCCAGCGCGGCCAGCCGAGCATCCTGGTGGGCACCCAGATGCTAGCCAAGGGGCACCACTTCCCCCGCGTCACCCTGGTGGCGATTCTCGATGCCGACGGAGGACTGTTCTCCGGCGACTTCCGCGCCAGCGAGCGCATGGCCCAGCTGATCGTCCAGGTCGCCGGTCGCGCCGGACGCGCCGAGGAACCGGGCAAGGTCATCGTGCAGACCCACCTGGCCGACCATCCGCTGCTGGTGCAACTGACCGAGCAGGGCTACTTCGCCTTCGCCGAGCAGGCCCTGAGCGAACGTCGCGCCGCCGGCCTGCCGCCGTTCGCCCACCTGGCCCTGCTGCGTGCGGATGCGCACAAGCCGGGCCAGGCCGAGAGCTTCCTCGACGAAGCCTGCGCCGCCGCCGAGCGGGTCATGGCCGAACAGGGCCTGCACGGCATCGAGCTGCTGGGGCCGGTCCCGGCGCCCATGGAACGACGGGCGGGCCGCTTCCGCGCGCAACTATTGCTCCAGGCCAATGCCCGGGCTCAGTTGCATCGACTGATCAGTGCCTGGTTGCTAGTGTTGGAGCAGATGCCATCGGGGCGGCAGGTGCGCTGGTCGCTGGATGTCGATCCGGTGGACCTGTACTGAGAGATTGAACGGTCCGTGGGAGCGGGCTTGCCCCGCGATTGCACCCATCGCGGGGCAAGCCCGCTCCCACGCCTGACCAGCGATACCGGCCAAAAGGTTGGCAACCCGCCCCCGGCAACGGATAATGCCCAGTTTTTCCACCTGCGCATCGAAGCGCTCCACCGCGCTTGCGGTCGAAAAGAGAATCCCATGAAAGACACCATTCGCCAGCTGATCCAGCAAGCCCTCACCCAACTCGCCACCGACGGTGTGCTGCCTGAAGGGCTGACGCCGGCGATCCAGGTGGAAAACGCCCGGGACAAGACCCACGGCGACTTCGCCAGCAACATCGCCATGATGCTGGCCAAGCCGGCCGGCATGAAGCCGCGCGATCTGGCCGAGAAGCTGATCAACGCCCTGCCGAAAAGCGACGACATCAGCAAGGTCGAGATCGCCGGCCCCGGCTTCCTGAACTTCTTCCAGAACACCGAGGCCCTGGCCAACCGCCTCGACGCCGCCCTGGCCGACGAGCACCTGGGCGTGCGCAAGGCCGGCCCGGCCGAGAAGGTGGTGATCGACATGTCGGCGCCGAACCTGGCCAAGGAGATGCACGTCGGCCACCTGCGCTCGACCATCATCGGCGACAGCGTGGCCCGCGTGCTGGAATTCCTGGGTGATAACGTCATCCGCCAGAACCACGTTGGCGACTGGGGTACCCAGTTCGGCATGTTGATGGCCTACCTGCAGGAAAACCCGATCACCAGCGATGAGCTGTCTGACCTGGAAAACTTCTACCGCGCAGCGAAAAAGCGCTTCGACGAGTCTGAAGAATTCGCCACCCGCGCTCGCGGCCTGGTGGTCAAGCTGCAGGCCGGCGACCCGGACTGCCTGGCGCTGTGGACGCGCTTCAAGGACATCTCGCTGTCGCACTGCCAGAAGACCTACGAACTGCTCAACGTCAAGCTGACCATGGCCGACGTGATGGGCGAGAGCGCCTACAACGCCGACCTGGCCAACGTGGTCGCCGACCTCAAGGCCAAGGGCCTGCTGGTCGAGGACCAGGGTGCCCAGTGCGTGTTCCTCGAGGAATTCAAGAACGCCGAGGGCGAGCCGCTGCCGGTGATCGTGCAGAAGGCCGACGGCGGCTACCTGTACGCCACCACCGACCTGGCCGCCGTGCGCTATCGCAGCAACACGCTGAACGCCGACCGCGCCCTGTACTTCGTCGACCAGCGTCAGGCCCTGCACTTCAACCAGGTGTTCGAAGTGGCCCGTCGCGCCGGCTTCGTCGGCCATCCGATGAAGATGGAGCACATGGGCTTCGGCACCATGAACGGCGCCGATGGCCGCCCGTTCAAGACCCGTGATGGCGGTACCGTCAAGCTGATCGACCTGCTCACCGAAGCCAAGGACCGCGCCTACGCGCTGGTCAAGGAGAAAAACCCGTCGCTGGCCGAGGACGAACTGCGCCACATCGGCGAGGTGGTCGGCATCGGCGCGGTCAAGTACGCCGACCTGTCCAAGCACCGCACCAGCGACTACAGCTTCAACTTCGAACTGATGCTCAATTTCGAAGGCAACACCGCGCCGTATCTGCTGTACGCCTACACCCGCGTGGCCGGCGTGTTCCGCAAGCTCGGCAAGGGCTTCGCCGAAGTCGACGGCAGCATCGTCCTGCAGGCAGCGCACGAGCAGGACCTGGCCGCGCGCCTGGCGCAGTTTGGCGAGACCCTCAACAACGTCGCCGAAAAAGGCACGCCGCACGTGCTGTGCAGCTACCTGTACGACCTCGCCGGCCTGTTCTCCAGCTTCTACGAGAACTGCCCGATCCTCTCTGCCGAAACCACCGAACAGCAGCAGAGCCGCCTGCGCCTGGCCGCCCTGACCGGCCGCACCCTCAAGCAGGGCCTGGAACTGCTCGGCCTGGAAACCCTGGAGCGCATGTAAGTTGGCTGCAAAGAAGAAACCCGCACCCAAGCGCGGCGCCAGCCGTTCCCAGCCGCCTGCCAGCAAGCAGCCGATCCCGGGCTGGGTGTGGCTGGCGGTTGGCCTGACGGTCGGCGCCTTCATCGTTTTCCTGATGAAGCTCGAGCCGGGCGGTGACGACATCAAACGCACCAAGCCCGAGCAGCACAAGCCGGAGAAAGTCGCCGAGGCGAGCAAGACCACCACGCCGACGCCACAGCAACCGGTGAAGCCGAAGTACGACTTCTATACCCTGCTGCCGGAGTCGGAAGTGATCGTGCCGCCCGAGGCCGTGCCGGAGAAAACCCCGCCGGTACCGGCGCAGCCGCCTGTGCCTAGCACGCCGGTCACGCCAGCGGAAGCGGCGAAGATCGACACCGCCCGCGCCCAGGCCGCGCTGCTGGGGCAGACGCCGGCACCGGCACCTCCGGTGATCAAGCCGGCAGCCACCACCCAGTTCTTCCTGCAGGCCGGCTCGTTCCGCAAGCAGGCAGACGCCGACAAGGTTCGCGCGCAGATCATCCTGCTCGGCCAGGCGGTCAAGGTGGAGTCGGGCACGGTCAAGGAAGAAACCTGGTACCGCGTGATGGTCGGCCCGTTCAGCAACCGCGAACAGCTGACCGTGGCGCAGAAGCAACTGGCCGGGGCAGGCTTCAGCAACCTGCTGCTGCAACAGCGGCGCCAGTAACGAAAAAGGCCTTGCCGCACTCCGCGACAAGGCCTTTTTTCATACCCGGCGACGCTCGGCGTTGACCTGGGAGATCTGGCTGTTGAGCGTCCAGAAGTCATACAGCACCCCCAGCAGGAACAGACCACCGGTGAACAGGTAGATCAAGGCACTGATCCACTTGCCCTGGTACAGCCGGTGCACCCCGAAAATTCCCAGGAAAGTCAGCAGGATCCACGCCAGGTTGTAATCCACACCGCCCGACTCGAAGCGCATGTCCGCCTCGCGGTCCATCGACGGGATCAGGAACAGGTCGATCAGCCAGCCGATGCCCAGCAGCCCGAGGGTGAAGAACCAGATCGTCCCGGTGATCGGCTTGCCGTAGTAGAAACGGTGCGAGCCGGTGAAACCGAAGATCCACAGCAGATAGCCGAGGACCTTGCTGTGGGTGTCGTGCGAAGGGGCACCCTGTTGATAACCATTCATTCGAAGCCCTCGTGGGATAGCCGAAAATTTTCTAACGAAAAATGTGACTTTTTCGTTTTGACCCGACATATGGTACGTGGCTGAGCGACCAACGGATCAGAATTTGATCAAAAAGCTGTTATAAAGTTGCGCGCCAACACTTATAAAGAGCTTCATCTATGCCACCTTTCTTCAAGACATGGCTGACCCTCTGCCTTTTATTACCCCTGGCCGCCCACGCCACCAACCGTGAGCAACGCCTTCCAAGCGGATTCACCGGTTACACGACCAACGCCGACGCCACGGTGAAACGCGCCCCGATCCAGTACCGCAGCACCACCAGCCTGCGCGCGCGCCCGGCCAATGCGGCCAAGCAGCACGCCGTGGGCATGCAGGCGGTGGCGATGTCGCCGAAGCAGAGCAGCGAAGTGCTCAGCCGTGCGGTGAACGTGCTCGGCACGCCCTATCGCTGGGGCGGCAGCAGCCCGAAGAAGGGCTTCGACTGCAGCGGCCTGGTCAAGTATGCGTTCAACGATGTGGCGGATGTCGACCTGCCGCGCACCTCCAATGCCATGGCCCAGGGTCAGGGCGTCAAGGTGGCCAAGGGCGACCTCAAGCCAGGCGACCTGATCTTTTTCAACATCAAGAGCCGTCGGGTCAACCACGTCGCCATCTACCTGGGCAACGACCGCTTCATCCACGCGCCGCGCACCGGCAAGCGGGTGAGCATCGACAGCCTGGAGAAGCCTTACTGGCAGAAGCACTACGTGGTAGCCAAGCGCGTGCTGCCCAAGCAGCAGCAACAGGCGCTGAGCCTGGCCAAACGCTGAAACGCCCAGCAGTCCCTGTGGGAGATCGAAGGGAACCATGATTCCGCGACCAGCGCGCACCCTGTGGGAGCGCCTTAGCCGCGAAGCAAGCGACGCGGAGGATGGCACCGGCTCTGCCGGTGTTCGCGGCTAAAGCCGCTCCCACAGGGACTGCGGTGCACTTTCAGTCTCTGTGGACGTTCCTAACCCACTATCAAACCCCGCGCCTCCAGCGCCTGCAGCGCCCCCTCCATCGTGCACATCCCCGCCGCCGCACCAGCCTGCATCAGCGAATGGATCTGCGCCAGGCGCCCCTCACGTATCAGGTTGCGCACCGCTGGCGTCGCCACCAGCACCTCCCGCGCCGCGACCCGGCCACCGCCTGATCGCCGCACCAGCACCTGCGCGACCACCAGCCGCAGGGCGTCAGCCAGCATGCTGCGCACCAGCGGCTTTTCCTCCGGCGCGAACACCTCCACCAGCCGGTCGATGCTGTTCACCGCCGATCGCGTATGCACGGTGGCCAGCACCAGGTGCCCGGTCTCCGCGGCGCGCAACGCCAGGCGAATGCTGTGCAGATCGCGCAGCTCGCCGATCATGATCACGTCCGGGTCCTGACGCAGGGCACTGCGCAGGGCCTGGGCAAAGTCACGGCTATGCAGGCCGATCTCTCGCTGGTTGACCAGGCTGCGCTGACTGCCGTGGATGAACTCGATCGGGTCCTCGAGCGTGACGATATGCAATGCGTATTCGCGGTTGAGCCGATCGATCAGCGCCGCGAGGGTGCTCGACTTGCCGCTGCCGGTGGCACCACCGACCAGGACCAGGCCATCCCGGTACCGGGAGATGATTTGAAACACATGCACCAGATCAAGTGCCTCCAGACAGGGCACGCTCGCGGGGACCAAACGTACGCTGGCACTCGGACCATTGCGCTGGCGGAACAGGTTCAGCCGAAAACGCCCCAGTCCATCCAGGCTCACCGCCAGGTCCAGCTCATCCCCGGCCGCCCACTGCCGCCGCTGCTCGCTATCAAGCAGACCCGCCATCCCGTTTTCCAGCGCCCCTGTCGTCAGCAGCGCAAGGTCCAGGCGCTGCAACACCCCATCCACACGCAGCAGCGGCTGCTCGCCAGCAGCCAGATGCAGGTCGCTGGCACCGGCAGCCAGGGCCCGGCCCAACAGGTCGGTCACATCCATGAGACTCCCCAACGGCGATCAAGCAGGTAGAATGCCGCTGACCCCAAAGCCGTCGGCGACGAACCATGTCCACCCTAGCAGACAACATTGGCGCCATTGCCACCCGCATCGACAGCGCGGCCAGGGCCGCCGGACGCGACCCGGCCAGCATCCAGCTGCTGGCGGTGAGCAAGACCAAGCCCGCCAGCGCCATCCGCGAGGCCTTTGCGGCCGGGCTGCGCGATGTGGGCGAAAACTACCTTCAGGAAGCCCTGACAAAACAACAGGCGCTTTCCGACCTGCCCTTGATCTGGCACTTCATCGGCCCCATCCAGTCGAACAAGACCAAGGCCATCGCCGAGCATTTCGACTGGGTACATTCCGTGGACCGCCTGAAGATCGCCCAACGCCTCTCCGAACAACGCCCTGCCGGCCTGGCGCCGCTGAACGTCTGCCTGCAGGTCAACGTCAGCGGCGAGGACAGCAAGTCCGGCTGCATGCCCGCCGAGCTGCCGGCCCTGGCCCAGGCGGTGAACGCCCTGCCCGGCCTGCGCCTGCGCGGCCTGATGGCGATTCCGGAGCCGACCGAGGACCGCGCCGAGCAGGAGGCCGCCTTTGCCATCCTGCGCCAGCTCCAGGAGCAGCTGGGCCTCGGCCTGGACACCCTGTCGATGGGCATGAGCCACGACCTGGAAGCCGCCATCGCCCAAGGTGCGACCTGGGTCCGCATCGGCACCGCCCTGTTCGGCGCCCGCGACTACGGACAGCCCTGAATCCATGCTTAACTCACTCTTTCCCTCAAGGACCTGACATGAGCAAGACTCGTATTGCCTTTATCGGTGCCGGCAACATGGCCGCCAGCCTGATCGGCGGCCTGCGTGCCCAGGGCCTGGACGCCGCGCAGATCCGCGCCAGCGACCCGGGTGCCGAAACCCGTGCGCGGATCCAGGCCGAGCACGGCATTGATGCCTTCGAAAGCAACGCCCAGGCCATCGAGGGCGTGGACGTGATCGTGCTGGCGGTCAAACCGCAGGTCATGAAGGCGGTCTGCGAAACACTGAAGCCGAACCTCAAGCCCGGCCAGCTGGTGGTTTCCATTGCCGCCGGCATCACCTGCGCCAGCCTGCAGGCCTGGCTGGGCGCGATCCCGGTGGTGCGCTGCATGCCCAACACCCCGGCGCTGCTGCGCCAGGGCGTCAGCGGCCTGTATGCCACCGGGGAAGTGTCCGCCGAGCAGCGCCAGCAGGCCGAACAGCTGCTGTCGGCGGTCGGCACCGCCTTGTGGCTGGATGAAGAACAGCAGCTGGATGCCGTCACCGCCGTCTCCGGCAGCGGCCCGGCCTACTTCTTCCTGCTGATCGAAGCCATGACCGCCGCCGGCGAGAAACTCGGCCTGCCGCGTGAAACTGCCTCGCAACTCACCTTGCAGACAGCCCTGGGCGCCGCCCGCATGGCGGTTGCCAGCGACGTCGACGCCGCCGAGCTGCGCCGCCGCGTGACCTCGCCGGCCGGCACCACGGAAGCGGCGATCAAGTCGTTCCAGGCCAGCGGGTTCGAGGTGATCGTCGAGCAGGCACTTCAGGCCGCGGCGAAACGTTCCGCCGAACTGGCCGAACAACTGGGCAAATAAGGAGCCATTGATGAATGCATTGTCCGGCGCCGCGATCTTCGTGGTGCAAACCCTGGTCAGCCTGTACCTGGTGATCGTCCTGCTGCGCTTCGTGCTGCAGCTGGTCAAGGCCGACTTCTACAACCCGCTGAGCCAGTTCGCCGTGCGCGCCACCCAGCCGCTGCTCAAGCCGCTGCGCCGGGTGGTTCCCAGCATCGCCGGCCTGGACACCTCCTCGCTGCTGCTGTCGATCCTGATCCAGGCACTGCTGATGGCCTTCGTGCTGATGGTCACCTACGGCACCTTCGGCGACATCCTGCACCTGGTGATGTGGTCGATCCTGGGCATCACCTCGCTGTTCCTGAAGATCTTCTGGGTGGCGATGATCGTCATGGTCATCGTCTCGTGGGTCGCGCCGAACAGCCACAACCCCGCCGCCGAACTGGCCTACCAGATCAGCGAGCCGGTGCTGGCGCCGTTCCGCCGCCTGGTGCCGAACCTCGGCGGCATGGACATTTCGCCGATCTTCGCCTTCATCGCCATCCAGGTGATCCAGTCGTTCCTGATGCCCCAGCTGGCGGCCTACGCCGGCATGCCGCAAGAGCTGTGGCGGATGATCTGACCCGCACCGCATCCAGCGGCAAGCCTTTGCTTGCCGCTGGGGGTAGCGCTCTTTAGACTTACGCCTCCGTCAAGCGTGAGCAGGGTCGATGTCCACTGTCCTTCCCGAAGATTCCGTCGGTCTGGTAACACCGCAGATTGCCCGGTTCGATGAACCGCTGGCCCTGGCTTGTGGCCGCTCCCTGGCCTCGTACGAGCTCATCTACGAAACCTATGGCACCCTCAACAGCACTGCCAGCAATGCCGTGCTGATCTGCCATGCGTTGTCCGGCCATCACCATGCCGCCGGCTACCATGCCGCCACCGACCGCAAGCCGGGCTGGTGGGACAGCTGCATCGGCCCCGGCAAGCCGATCGACACCAACCGCTTCTTCGTGGTCAGCCTGAACAACCTAGGTGGCTGCAACGGCAGCACCGGCCCCGGCAGCCTCAACCCGGCCACCGGCAAGCCCTACGGCGCCGACTTCCCGGTGCTGACCGTGGAGGACTGGGTGCACAGCCAGGCGCGCCTGGCCGACCGCTTAGGTGTACAGACCTGGGCCGCCATCGTCGGCGGCAGCCTCGGCGGCATGCAGGCATTGCAGTGGACCATCACCTACCCGGACCGCGTGCGCCACTGCGTGGACATCGCCTCGGCACCCAAGCTGTCGGCGCAGAACATCGCCTTCAACGAAGTGGCGCGCCAGGCCATCCTCACCGACCCCGAGTTCCACGGCGGCTCGTTCCAGGACCAGGGCGTGATTCCCAAGCGCGGCCTGATGCTGGCGCGCATGGTCGGCCACATCACCTACCTGTCCGACGACTCGATGGGCGAGAAATTCGGCCGCGAGCTCAAGAGCGACAAGCTCAACTACGACTTCCACAGCGTCGAGTTCCAGGTCGAGAGCTACCTGCGCTACCAGGGCGAGGAGTTCTCCGGGCGTTTCGACGCCAACACCTACCTGCTGATGACCAAGGCACTGGACTACTTCGACCCGGCCGCGGCCCATGGCGGCGACCTGGCGGCAACCCTGGCCCATGTCACGGCGGACTATTGCATCATGTCGTTCACCACCGACTGGCGCTTCTCGCCGGCCCGCTCGCGGGAGATCGTCGACGCCCTGATGGCCGCGCGCAAGAACGTCTGCTACCTGGACATCGACTCGCCCTACGGCCACGACGCCTTCCTCATCCCGACGCCCCGCTACATGCAGGGCTTCGCGAACTACATGAACCGCATCGCCCTCTGAGGACCGCATGAGAGCCGACCTGGAAATCATCCAAGACTGGATCCCCGCCGGCAGCCGGGTCCTCGACCTGGGCTGCGGCAACGGCGAACTGCTGGCCTCCTTGCGCGAGCGCAAGAATGTCACCGGCTATGGCCTGGAGATCGACGCCGACAACATCGCCGCCTGCGTGGCCAAGGGCGTCAACGTCATCGAGCAGGACCTGGACAAGGGCCTGGGCAACTTCGCCAGCAACAGTTTCGACGTGGTGGTCATGACCCAGGCCCTGCAGGCCGTGGAGTACCCCGACCGGATCCTCGACGAGATGCTGCGGGTGGGCCGCCAGTGCATCATCACCTTCCCCAACTTCGGCCACTGGCGCTGCCGTTGGTACCTGGCGACCAAGGGTCGCATGCCGGTTTCGGACTTCATGCCGTATACCTGGTACAACACCCCGAACATCCACTTCTGCACCTTCGAGGACTTCGAGAACCTGTGCCATGAGCGCCACGCCAAGGTCCTCGACCGCCTGGCTGTCGACCGTCTGCACCGTAACGGGTTGGGTGGGCGGCTTTGGCCTAATCTTCTAGGTGAGATCGGTATCTATCGGGTCAGCAGCCCGGGCCTGCAGGAGCATCAGCTCGCGGTCTGACCCTCGCGAACGGAGGAATGGGATCATGCGTCGACTAGCACTGTTTCTGATCAGCCTGTGCCTGGCCTTGCCGGTAATGGCTGCCGATGCCGCCAGGCCGGAGCGCAAGGAAGTCTTCGGCGATGTGACGGTCCACTACAGCGCCTTCACCTCAAGCATGCTGCAACCGGACATCGCCGCCGCCACGGGCCTGACCCGCAGCAAGAACCAGGGCGTGCTCAACATCGCCGTGCTCAAGGCCGAGAAGCCTGCAACGGCGGTGGTCAGCGGCACGGTGAAGGACCTGACCGGGCGCAGCAACCCGCTGTCGTTCAAGCAGATCACCGACCAGGGCGCGGTCTACTACATCGCCCAGTTCAAGATCGACCAGGCCGAGACCGTCACCTTCGACATCAACGTCGAAACCGGCGGCGTCAGCCATAAACTCAGCTTCAACCAGGAAGTGTTCCCAGGCGAATGATGAATCTTACGCAACTCGTATTGGCCAGCCACAACGCCGGCAAGCTCAAGGAACTGCAGGCCATGCTCGGCGAGTCCGTGCACCTGCGTTCGATCGGCGAATTCAGCCAGGTGGAGCCGGAAGAGACCGGCCTGTCGTTCGTCGAGAACGCCATCCTCAAGGCGCGCAACGCCGCACGCATCTCCGGCCTGCCGGCCCTGGCCGACGATTCGGGCCTGGCGGTGGACTTCCTCGGCGGCGCGCCGGGCATCTACTCGGCGCGCTACGCCGACGGCAAGGGCGACGCGGCGAACAACGCCAAGCTGCTCGAAGCGCTCAAGGACGTGCCTGAAGACCAGCGCGGCGCGCAGTTCGTCTGCGTCCTGGCCCTGGTGCGGCATGCCGACGATCCGCTGCCGATCCTCTGCGAAGGCCTGTGGCACGGCAGCATCCTGTTCGAAGCCAGCGGCAAGCACGGCTTCGGCTACGACCCGCTGTTCTGGGTCCCGGAGCGTAACTGCTCCAGCGCCGAGCTCGCCCCGGTCGACAAGAACCAGCTCAGCCACCGCGCCCGCGCCATGGCCCTGCTGCGTCAACGTCTGGGCCTGGCATGACCGAAAAGCTGTTCGTGCAACCGGCGGGCCTGATCCTTCCCGAGCTCCCGCCGCTGTCGCTGTACATCCATATTCCCTGGTGCGTGCGCAAATGCCCGTACTGCGACTTCAACTCGCACCAGGCCGGCCCGAAGCTGCCTGAAGCCGAATACATCGATGCCCTGCTGGCCGACCTTGACCAGGAACTGCCTGCCGTCCAGGGCCGCTCCATCAGCACGATCTTCTTCGGCGGCGGCACCCCCAGTCTGTTCAGCGCCGATGCACTGGGTCGCCTGCTGCGCGGAGTCGAGCAACGCATTCCGTTCGCCCCGGACATCGAGATCACCCTCGAGGCCAACCCGGGCACCTTCGAGCAGGAGAAGTTCAAGGCCTACCGGCAGACCGGCATCAACCGCCTGTCCATCGGCGTGCAGAGTTTCCAGCCCGCCAAGCTCGAGAAGCTCGGGCGCATCCACAATGGCGACGAAGCGGTGCGCGCCGCCGACATGGCCCGTGCGGCAGGCTTCGACAACTTCAACATGGACCTGATGCACGGCCTGCCGGACCAGTCGCTCGACGACGCCCTGGGCGACCTGCGCCAGGCCATCGAACTGGCGCCGACGCACCTGTCCTGGTACCAGCTGACGGTAGAGCCGAACACGGTGTTCTGGAACCAGCCGCCTGAGCTGCCCGAGGACGACATCCTCTGGGATATCCAGGAAGCCGGCCAGGCGCTGATGGCCGATCACGGTTACCGCCAGTACGAAGTCTCGGCCTACGCCCAGGCCGGTCGTGCCGCGCGGCACAACCTGAACTACTGGCGCTTCGGCGACTTCATCGGCATCGGTGCCGGTGCCCACGGCAAACTGTCGTTCCCCGACGGACGCATCCTGCGCACCTGGAAGACTCGCCTGCCCAAGGACTACCTGAACCCGGCCAAGCCGTTCAAGGCCGGCGAGAAGCTGCTGCCGGCCGATGAGCTACCCTTCGAGTTCTTGATGAACGCCCTGCGCCTCACCGACGGGGTAGAGGCCGAACTGTTCAGCCTGCGCACCGGCCTACCCCTGGCACAACTGGCCGAAGCCCGCCGTGAAGCCGAACAAAAAGGCCTTTTGCAGGTCGAACCGGATCGGCTGGCCGCCACGCCACGTGGTCAGCTGTTCCTCAACGACCTGCTGCAGTACTTCTTGAATTAAGGATGACCCATGGACCTGGTACTTGACCTGCTCTCGACCGTTTCCCGCTGGAGCCGCAGCAACCTGTCAGAAATCTCGCTGGCCCTGGTGGGCTGCCTGCTGGTGCTGTTCGGCACCGATATCAAAGGCTGGGTAGAAGGCCGCCTGGGCGGCCTGGCCGGCGCCTTGCGGGTGCCGTTCATGGCGCTGCTGGTGATGATCGGCAGCGGCGCGGCACTGATCTATGCAACGCCGTGGATCGTCAAGGGGCTGGGGCAGTTCAACAACTATGCGCTGGCACCGGTACTGCTGGTGGTGCTGGTATTGATTGGGGTCGTAGCTGATCGGCGGGGCTGAGTACTTGCTAAAAGCCGCCCTGGCGAGCCAGGGCGGCTTCTCACCCGACTAACCCTTAGCGGGCATCGTCAAAGTGATCGCGCAGGAAGTCCCTGACAGACCTGAAAACAATCAGGATCCGGATCAGCTTCCAGACGCGGCTCAGCGTATTCAGCAAACGCTTCATATGCCTTGGCCTCCGTGTTGGCTGGGCCAATCTTCCAGCGTCTGACCGGCACTTCGACGCCTTCGGAAATCGTGTGAACCATCTCCAGTGAAGCGGCCAGGTGGATGGCCCTTCGAACACTCCACCGGCGCGGTTCGTGGGCCGCGTCGAAGGGGCCGAGACAACGGATTGAATTCGTTCCCGGCCCGACACTGGAAGGAATCACATGAGAGCGGCGTGATCTTACGCTTTCTGAAAAGGTGAAGCTGTTACTCGCCCAGTCACACGTAATGCTGGATATTTCCACGATTGACGCGACCTCCAGGCAACCCTAGTATTTGAGCCGTGAACTGTCTCCAGTGAAACTGAAACACGCAGGTTGAGGATTCGTAACCCGAAGCCCGCATAAAAAAACCGCCCTTCTAAAGGCGGTTTTTTTGTACCTGCCATTTCGCAGGTTTGAAGGTCAGCTCCGAACGAACTTGGCTCAGTCCACCTTCTCGAACTTCAGATCCCACACCCCATGCCCAAGGCGCTCACCACGGCGCTCGAACTTGGTGATCGGACGCTCTTGCGGGCGCGGCACGTAGGCGCCATCAGCCGCCTGGTTGCGATAGCCGGGCGCTGCGCTCATCACTTCCAGCATGTACTCGGCATAGGGCTCCCAGTCGGTCGCCATGTGGAATACGCCACCGGGCTTGAGCTTGCGGCGCACCAGCTCGGCGAACTCCAGCTGGACGATCCGGCGCTTGTGATGACGCGCCTTGTGCCACGGATCCGGGAAGAACAGCATCAGGCGATCGAGGCTGTTGTCGGCCACGCAGCGGTTGAGCACTTCGATGGCGTCGCAATCGTAAACCCGCAGGTTCTTCAGGCCCTGGGTCAGCACGCCGTTGAGCAGTGCGCCGACACCTGGACGGTGCACTTCGACACCGATGAAGTCCAGCTCGGGCGAGGCAGCGGCCATCTCCAGCAGCGAATGGCCCATGCCGAAGCCGATCTCCAAGGTGCGCGGCGCCGAACGGCCGAACACCTGATCGTAGTCTACCGGGCTGTCGGTCAACGGCAGGATGAACAGCGGGCCGCCCTGCTCCAGGCCGCGTTGCTGGCCTTCGGTCATGCGCCCGGCACGCATCACGAAACTCTTGATGCGGCGGTGCGGGCGGGCTTCGCCGTCTTCGGTGATCGGCGTTTCTTGCGATTCAGTCATCTGGGGCTCTTACTTGATCAGACCTTCCAGCGGCGAGGACGCGCTGGCATAGAGTTTCTTCGGCATGCGCCCGGCGAGATACGCCATGCGGCCGGCAAGGATGGCGTGCTTCATGGCCTCGGCCATCAGCACCGGGTGCTGGGCGTGGGCGATGGCCGAGTTCATCAGCACCGCCTCGCAGCCCATCTCCATGGCGATGGTGGCGTCGGAGGCGGTCCCCACGCCGGCATCGACCAGCACCGGCACCTTGGATTCCTCGAGGATGATCTGCAGGTTGTAGGGGTTGCAGATACCCAGGCCGGTGCCGATCAGGCCGGCCAGCGGCATGACGGCGATGCAGCCGGCTTCGGCCAGCTGGCGGGCGATGATCGGGTCATCGCTGGTGTAGACCATCACATCGAAGCCGTCCTTGACCAGCACTTCGGCGGCCTTGAGGGTTTCGATCACGTTGGGGAACAGGGTCTTCTGGTCGGCCAGCACTTCCAGCTTCACCAGCGTCCGCTCCTCGTGGGACTTGTGGCCGTCGAGCAGCTCACGGGCCAGGCGGCAGGTACGCACCGCCTCGACCGCATCGAAGCAGCCCGCGGTGTTCGGCAGGATGGTGTACTTGTCGGGCGACAGCACATCGAGCAGGTTCGGCTCGCCCGCGTTCTGGCCGAGGTTGGTGCGACGCACGGCCACGGTGACGATTTCGGCACCCGAGGCCTCGGTGGCCAGGCGGGTTTCCTCCATGTCACGGTACTTGCCGGTGCCGACCAGCAGGCGCGACTGGAAAGTGCGCCCGGCCAGGACGAAAGGCTTGTCGCTGCGAACGTTGCTCATCGATGTTCCTCTGGAAAGGTTACGGGACTTTGGATGAATCGGCGGAACGCGCTCAACCACCGCCAATGGCATGAACCACTTCGACCTGGTCGCCTTCGCTCAATCGCGTGTTCTCGTGCTGGCTGCGCGGCACGATGTCCAGGTTCAGTTCCACCGCCACCCGGCGACCGGCCAGCTCCAGCCGGCCCAGCAGCGCCGCGACGCTCTCGCCCTCGGGCAGTTCGTAAGGTTCACCGTTCAATTGAATGCGCATGCGCACGGCCACCATTGTTCTTTGGGGCCCGCATTCTAGCGCCGATCCACCCCTCAACCCAAGGGCGACGCACGCCATTAGTCGCGATTGTGGACCGTTCGGTCAGCCCAGGCGCCAGGCGGCCAGGCCCAGGCACAACCAACCGGCAAGGAAGCACAGGCCACCCAGCGGGGTGATCATGCCGAGCTTGCCCAGGCCGCTCAGGGTCAGTACGTAGAGGCTACCGGAGAACAGCAGGATACCCACGGCGAACAGACCGCCGGCCCAGCCGACCAGGCGCCCCGGCAGGTGTGCCGAGAGCACCGCCACCGCGAGGATCGCCAGGGCGTGCACCAGCTGGTAGGTCACGCCAGTGTGGAAAATCGCCAGGTAGTCGGCGCTGAGACGGCTCTTCAGGCCATGGGCGGCGAAGGCGCCGAGGGCGACGCCGGTAAAGCCGAAGAACGCGGCGAGCATCAGGAAGCTGCGAAGCATGGGACGACTCCTCGGGAGGGGTCTGTATAATGGCCCGTTCCAACGGTCCGGCCAAGCCATCACCATGCTGTCATCTCTTCTGCGCCGCCTTTCCCGCGCCCTGCTCTGGTTCGCCGCCGGCAGCGCCGCCGTGGTCCTGGTGCTGCGCTGGGTTCCACCGCCCGGCACCGCGCTGATGGTCGAGCGCAAGGTGGAGTCGTGGTTCAGCGGCGAGCCCATCGACCTGCAACGCGACTGGACGCCCTGGGAGGACATCTCCGACGAGCTCAAGGTCGCAGTCATTGCCGGCGAGGACCAGAAGTTCGCCAGCCACTGGGGCTTCGACATCCCAGCCATACAGGCGGCGCTGGCCTACAACGAGCGTGGTGGCAAGGTCCGTGGCGCCAGCACCCTGACCCAGCAGGTGGCCAAGAACCTGTTCCTGTGGTCCGGGCGCAGCTGGTTGCGCAAGGGTTTGGAAGCCTGGTTCACCGCGCTGATTGAGCTGTTCTGGTCAAAGGAGCGGATTCTCGAGGTCTACCTGAACAGCGCCGAATGGGGCAAGGGCGTGTTCGGTGCCCAGGCCGCGGCACGCTACCACTTCGGCGTGGACGCCAGCCGCCTGACGCGACAACAGGCCGCACAGCTCGCAGCGGTGCTGCCGAGTCCGATCAAGTGGAGTGCCAGCCGGCCAAGCGCCTATGTGGCGAGCCGGGCAGGGTGGATTCGCCGGCAGATGAGCCAGCTGGGTGGGCCGAGCTACCTGATGCAGCTGGATACTTCGCGCAGGCTTTGAGGCCTGGCTTTCGTGGGAGCGGGCTTGCCCCGCGATAGACGATTCATCGCCGCATCGCCATCGCGGGGCAAGCCCGCTCCCACGCGCCACAACACACGAAAAAGCCGCTGTCTCTTGCGAGAACAGCGGCTTTTTCACTCCAGCCAGGCGCCGATCAGATCGCGATCAGTGCCTTGACCTTGTTCATCGCGTTCTTCTCCAGCTGGCGAATACGCTCGGCCGAAACGCTGTACTTCTCCGCCAGCTCATGCAGCGTGGCCTTTTCCTCGGCCAACCAGCGCTGGTAGAGGATATCGCGACTGCGATCGTCCAGGCCTTGCAGCGCTTCATGCAGATTGCTGGTGGAGTTGTCGCTCCAATCGGCGTCCTCCAGCTGCACGGCCGGGTCGTAGCGGTGGTCTTCCAGGTAATGCGCGGGCGACTGGAAGGCGCTGTCGTCGTCGGCTTCGGCCGCCGGGTCGAAGGCCATGTCCTGGCCGCTCAGGCGGCTTTCCATCTCGCGCACTTCACGGGGCTCGACGCCGAGGCTTTCGGCCACGCGATGCACTTCGTCATTGTTCAACCAGGCCAGACGCTTCTTCTGGCTGCGCAGGTTGAAGAACAGCTTGCGCTGGGCCTTGGTGGTGGCCACCTTGACGATGCGCCAGTTGCGCAGGATGAACTCGTGGATCTCGGCCTTGATCCAGTGCACCGCGAAGGACACCAGACGCACGCCCATTTCCGGGTTGAAACGCTTTACCGCCTTCATCAGGCCGACGTTGCCTTCCTGGATCAGGTCGGCCTGGGCCAGTCCGTAGCCTGCGTAGCTACGGGCGATGTGTACGACGAAACGCAGGTGGGCCATCACCATTTGACGAGCGGCCTCGAGATCCTGCTCATAGTAGAGACGCTCGCCCAGATCACGCTCCTGCTCCGGCGACAGCAAGGGGATGCTGTTGACCGTGTGCACATAGGCTTCCAGGTTTGCACCGGGAACCAGGGCATAGGCAGGTTGCAACGATGTGGTCATTCAAGTACCTCCGGCTTACAGACTCGTGCCTTGTGGGCACTGCCAGCATAGACAAGGAACCGTTGTACAAGTTCCAGGATGAAAAATTTGTCAATACTGGCCATGAAACATTTATCGCGGCGCGAGCTCGTTCAGGTGACGAGCAACGGCGATCCATGCACCGATATACCCCAACAGCACCGCCCCGATCAAGAGTGAAAGACCATCGGAGGCCGGTACGCCACCCAGGGCGAAATCACTGCCATACAGGCCGGACAGCCCGACCACCGCGTCATTCAGCCAGTTCAGGCCGAACGCCAGGATGCCCCAGGCCAGCACGCCCGCACCCAGGCCGTACAGCGCGCCCATGTACAGGAAAGGCCGGCGCACGTAGCTGTCGGTGCCACCGACGAGCTTGATCACTTCGATCTCGACCCGGCGGTTTTCGATATGTAGACGAATTGTGTTACCGATTACTAACAACAGCGCGGAAATCAGCATCACCGCCAGGCCGAAGACGAACCGGTCACCCAGCTTGAGGATTGCCGCCAGGCGCTCGACCCACACCAGGTCCAGCTGCGCCGCTTCCACCCGCGGCAACTCGGACAGGCGCTGACGCAAGGCCTCCAGGGCGGGCTTGTCGACCTCGGTCGGGGTCACCACCACCACGCCCGGCAGCGGGTTGTCCGGCAACTCGCGCAGCGCCTCACCCAGGCCCGACTGCTGCTGGAACTCTTCCAGTGCCTGCTCGCGGCTGACGTACTGGGCCTCGGCGACGCCGGGCATGCCCTTGATCTCGTCACGCAGCGCCTCGCCGTCGCGGCTGCTGGCGTCGAGCTTGAGGTACAGCGAGATCTGCGCCGCGCGCTGCCAGGAACCGCCGAGTTTCTCAACGTTCTTCAGCAACAGCGACAGGCCCATGGGCATGCTCAGCGCCACGGCCATCACCAGGCAGGTGAAGAAACTGCCGATCGGCTGCTTGCCCAGCCGGCGCAGGCTGTCGGCCAGGCTGGCGCGGTGGCTTTCCAGCCAGGCGTGCAGCAGGGTGCTGAAGTCCGGGCCATCGTCGTCGTGATCGCCACGCTTTTTCTTCGTCGGTTGTGGGTCGGCGGCTTTCGGCGCCACGCGCTCGGAAACCTTTGGTGTACGTGTGGTGCTCATTGCCCGGCCTCCCCATCGCCGATCAAGCGGCCGCGTTGCAGCGTCAGCATGCGGTGGCGCATGCGCGCGATCAGCGCCAGGTCGTGGCTGGCGATCAATACCGTGGTACCCAGGCGATTGATGTCCTCGAACACGCCCATGATCTCGGCGGCCAGGCGCGGGTCGAGGTTACCGGTGGGCTCGTCCGCCAGCAGCAGGGCCGGCTGGTGGACGATGGCGCGGGCAATGCCCACGCGCTGCTGCTGGCCGGTGGACAGGTCGGCCGGGAACAGCTCGCCCTTGTCGCTCAGCGACACGCGCTCCAGCGCCGAATCCACGCGCTTGGCGATCTCGGCCTTGGACAGCCCGAGGATCTGCAGCGGCAGGGCGATGTTGTTGAACACCGTGCGGTCGAACAGCAGCTGGTGGTTCTGGAACACCACGCCGATCTGACGGCGCAGGAACGGGATCTGCGCGTTGCTGATCTGACCCAGGTCCTGCCCGGCCAAAAGCAGCTTGCCGCTGGTCGGACGCTCCATGGCCAGCAGCAGGCGCAGCAGGGTGCTCTTGCCGGCGCCGGAGTGGCCGGTGACGAACAGGAACTCGCCACGACGCGCCCGGAAGCTCAGTTCGTGCAGGCCGACGTGGCCGTTGGGATAGCGCTTGGCTACCTGTTCGAATCGGATCATGAAGGTTCCCGCTCGGCGAACAGCGCCTTGACGAAGGGTTCGGCCTCGAAGGTGCGCAGGTCGTCGATACCCTCGCCCACACCGATGAAGCGGATCGGGATATTGAACTGCTTGGCCAGGGCGAAGATGACGCCGCCCTTGGCGGTGCCGTCCAGCTTGGTCAGGGCCAGGCCGGTCAGCTCGACGCTCTGGTTGAAGTACTTGGCCTGGCTGATGGCGTTCTGCCCGGTACCGGCGTCGAGCACCAGCAGCACCTCGTGCGGCGCATCGGCGTCGAGCTTGCCGATCACCCGACGGACCTTCTTCAGCTCCTCCATCAGGTTGTCCTTGGTGTGCAGGCGGCCGGCGGTGTCGGCGATCAGCACATCGACGCCCCGGGCCTTGGCGGCCTGCACGGCGTCGAAGATAACCGAGGCCGAGTCGGCTCCGGTGTGCTGGGCGATCACCGGGATCTGGTTGCGCTCGCCCCAGACCTGCAGCTGCTCCACCGCCGCGGCGCGGAAGGTGTCGCCGGCGGCGAGCATGACCTTCTTGCCTTCGAGCTGCAGCTTCTTGGCCAGCTTACCGATGGTGGTGGTCTTGCCGGCGCCGTTCACGCCGACCACCAGGATCACATAGGGCTTGTTCTGCGCCTCGATCTTCAGCGGTTGCTCGACCGGGCGCAGCAAAGCGGCCAGTTCGTCCTGCAGCGACTTGTACAGGGCATCGGCGTCGGCCAACTGTTTGCGGGCGACCTTCTGCGTCAGGTTCTGGACGATGGTCGAGGTGGCCTCGACGCCGACGTCGGCGGTCAGCAGGCGGGTCTCGATCTCGTCGAGCAGGTCGTCGTCAATGACCTTCTTGCCCAGGAACAGGCTGGCCATGCCCTCGCCGATGCTGGCGCTGGTCTTCGACAGGCCCTGCTTGAGGCGGGCGAAGAAGCCTGTTTTGGCGGGTTCGGCTGCGACTGGAGCGGGTTCCACGGCAGCCGGAGCGGGGGCGACAGGCGCTTCTGGCTCAGGCTCGACCACAGGGGCAATCACCACCGGTGCTGGCTCGGGCACCACCACCTCAGGGGGCTGGCGCTCAGGGATAGCCGGCGGGACCTTGGGTTCCAGGTCAGGCACCAGCGCCACCGGCTCTTCCGCGACCGGCAGCACCAGGTTGCTTACAGGCGCAGGCGGTGTTGGCTCGGGCACAACCGTTGACAGGTCCGACGCATTCGCGGGCAAGCCCGCTCCCACAGGAGGCTGCGGCGTCTGAGGCACCGCGGCAGGCTCGGCCGGGACTTCTGCCGGCACAGACTGGGGTGCTTCGAGCACTACAGCGGGCTGCGGCGCCTGAGGCGCAGCGGCAGGCTCAGGTTCGGCCGTCTGGACAGGCTCGACCGGGACTTCCACCGGCACAGGCTGAGGTGTTTCGACCACCGGTGCGGTCAGCGGCGCAGCGGCGGGCTCCGGCTCGGCCGGCGCGCTTACCGGCGCAGGCTGGGGTGCCTCGGCCAGCGGAGCGGGCTGCTCGGCGGGAGGCGGCTGTACCACCGGCGCCTCAGCGGGCGGTTGGGGGGCTTGCGGCTGTTCGGCGACAGGTTGCTCCGGCTTCTTGCGGAACCAGCTGAACAGGCCTTTCTTCTCGCCAGCCGCGGCCGGCGCTTTTTTGTCGTCGTTGGAACCAAACATGGAAGACGGCTATCTCAGGGTAGCGATGCGCCAGCAGTGGCGCATCGGGAATTCTTGGGTCACGCAGAACAGACTACTGTGAAGCCAGCGGGTTCATGCGCAACGTTTTGTCGTAAGGGCCTGCGGGCCAGAACGGCGACAGGCATGGTCGCCAGGCAACCGGATCAGTATCCTAGCACCTCCTGGCCCGCCGACGCTAAACCCAAGCGGGCCGCCGAACAGGTTGAACACCGTATGAATGCTCTAGCCCGCCGCGCCGCTGGCCTGTTGCTCGGCACGTTGTGCCTGCCGCTGGCGGCCTTCGCCGCCGATGTGCAACCCACCCACGAATTCATCCTCGACAACGGCCTGAAGGTGGTCGTGCGCGAGGACCACCGTGCGCCGGTGGTGGTTTCGCAGATCTGGTACAAGGTCGGCTCCAGTTACGAGACGCCGGGCCAGACCGGCCTGTCCCACGCCCTGGAGCACATGATGTTCAAGGGCAGCGCCAAGCTCGGCCCCGGCGAGGCCTCGCGCATCCTGCGCGATCTCGGTGCCGAGGAGAACGCCTTCACCAGCGACGACTACACCGCCTACTATCAGGTGCTGGCCCGTGACCGCCTGCCGGTGGCCTTCGAGCTGGAGGCCGACCGCCTGGCCAGCCTGCGCCTGCCGGCCGACGAGTTCAGCCGCGAAATCGAGGTGATCAAGGAAGAACGCCGCCTGCGCACCGACGACCAGCCCAACGCCAAGGCCTTCGAGCTGTTCCGCGCCATGGCCTACCCGGCCAGCGGCTACCACACCCCGACCATCGGCTGGATGGCCGACCTCGAGCGCATGAAGGTCGAGGAACTGCGCCACTGGTACGAGTCCTGGTACGCACCGAACAATGCCACCCTGGTGGTGGTCGGCGACGTCAAGCCCGACGAGGTGAAAGCCCTCGCGCAGAAGTACTTCGGCCCCATCCCCAAGCGCGCCGTGCCGCCAAGCAAGTTGCCGCTGGAGCTGGCCGAGCCGGGCCTACGCCAGCTCACCCTGCACCTGCGCACGCAACTGCCCAGCCTGGTTTACGGCTTCAACGTACCGGCCCTGGCCACGGCCAAGGACCCGCGCAGCGTCAACGCCCTGCGCCTGATCTCGGCCCTGCTCGATGGCGGCTACAGCGCCCGCATGCCGGCGCGCCTGGAGCGCGGCCAGGAACTGGTGGCCGGCGCCTCGTCCAGCTACAACGCCTTCACCCGCGGTGACAGCCTGTTCATGATCTCGGCCACGCCCAACGTGCAGAAGCACAAGACCCTGGCCGAAGTGGAGAAAGGCATCTGGCAGCTGCTCGACGAACTCAAGACCACGCCACCGACCGCGGAAGAACTCGAACGCGTGCGCGCCCAGGTGATCGCCGGCCTGGTCTATGACCGCGACTCCATCAGCAGCCAGGCCACCACCATCGGCCAGCTGGAGACCGTCGGCCTGTCGTGGAAGCTGATAGACAGCGAGCTCGACGACCTCAAGCGCGTGACCCCGGAGGACATCCAGGCCGCCGCCCGCACCTATTTCACCCGCGAACGCCTGAGCGTTGCCCATGTACTGCCCGAGGAGTCCGCTCATGAGTGATCGCAGCGCACCGCGCTACACCCTGTTCGGCCTGGCGATCATCGTGCTGGTGGTGGCCGTCGCCGTGCTGTTGGCGCGCCCGGCCCAGTCCGACAGCCAAGGCAAGGCGGACACCGCGGCCCGCCCATCCAACACCCTGCAATCGCTGGCCGAACTGGACGGCAAGGCCCCCAGCCGGCGTCAGTTGAACATCCAGGACTGGACCACCGCCGAAGGCGCCCGCGTGCTGTTCGTCGAGGCCCGCGAGCTGCCGATGTTCGACCTGCGCGTGAC
Source organism: Pseudomonas sp. NMI760_13 (assembly GCF_021283245.1). Classification (NCBI taxonomy): domain Bacteria; kingdom Pseudomonadati; phylum Pseudomonadota; class Gammaproteobacteria; order Pseudomonadales; family Pseudomonadaceae; genus Pseudomonas; species Pseudomonas sp. NMI760_13. The sequence continues at coordinate 216,982 of NZ_JAJSRC010000002.1, read as the reverse complement.
CTTCGCCGCCGGCAGCAGCCAGGACGGCGGCACCCCGGGCCTGGCCACCCTGACCAACGCCATGCTCAACGAAGGCGTGGCCGGCAAGGACGTTACCGCCATCGCCGAGGGCTTCGAAGGCCTGGGCGCCGACTTCGGCAACGGTTCGTACCGCGACATGGCCGTGGCGTCGCTGCGCAGCCTCAGCGCCAGCGACAAGCGCGAGCCGGCGCTGAGGCTGTTCACCGAGGTGGTGGGCCAGCCGACCTTCCCCGAGGATGCCCTCAAGCGCATCAAGAACCAGCTGCTGGCCGGTTTCGAGTACGAGAAGCAGAACCCGGGCAAGATCGCCGGCAAGACCCTGTTCGCCAACCTCTACGGCAAACACCCTTACGCCAGCCCCAGCGACGGCACCGCCGAAACCATCCCGGGCATTACCCTGGAACAGCTGCGCGGCTTCCACGCCAAGGCCTACGCGGCCGGCAACGCGGTGATCGCCCTGGTCGGCGACCTCAGCCGCGGCGAAGCCGAAGCCATTGCCGCCCAGGTCTCCGCCGGGCTGCCAAAAGGCCCGGCCCTGGCCAAGCCCGAGCAACCGGTCGAGCCCAAGCCGGGTGCGACCCACATCGATTTCCCGTCCAAGCAGACCCACCTGATGCTGGCCGAGCTGGGCATCGACCGTAACGATCCGGACTGGCCGGCCCTGTCGCTGGGCAACCAGATCCTCGGTGGCGGCGCCTTCGGTACCCGCCTGATGAGCGAAGTCCGCGAAAAACGCGGCCTGACCTACGGCGTGTACTCGGTGTTCAGCCCGATGCAGGTACGCGGCCCGTTCATGATCAACCTGCAGACCCGCGCCGAACTCAGCGAGGGCACGCTCAAGCTTGTGCAGGACATCCTTGCCGACTACCTCAAGAGCGGCCCGACCCAGCAGGAGCTGGACGATGCCAAGCGCGAACTGGCCGGCAGCTTCCCGCTGTCCAACGCCAGCAATGCCAGCATCGTCGGCCAACTGGGCGCGATCGGCTTCTACAACCTGCCGCTGAGCTGGCTGGAAGATTTCATGCAGCAATCCCAGGCGCTGACCGTCGAGCAGGTCAAGGCCGCCATGAACAAGCATCTGGCGGCGGACAAGCTGGTGATCGTCACCGTCGGCCCGAAGGTGGCCCAGCAGCCCCTGCCGGCCCCCACTGACAAACCCGCCGAGCAACCGCTCGGCGTACCGGAGCACTAATGGCAAGACCCAACACCCCAGCGCGCCCGGCACCGGGCGCCAGCAAGGGCCCCGGCCAGCTGCGCATCATCGCTGGCGAGTGGCGCAGCCGCCGCCTGGCCGTGCCGGAAGGCGAAGGCCTGCGACCGACGCCTGACCGTGTGCGCGAGACCCTGTTCAACTGGCTGGCGCCACATATCGAAGGCGCCCTGGTGCTCGATGCCTTCACCGGCAGCGGCGCGCTGGTGCTCGAGGCGCTGTCCCGCGGCGCCGAAAACGCCGTGGCGCTGGACAGCAACCCAACGGCCATCGCCAATCTCAAGAACAACCTTGAGCTGCTGCGCTGCCCGCGCGGGCAGATCCTGCAGACCGACGCCCTGCGCTACCTTCAAGGCCCGGCCAAGCAACAGTTCGACGTGGTGTTCCTCGACCCGCCGTTCCACCAGGAGCTGCTGGCCAACACCTGCAACCTGCTGGAGCAGGGCCAGTGGCTGCGCGAGCAGGCGTGGATCTACACCGAAAGCGAAGCCGTGCCCTCTTCGCTGCCGATGCCAGGCAACTGGCGCCTGCACCGCGAGAAGAAGACCGGTCAGGTGCACTACGCGTTGTGGCAACGAGCGGGCACAGACCAATAGCGCAGGTACAGCGGCGGTGTTTCATGGCACTCTAGGCAGGCACACCACGAGTCGCCCAGCATGCCCAGCCTCACCGCCACCTTCCGCCCGGCCACCGGCCTGTCCAACCCCCACCTGCAGACACTGTGGGGGCCTCTGTGGCGCAAGCTCCCGGACCTGCCGCGCAACCGCGAGCGCCTGTGGCTGGCCGACGGCGACTTCCTCGACCTCGACTGGCACGGGCCACACCAACCCGACGCGCCGTTGGTGCTGGTGCTCCACGGCCTCACCGGCTCGTCCAATTCGCCCTACGTCAAAGGCCTGCAACTGGCCTTGCAGGGGCGTGGCTGGGCCAGCGTCGCGGTGAACTGGCGCGGTTGCTCGGGCGAGCCCAACCTGCTGGCGCGCAGCTACCACTCCGGCGCCAGCGAAGACCTGGCCGAGACCATCCGCCACCTGCGAGCACTGCGGCCCCTGGCGCCGCTGTATGCCGTGGGCTACTCGCTGGGCGGCAATGTGCTGCTCAAATACCTGGGGGAAAGTGGCTCGGCCAGTCAACTTGAGGCGGCGGTCGCGGTGTCGGTGCCGTTTCGCCTGGACCAGTGCGCCGACCGCATCGGCCTGGGATTCTCGAAGATCTACCAGGCGCATTTCATGCGCGCGATGCTGGCGTACGTGCAGGATAAGCAGCGCCACTTCAAGGACAAGGAGCACCATGAGGGGCTGGCGACCCTCGAACGCCTGGGCCCGTTGCATAACCTGCGCACCTTCTGGGACTTCGATGGCAAGGTAACCGCGCCGCTCAATGGCTTCAGCGATGCCCATGACTACTACCGTCGGGCGTCCAGCCGCTATTACCTGGGAGCGAACCGCACGCCGACGCTGATCATCCATGCCGCCGATGATCCGTTCGTGTTCGGTCATAGCTTGCCGGCTGCGGATGAACTGGCGCCACTGACGCAGTTCGAACTGCACAGTCGCGGTGGCCATGTGGGCTTTGTCGAGGGCAGCCTGCGCAATCCGGGGTACTACCTGGAGCGACGGATTCCGCAGTGGCTGATGGAAGGACGCTAGCCCTCATCCAGGAGCAGGGCTGAGAGAGGACTTCGTGGGAGCGGGCTTGCCCCGCGATGGCATCACCGGCCCATCGCGGGGCAAGCCCGCTCCCACGTTACGAATTACTCGCCAGTGGCTACGCCACGCTGCGGATCATTGATCCATTCACTCCACGACCCGGCATACAGCCGCCCCAGCGGATACCCCGCCAGCGCCAAGGCAAACAGGTTGTGGCAGGCGGTCACGCCAGAGCCGCAATAGGCCACCAGGTCTTCCGGCGAACGGCCAGCCAGCTTTTCGGCAAACCGCTGCTTCAGCGTGTCGGCCGGCAGGAAACGCCCGTCGGCGCCGAGGTTGTCGGTGAACGCCGCGCACTGGGCGCCCGGAATGTGCCCGGCCACCGGGTCGATCGGCTCCACCTCGCCACGAAAACGCGGCAGCCCGCGGGCATCGATCAGGGTCAGCGCCGGATCGTCCAGGCGCTTGACCAGATGTGTGGCGTCGATCTGCAGCTTCATGTCCGGCTCGCCGCTGAACGTCCCCTCGCGACGCACTGGCGGGTCCAGGCTCAACGGCAGGTGGGCGGCATGCCAGGCCTTCAGGCCACCGTCGAGAATGAACACCGCATCGCGCTTGCCCAGCCAGGCCAGCAGCCACCAGGCCCGGGCGGCGAAGGCACCGGGACCATCGTCGTAGAGCACTACCTGGCTGTCGTTGTCCACGCCCCACTCGCGCAGACGCTCCACCAGCCGCTGCGGATCGGGCAACGGGTGACGCCCCGTGCGGCCCTTGACCACCGGCCCGCTCAGGTCACGCTCGAGGTCGGCGAAATGCGCCCCGGCGATATGCCCCTCGGCATAGCTGCGTTGGCCGTAGTCGACGTCCTCCAGGGCAAAGCGGCAATCGAGGATCACCAGGCCGGGCGTGTCCAGGCGTTCGGCCAGCTGTTGCGGGGTGATCAGTTGCGCAAGGGGCATGACAATCTCCTGATGAATGGCTCGAAGACCCAGGATCACTGCTCCAGGGCCTGGTTGAACGGAACGTGGAACTCATCGCACAACGCCTGCACCGCGGCACGCGAGCCCGGGGTGACATACCCCAGTTCCAGTACCACCACCTGATAGACGCCGCGCATGAACGCTTCTTCACCCAGGTGCGCGCAATGCTCGCGGGTGGTACTGAGAAAACGCACCCAGGAGGTCAGCACGATCCACGCGTTGATGGTCAGCGACTCGATCTGCGGGCCGTCCATGCTCAGGATGCCGGCCTCGACGAAGCCCCGGTAGATCGCCTGTCCCTGCAGCAGACAACGCCGCGAGAAGCGTCGGTAACGGGCGGCCAGCTCCGGGTCGCTGTCGAGCAGGTGCTCCAGGTCGCGGTGCAGGAAACGGTAGTTCCACATCGCCGCCAGCAGCGCCTTGAGGTAGAAGCGCTTGTCCTCGACGGTGGCGATGCGGCCTTGGGGCGGACGCAGGAAGCTGTCGACCAGCTCTTCGTACTGGTTGAACAGCACGGCGATGATCGCCTGCTTGTTGGGGAAGTGGTAGTACAGGTTGCCGGGCGAGATCTCCATGTGCGCGGCTATGTGGTTGGTGCTGACGCAACGCTCGCCCTGCTGGTTGAACAGCTCCAGGCTGCTCTGCACGATGCGCTCTCGGGTCTTCATGCGCGGGGCCATGCTCAGCTCCAGTCTCCAGCTTGATTGATCGGGCCATCTTACGGCTTCCCGCAGGTCGGGTGCACCGCTGGCCAGGTGAAAAAGAGTGCACCATCGTACCAATTAGAGTATATGCTCTATTCACTTATCCCCCCCGGAGCCGCCATGACCTCGCCTGCCGTCCTCCCCCCTGTGCAATCCGACCTCGACCTGCAAGCGACATTCGACGCCCTGCGTCGGGCCTTCGCCGACAACCCGATGCCCCCGGCCGCGCAACGTCGGCAGTGGCTGAAAAGCCTGCGCGAGGCGCTGCTGGCCGAGCAGGAGACGCTGATAGCGACCATCGACGCCGACTTCAGCGGCCGCAGCCGCGACGAGACCCTGATCGCCGAGCTGATGCCGTCGGTCCTCGGCCTGCGCGACGCGGAGAAACAGCTGGGGCGCTGGATGCGCGCCTCGCGGCGCAAGGTCGGCCTGGCCTTCCAGCCCGCCAGCGCGCGGATCGAGTACCAACCACTGGGGGTGGTGGGGATCATCGTGCCGTGGAACTACCCGCTGTTCCTCGCCATCGGCCCGCTGACCGGCGCCCTGGCGGCCGGCAACCGGGTGATGCTCAAGCTCAGCGAGTCCACGCCCGCCAGTGGGCAGGCCATCAAGGACCTGCTCGGGCGTGTGTTCCCCAGCGATCTGGTCAGTGTAGTACTGGGCGAGGTGGAGGTCGGCCAGGCCTTCGCCCGCCTGCCTTTCGACCACCTGCTTTTCACCGGTGCCACCAGCGTCGGCCGCCATGTGATGCTCGCCGCCGCGCAGAACCTCACCCCGGTGACCCTGGAACTGGGCGGCAAGTCGCCGGCCATCGTCTCGACCGATGTGCCGCTGGACACCGCCGCCGAACGCATCGCCTTCGGCAAGACCCTCAATGCCGGGCAGACCTGCGTCGCCCCCGACTACGTGCTGGTGCCCCGCGAACGCCTGGACGCCTTCGCCGAGGCTTACCGGCGCGCCGTGCATCGCTTCTATCCGCGCCTGACCGACAACCCCGACTACAGCGCGATCATCAACGAGCGGCAGCTCGGTCGCCTCAATCGCCTGCTCGACGATGCCCTTGAGCAAGGCGCCCAGGTGCTCGACCTCTACCCCGACGAGCCCCGCCAGGGCCGCCATCTGCCGCCACACCTGCTGCTGCAGGTGCACGACGGCATGCAGGTGATGCAGGACGAGATCTTCGGCCCTTTGCTGCCGCTGGTGCCCTACGACCGCCTGGACGACGCCCTGGCCTACATCAACCAGCGCCCCCGGCCCCTGGCGCTCTACTATTTCGGCTATGACAAAGGTGAGCAGGCACGGGTACTGCGCGACACCCACTCAGGCGGCGTCTGCCTCAACGACACCCTGCTGCATGTGGCCCAGGACGACCTGCCGTTCGGCGGCGTCGGCCCGTCCGGCATGGGCCACTACCATGGCCACGAGGGTTTCCTGACCTTCAGCAAGGCCAAGGCCGTGCTGGCCAAGCAGCGCATCAATGCCGCCAAGACGATCTACCCGCCCTATGGCAAAGCCTTGCAGCGCTTGGTCTACAAGCTGTTCATCCGCTGAGCGCAGGCGCCTCATGCATCGTCGCGACCTGCTCAGGTTCAGCTTCGGCGCCAGCCTGTTCCTGGGTGCAACCAGCCTGGTCGGCTGTACGCCGCAGGCGGCCTCGCCCGGTTATCAGGTCCTGCGTGATGACGACCTGCCGCTGCTGCAGGCCCTGATACCCGTCGTGCTGGCGGGTACCCTGGCTTCCACCGAATTGGTGCTGCACAGCCTCGACCACAAGCTGGCGGCGCTGTCGCCCGCCATGCTCAAGCTGACCCGGCAACTGTTCGACGTGCTCACCCTGCCGCTGACCCGAGGGCCGCTGACCGGCATCTGGGGCGGCTGGGCCGGCGCCACGGATACAGAGCTGGACCGCTTTCTCGAACGCTGGCGTGACAGTTCGCTGAACCTGCTGCGCCAGGGCCATGCCTCGCTGCTGCAACTGCTGCTCATGGCCTGGTACGAACGCCCCGAGGCCTGGGCAGCCTGCGGCTATCCAGGGCCGCCGAAGGTCTGACCTGTCACATACTCCTGTAGGAGCGGGCTTGCCCCGCGAACACCGGCAAAGCCGGTGCCAGGCACAACGCTGCCTGCTTCGCGGGGCAAGCCCGCTCCCACGAACCGCCGACTCGCAAAATAAAAAGGGAAGCCAATGCCCGTCCCCGACCCCTTTCGCCAAGGCCTCGCTCGAGGCTGGATCACCCACGATGGCTCGCGCCTAGCGCAGGACCTGAGCCTCGAAGCCGACGTCGCCGTGATCGGCAGCGGTGCGGGCGGCGCCACTACCGCCGAACGGCTGAGCGCGGCCGGGCTGAAGGTGCTGCTGATCGAAGAAGGCCCGCTGAAGACCAGCAGCGACTTCCACCTGCTGGAACACGAAGCTTATGCCGACCTCTACCAGGAGGGCCTGGGCCGCCTGAGCAAGGACGGCGCCATCACCATCCTGCAGGGCCGGGCGGTGGGCGGCACCACCCTGGTCAACTGGACCTCGAGTTTCCGCACGCCGCCACAGACCCTGGAGCACTGGGCCCGCGAACATGGCGTCAAGGGCCTGGACAGCGACAGCCTGAAGCCCTGGTTCGAACGCATGGAGCAGCACCTGGGCATCAGCCCCTGGATGATGCCGCCCAATGCCAACAACGACGTGTTGCGACGCGGCTGCGAGGCGCTCGGCCTGCGCTGGGCGGTGATCCCGCGCAACGTGCGCGGCTGCTGGAACCTGGGCTACTGCGGCATGGGCTGCCCGGTCAACGCCAAGCAGTCGATGCTGGTCACCAGCATTCCGGCCACCCTCGAGCAAGGCGGCGAACTGCTCTACCTGGCCCGCGCCGAACGCTTCAGCCACGACGGCCAACGCATCGACCACCTGCAATGCCAGGCCCTGGACGCCCAGGGGATCCAGCCCACGGGCCGCCAGGTTCGGGTGCGCGCCCGTCATTACGTACTGGCCGGCGGCGGCATCAACAGCCCGGCCCTGCTGCTGCGCTCCAACGCACCCGACCCTCACCAGCGCCTGGGCAAGCGCACCTTCCTGCACCTGGTCAATTTCAGCGCCGCGCAGTTCGAAGCGAAGATCGACCCGTACTACGGCGCGCCGCAGTCGATCTACAGCGACCAGTTCCAGTGGCAGGACGGCGTCACCGGCCCGGTCGGCTACAAGCTCGAAGTCCCGCCGCTGCACCCGGCCCTGGCCAGCACCCTGCTCGGCGGCCATGGCCAGGACAATGCCCTGCGCATGGCCGAGCTGCCCCATACCCATGTGATGCTGGCGCTGCTGCGCGACGGTTTTCACCCGGACAGCCCCGGCGGCCAGGTGGAATTGCGTAGCGATGGCTCGCCGGTGCTCGACTACCCGGTCACCGACTACCTGCGCGACGGGCTGCGCCGGGCCTGGCACAGCATGGCGCAGATCCAGTTCGCCGCCGGTGCTCGCCGGGTGCTGCCGGTGCATGGCGATGCCCGGTATGTCGATAACCCGGAACAGGCCAAGGCGTTGATCGACAGCCTGCCCCTGGAACTCCACCGCATGCGCCTGGGCAGCGCCCACGTCATGGGCGGCTGCGCCCTGGGCGAGGATCCTCGGCAGGCGGTGTGCGACAGCCTGGGCCGGCATCACCAGCTGGAAAACCTGTCGATCCACGACGGTTCGCTGTTCCCCACCAGCATCGGCGCCAACCCGCAGCTGTCGGTCTATGCCCTGACCGCCCTGCTCAGCGAGGCGCTGGTCGGCCGCCTGGCATCCGCGCATGACAGCCAATAGCCATGCTGTCTATAGTGCCATCGACCAGCCACGCGACTTGGCCGAGCTCAATCGCTGCGCTACCATCCGACTCCCCAACGCACTCCAGCCAGGATGACGCGATGAACCGAGTGTTGTACCCGGGTACTTTCGACCCCATTACCAAAGGCCATGGCGACCTGGTCGAGCGCGCTTCGCGCCTGTTCGACCACGTGATCATTGCCGTGGCGGCCAGCCCCAAGAAAAACCCCCTGTTCCCCCTGGAACAGCGGGTAGCGCTGGCCCGCGAGGTCACCAAGCACCTGCCCAATGTCGAGGTCATCGGCTTCTCCTCGCTACTGGCGCATTTTGCCAAGGAACAGAACGCCAATGTGTTCCTGCGCGGTCTGCGCGCGGTGTCCGACTTCGAATACGAGTTCCAGCTGGCCAACATGAACCGCCAACTGGCGCCGGACGTCGAGAGCCTGTTCCTTACGCCATCCGAGCGCTATTCGTTCATTTCCTCGACGTTGGTCCGGGAAATCGCCGCGTTGGGCGGTGATATCAGCAAGTTCGTCCACCCCGCCGTGGCCGATGCGCTGACTGAGCGCTTTCGCAAGTAAGCCGCGCGGTCACGATGTCGCGCCCGCGTGCACTGCGGGCGCGAATCCGGCACAATTGTGCCCATCGCTTTGAAACATGCCCGGGCCCAACGCCCCGGCCGGAGTCTCCATGTCCCTGATCATCACCGACGATTGCATCAACTGCGACGTCTGCGAACCCGAGTGCCCGAACGCCGCCATCTCGCAAGGCGAGGAGATCTACGTGATCGACCCGAACCTGTGCACCCAGTGCGTCGGCCACTACGACGAGCCCCAGTGCCAGCAGGTCTGCCCGGTGGACTGCATCCCCCTGGATGAAGCCCACCCGGAAACCGAAGACGAGCTGATGGCCAAGTACCGCCGGATCACCGGCAAGGCCTGATGCCGTTCGTCGCCGCGCTCCGCCACGCAGCCCTCGGCGCCCTCCTGGCGCTACTGGCCCATGGCGCCCTGGCCGCCGGGCCAGGCCAGGCGGCGATCGCCAGCCCGCACGGTGAAGCCACCGCGGCGGCAAGGCAGATCCTGCAGCAGGGCGGCAACGCCTTCGATGCCGCCGTGGCTATCGGCGCCACGCTGGCCGTTGTCGAGCCCTACGGCTCCGGCCTTGGCGGTGGCGGGTTCTTCCTTCTGCGCGAGAGCGCCGACAGCCCACGCTATGCCTTCCTCGACGCCCGCGAGCGCGCCCCGGCCGCCGCCCGGGCCGACATGTATCTAAAGGACGGCAAGGTACAGCCGGGCCTGTCGGTCAATGGCCCACTGGCCGCGGCGATCCCGGGCCTGCCCCAGGCGCTGGCCGACCTGGCCGCGACCCACGGCAGGCTGCCGCTCAAGGACAGCCTGGCCCCGGCCATTCGCCTGGCCAACCAGGGCTTTGCCGTCGACCGCATCTACCGTGACCGCGCGACCATGCGCCTGAGTGCCCTGCGCGACAATGCCGAAAGCGCCCGGTTGTTCCTTGCCGACAATGACGTACCGGCGCTAGGCACGGTGATTCGCCAGCCGGAACTGGCCGCCACCCTGCTGGCGTTGGCCGAACACGGCCGCGACGGTTTCTATCAAGGCCCGACGGCCCACCGCCTGGTCGAAGGCGTGCGCCAGGCCGGCGGTGTCTGGACCCTCGATGACCTCGCCGGCTACCGCACCGCCTGGCGCGAGCCACTGCGTTATTCACTGGCCGACCAGCGCGAGCTGATCAGCAGCCCGCCGCCCTCGGCTGGTGGCGTGGCCCTGGCCCAGAGCCTGGCCATGCTCCAGCGCCTGCCCTGGCAGAGCGCCGAACCGGTGCAGCGCAGCCATTATGTGATCGAAGTACTGCGCCGGGCCTACCGCGACCGCGGGCTGCTGGGTGACCCGGACTACGTGGCGAACCCCATCAACCGCCTGCTGGGGCGCCAGTACCTGACCGGCCTGGCCGACAGCATCGACGTGCACCAAGCCACCCCCAGCAGCGCCCTGCCCCCCTCACCGGCCTGGCGCGAGGGCGACCACACCACCCACTTCACGGTGATCGACGCCGACGGTAATGCGGTTTCCGCCACGCTGTCGGTCAACCTGCCGTTCGGCGCGGCGTTCAGCGTGCCCGGCACCGGCGTGGTGCTGAACAACGAGATGGACGACTTTGCCGCCGATCCCACCGGCAGCAACAGCTATGGACTGGCCGGCAGCCAGGCCAACGCAGTGGCGGCGGGCAAGCGGCCCTTGTCGAGCATGAGCCCGACCTTCATCGAAAGCCCGAGCCAGTTCGCCAGCTTCGGCACGCCCGGCGGCAGCCGGATTCCGAGCATGGTGCTGCTGTCGGTGATGGGGTTCCTCGAAGGGCGGCCGGTGGCCGCGTGGCCGGCGACGCCGCGCTATCACCATCAGTACCTGCCGGATGTGGTGGAGCATGAGCCGGGGACGTTCAGCGCCGCACAAAAAGCCGAGCTGCAGGCGCGCGGGTATAGGTTGAAGGATGTGGGGCGTAACTATGGCAACCAGCAGGTGCTGTATTGGGACAAGGCTGCCGGGACCGTGGAGGCGGCCAGTGACCCCAGGGGTGTAGGGCAGGCGGCGGTAGTCGACTGATCCGGCCCTATCGCGGGGCAAGCCCGCTCCTACAGATCCCCTGCTACCCCTTGAGGCAGCAAAAATCCTGTGGGAGCGGGTTCACCCGCGAACACCGGCGAAGCCGGTGCCATCCTCCGCGCCACCTTCTTCGCGGGTAAACCCGCTCCCACAGGGCTCGCATGTCACTTAACGCTGGCATTTCGGGCAGAACACGCTCGCCCGCTGCCCCAGCTTCACTTCGCGCAGCTCGGTGCCACACAGCTTGCACGGCTGGCCCCCGCGCCCATAGACGAACAGTTCCTGCTGGAAATACCCCGGCTGGCCATCGCCACCGATGAAGTCGCGCAGGGTGGTCCCGCCCTGCTCGATGGCCGCTGCCAGCACCCGCTTGATCTCGATCGCCAGCTTCAGGTAGCGCGCCCGGGAGATCCCGCCCGCCTCGCGGCGCGGATCGATCCCAGCGGCGAACAGCGCTTCGGTGGCGTAGATGTTGCCCACCCCCACCACCACCGCGTTGTCCATGATGAACGGCTTGACCGCCATCGACCGACCCCGCGACAGCTGGAACAGCCGCTCGCCGTCGAACAGGTCGGTCAGCGGCTCCGGCCCCAGCCGTATCAGCAATTCGTGGTTGAGCGGGTCGAGGCTCCAGAGCATGGCCCCGAAGCGGCGCGGGTCGGTGTAACGCAGCATCAACCCCGACTCGAGCTCGATATCCACATGTTCGTGCTTGGCCGCTGGCAAGCCCAGTTCGACCAGGCGCAGGTTGCCCGACATGCCCAGGTGGCTGATCAAGGTGCCGACCTCGGCGTTGATCAGCAGGTACTTGGCGCGGCGCTCGACGCTGACGATGCGCTGCCCCGACAGACGCACGTCGAGGTCTTCCGGGATCGGCCAGCGCAGGCGCCGGTCGCGCACCACCACGCGGCTGACCCGTTGGCCTTCCAGATGGGGCGCGATGCCGCGCCGCGTCGTCTCGACCTCTGGCAGTTCCGGCATGGCTCAGTGCCCGCCCAATTCGCGGATGTTCTGCTTGAGCTGCTCGAAGTCGTAGTCGGTCAGGCCGATGTAGTCCAGCACCAGCGGGCCAACCATGTTCCACTCGTGGTCGACGGTCTGGTTGCCCAGCACGCGGTAGGACGCACAGATGTGCTCGGACATCTTCAGCACCGCCAGCAGGTTCTTCAGCTGGGTCTGGGTATTGCGCGAGGACTCGTCGCGGAACACCGCCAGGGCGTTGTGGTGGTTGGCGATGGCGGCGCTGATGTGCTCCGGCAGGCGCCAGGACTTGGCGGTGAAATAGCCGACCACCGAGTGGTTGGTGTTGAACACGCGGTTCTCGGTGTCCACCACGCGAATCTCGTCATTGGCCTTGGCGTAGGACTCTTCCAGCACTTCCATGTAGTTGGGGAAGCGCTTGTGCATCAGCGGCACGCCGCAGTCGTGGAACAGGCCCAGGGTGTAGGCCTCGTCCACCGCCTGGATACCGGTGCGCTTGGCCAGGGTCAGGCAGGTCATGGCCACGTCCTGGGCGGTGTCCCAGAACGGGTTGAGGGTGACGATGGTCTCGTCGCTCATCTCGCCCCTGATCGACTGGGCGTTGATCAGGTTGATGATCGAGCGGCTGCCCAGCAGGTTCACCGCGCGCTGGATCGAGCCGATCTTGTTCGCCAGGCCGAACTGCGCCGAATTGACCAGTTTCAGCAGGGCGCCAGACAAGCCCGGATCCTGGCTGATCAGCTTGGCGATGGTCTCGAGGTCCGGGTCGGGCATGTACTGCTCGAACTGCAGGTCGACCATGATCTGCGGCTGCGGCGGGATGGTGATGCCCTGCAGGGCTTGCTGGATCTGTTCGGCGGTAAGTTCCTGGGACATTCGTGCATTCTCGCTGGGGACGGGGGATTCTAACCCTGTACGCCGGCAGGGTAACTATCAGTGGATCGTTGGATCCAAGAATTTCTTTAGCCCCGCGATGATGCCAACGTTTGGTCGCGCCCCACAGCGAAGCCTTGGCCAACACGGTATACTCCCGCTCTTTTTTCCCGGAGCGACGTCATGTCCCTGCCCAGCCTTCGCCTCAAAGCCAATGCCGACCGCCGCCTGCGCGCCGGCCATCTGTGGGTCTACAGCAATGAAGTCGACGTCGCCGCGACCCCGCTGCAAGGCCTGAAGGCGGGCCAGCAGGCCATCCTCGAAGCCGCCAACGGCAAGCCCCTGGGTGTGGTGGCGATGAGCCCGAACAACCTGATCTGCGCCCGCCTGCTGTCGCGCGACATCAAGCTGCCGCTGGACAAGTCGCTGCTGGTGCACCGCCTGAACGTCGCCCTGTCGCTGCGCGAGCGTCTATTCGACAAGCCGTGCTACCGCCTGGTCTACGGCGACTCCGACCTGCTCCCGGGCCTGGTGGTCGACCGCTTCTTCGACATCCTCGTGGTGCAACTGGCCTCGGCCACCATGGACGCGCACAAGGACGACGTCATCGCCGCCCTGGTCCAGGTCCTGAAACCAAGCGGCATCCTGTTCAAGAACGATTCCGCCGCCCGCGACGCCGAAGGCCTCGGCCGCTATGTCGAGACCGTCTACGGCGAAGTGCCAGACTGGGTCGCGCTGGAAGAAAACGGCGTGAAGTTCGAGGCCCCGGTGCGCGAAGGCCAGAAGACCGGCTGGTTCTACGACCACCGCATGAACCGCGCCCGCCTGGCCCCCTACGTCAAGGGCAAGCGCGTGCTGGACCTGTTCAGCTACATCGGTGGCTGGGGCGTGCAGGCCGGCGCATTCGGCGCCAGCGAAGTGTTCTGCGTGGATGCCTCCGGCTTCGCCCTCGACGGTGTCGAGCGCAACGCCGCGCTGAACGGCATCAGCGAGAAGCTGACCTGCATCGAAGGTGACGTGTTCGAAGCCCTGCGCGAGCTGAAGGCCGCCGAAGAGCGTTTCGACGTGATCATTGCCGACCCGCCCGCCTTCATCAAGCGCAAGAAAGACCTGAAGAACGGCGAGGCCGCCTACCGCCGCCTCAATGAACAGGCCATGCGCATGCTGAACAAGGACGGCATCCTGGTCAGCGCCTCGTGCTCGATGCACCTGCCCGAGGACGACCTGAACAACATCCTGCTGACCAGCGCCCGCCACCTGGACCGCAACCTGCAACTGCTCGAGCGCGGTGGCCAGGGACCGGACCACCCGGTGCACCCGGCGATCGCCGAGACCCGCTACATCAAGAGCATCACCTGCCGGTTGCTGCCCAACAGCTAAGCAACGTTTGTTTGAGGCTGCTGCGCAGCCTTTCGCGGCACAAGGCCGCTCCTACAGTGGTTGATTACGCGGTCACTGTAGGAGCGGCCTTGCCGAGGCGTCGGACCGGCCGGAAAGGGCCGCAGAGCGGCCCCGGCTCCCTCAAACGCTCACGCTCATGCCCGTCAACCACTATCGCCTGAAGTCCGGCACCAGTTCCTGCCCATCAATACTGAGCGTCTTGTAACGCGGAGCCACCAGTTTCACCGCACCCTCGCGAATCCCCTTGGCCAGGCCCTCGAGGTTTTCCATCCGGCCGCTCAGGCTGCCCACCTCACGCCACTCGCGCTCCTCCCAGGTGAACACGAACACACTCGATGCATAGGTGTGCCGGGGGATCATCAGCACTTCATTGTGCCCATCACCATCCAGATCGACCGCCCACAAATAGCATCCCTTACCACCGCACTGGCTTTGTCCAAGGGTCGAGTCGGCCAGTGACTCGCTGGTGGATTGCACAGGCCCCAGCCACTCGAACTTCGGACCATGGGTTTCGACCACCTCCGGCCGACGCACCTGCGCCATCAACCCCAGCAATTGCTCGCGGCGCCCCGCATCGAACAGTTCATCGGTTTCCAGCCGCTTCTCCAGTTGCTCGAAGGCTGCACGCCCAGGCTGACCGAGGTCGCGGTACAAGGTCCCGGCATCGAACTCGGTGATTGGCGTGCGTCCACCGAGCAGGCGCTCGACCTGACTCTTCGCACTCAACACCTGCGGGTCGAGCAACGGTGTGTAGAACAGCACTATCAGCACCGCGCTGAGCAAGGCGATCAACGGGTTGCTCAGCCGCAGGCTATTCAGCCAGGCCTGCCGTGAGCTCACCACCGCCCACACCGCCGCCAGGCTGTGCGCCAGCATCACACCCACCAACAGCATGGCCATGATGCGCGACGGGGTCAGGCCGTACTGGTCGATGCGCATCCAGCTGGCATAAGCCGCCAGGCCCACCAGTACCGGCAGGCAGAGCAAGCTGGCTTCGACCAAGCGTTTGAGCGGCGCAGGATAGGCATTGCCCTGATGGCCGTCCTGAAACACGCCATTGGCCAGGAACAGATTGATACCTGCCAGCACCAACAGCAGAGCGGTCGAATAACCCGTGTCCCACACCGGCTGCAGGCCGCTGAAGGGCAGTGTCAGGGTGAACACCACGGCGATCAGCGCACTCAACGGCAACAGGAAGCGACAGAGTGTCAACAGAATGCCGCGCAACAACCCGATGACCTTCTCGTTGTCCCGCCCCATGCGCATCCCCAGGGAGAACACCACCGGCAGCACCAGCCAGAGAAACACCGGGGACTCCACTACATCCGTGACCTGCGGTATGCCGAGCATGCCGAACAGCAACGCACACAACCACAGCAACTGCCAGAACAGGCCGGTCAACAGTTGCGCCAGGAAAAGAATGAACACGTTGTTCCAGGCATGCCGGAACAGGTCCTCATAGCGCGGCCGCCCATTCTCGCGGGTCGGCCAGGCAAGAATGAACGCGGTGCCGATATAGCCCAGCACGATGGCGGCCAGGAACCAGGTCTGCTGCAGCCAGCCCATGCGCCCGCTATCCAGGACCCAGGCACTGATCCCGCTGATCAGCAGGGTCAGGCCCAGCACCAGCCAGCCGGTGCCACGCTGGCGCACCGCGCTGCCGAGCAGTTGCAGGTTCACGCCGGCCACCACCACCGCGGCGCACAGGGCGACCGACAGGTTGAAACCGAGCAGCTCGCCCTGCCCCTTCACGGTGGCGAGCAACACCAGGCCCTGGATCAGGCCGATGACGACATAGAACAATAAGGAGCGGCTAGGCGCTGGCATTGCAAATCCTTTTGGCCAGTGGGACAGGAAGCGCGCAAGTCTACCCAAACCCGCCCGAACCACGCCAAGGCCTTTACCTTGCGGGCTGGCGACAGCCAATTATCACAACGCCATTCCCTCGCGGGCGCGGCGGTGTAGAATCGATCCATTCATCGCCAGACATCCCCGGCGGGTTTATGAGCTCTGGTCGAGCCTGCGGCGATCCCGCGCGGTCTTCGGCCCCCATCCTTGCCAGCGGCAACCGGCCTTCGGCGTTTCAGGACAAGAGAAGCTCACTCCCTATTTACGTGACGTGATTTAGCCGCCAGGAGCGCTCCATGCCTGATTATCGTTCCAAGACTTCCACCCAAGGCCGCAACATGGCCGGTGCCCGTGCCCTGTGGCGCGCCACCGGGATGAAGGACGAAGACTTCAAGAAACCGATCATCGCCATCGCCAACTCGTTCACCCAGTTCGTCCCGGGGCACGTACACCTGAAGGACCTGGGCCAGCTGGTCGCCCGCGAGATCGAACGCGCCGGTGGCGTGGCGAAAGAATTCAACACCATCGCCGTGGATGACGGCATCGCCATGGGCCACGACGGCATGCTCTACTCGCTGCCCAGCCGCGAGATCATCGCCGACGCAGTCGAGTACATGGTCAACGCCCACTGCGCCGACGCCATCGTCTGCATCTCCAACTGCGACAAGATCACCCCCGGCATGCTGATGGCCGCCCTGCGCCTGAACATCCCGGTGATCTTCGTCTCCGGCGGCCCGATGGAAGCTGGCAAGACCAAGCTGGCCAGCCACGGCCTGGACCTGGTCGACGCCATGGTCATCGCCGCCGACTCCTCGGCCTCGGACGAAAAAGTCGCTGAGTACGAGCGCAGCGCCTGCCCGACCTGCGGTTCGTGCTCCGGCATGTTCACCGCCAACTCGATGAACTGCCTGACCGAGGCCCTGGGTCTGGCCCTGCCGGGCAACGGTTCGACCCTGGCCACCCACTCCGACCGCGAGCAGCTGTTCCTCACCGCCGGGCGCACCATCGTCGAGCTGTGCAAACGCTACTACGGCGAGAACGACGAATCCGTACTGCCGCGCAGCATCGCCAACTTCAAGGCGTTCGAGAACGCCATGATGCTCGACATCGCCATGGGTGGCTCGACCAACACCATCCTGCACCTGCTGGCCGCGGCCCAGGAGGGCGAGGTGGACTTCGACCTGCGCGACATCGATCGTCTGTCGCGCAAGGTGCCGCAGCTGTGCAAGGTGGCGCCGAACATCCAGAAGTACCACATGGAAGACGTGCACCGCGCCGGCGGCATCTTCAGCATCCTTGGCTCGCTGGCCCGTGGCGGCCTGCTGCACACCGACCTGCCGACCGTGCACAGCCCAAGCATGGAGGAAGCCATCGCCAAGTGGGACATCACCCAGACCGATGACGAAGCCGTGCACACCTTCTTCAAGGCAGGCCCGGCCGGCATCCCGACGCAAACCGCGTTCAGCCAGTCGACCCGCTGGGAAACCCTCGACGACGACCGCGAGAACGGCTGCATCCGCAGCTTCGAGCACGCTTACTCGCAGGAAGGCGGCCTGGCCGTGCTGTACGGCAACATCGCCCTGGACGGCTGCGTGGTGAAGACCGCCGGTGTCGATGAGTCGATCCACGTGTTTGAAGGCACCGCGAAGATCTTCGAGAGCCAGGACAGCGCCGTGCGCGGCATCCTCGCCGACGAAGTGCAGGCCGGCGACATCGTCATCATCCGCTACGAAGGCCCGAAAGGCGGCCCGGGCATGCAAGAGATGCTGTACCCGACCTCGTACCTGAAGTCCAAGGGCCTGGGCAAGGCCTGCGCCCTGCTAACCGACGGTCGTTTCTCCGGCGGTACCTCGGGCCTGTCGATCGGCCACGCCTCGCCGGAAGCGGCAGCGGGCGGCGCCATCGGCCTGGTGCGCGATGGCGACAAGGTGCTGATCGACATCCCCAACCGTTCGATCAACCTGCTGGTCAGCGACGAAGAGCTGGCTGAGCGTCGCGTCGAGCAGGACAAGAAGGGCTGGAAGCCGGCCGAGGTGCGTCCACGCAAGGTGACCACCGCGCTCAAGGCTTACGCCCTGCTGGCCACCAGCGCCGACAAGGGCGCGGTGCGCAACAAGGCAATGCTCGAAGGGCTGTGAGGCTCTGACGGCATAAAAAAACCGGCGCCTGGTGCGCCGGTTTTTTCATGCCTGTGGCCCCTGCATTGCCCATGCTGGCCCTTTGGGCTGCGTTGCCGCGCTGGGAACTGTCCCCTGTGGGAGCGGGTTCACCCGCGAACACCGGCGCAGCCGGTGCCATACACCGCGCTGGATTCTTCGCGGGTAAACCCGCTCCCACAGGGTCAAGCTAAATCAATAGGTTACGTGTTGTTCCATAGGAGCGGGTTTACCCGCCAATGAGGTCGACACGTTATTGCTGCGCGACCTTTTCCGACTTGCCGTCATAGCGCTTGCGCCACTCGCTGAGGATCTGGTCGCGGTTCTTCGAGGCCCAGGCGAAGTCGTTCTTGATCAGGCGCTGCTCGTAGTCCGCCGGCAACTCGGTCTGCGGCTTGGCGATGCCGGGCGCGGCGAGCACGGCGAAGTTCTCCTTGTACAGCTCCATGGCCGCGGGGCTGGCGGAGAAGTCGGCCAGGCGCCTGGCGGCATCGGCCTTCGGCGAGCCCTTGATCACTGCGGTGGCTTCGATCTCCCAGCCCAGGCCTTCCTTGGGCAGCACGATATCCAGCGGCGCGCCCTGGCGCTTGAGCTGCACGGCCGGGTATTCGAACGAGATGCCGATCGGGAATTCACCGGCGGCGGCCAGCTTGCACGGCTTGGAGCCGGAATGAACGTACTGGCCGATGTTCTGGTGCAGCGCATCCATGTAGGCCCAGCCCTGCGGTTCGCCAAAGGTCTGCAGCCAGGCGCTCACATCCAGGAAGCCGGTGCCGGACGAAGCCGGGTTGGGCATGACGATCTTGCCCTCGTACTCAGGCTTGGTCAGGTCCTGCCAGCTCACCGGCTTGCTCAGGCCCTGCTTCTCGGCCTCGACGGTGTTGAAGCAGAGGGTCGCGGCCCACACGTCCATGCCCACCCAGGCCGGCGGGTTGGCGGCGTCGCGGTAGTTGGGCGAGATCTTGCCCAGGTCCTTGGGCGCATAGGCTTCGAGCATGCCGTTCTGGTCGAGGATGGCCAGGCTGGAAGCGGCCAGGCCCCACACCGCGTCGGCCTGCGGACGTTCCTTCTCGGCCAGCAGTTTGGCAGTGATGATGCCAGTGGAGTCACGCACCCACTTGATCTCGATGTCGGGGTTGGCCTTTTCGAAGGCCTGCTTGTAGCTCTTGAGCTGCTCGGCCTCGAGGGCGGTGTAGACGGTCAGCTGGGTCGCGGCCGAGGCCTGCAGGCTGAAGACGGCGGATACGGCAGCGGCAAGTGCGAGGGGCTTGAACATGATGCGGTTCCTATCAGTGTGGGCAGTCGGTCAATGGCCTGGCGCGCGCTGGCGCCAGGCCTGGGAGCGGCGCAGCAGGCCGCGTGAGGCAGCGGCCAGCAGCAAGGATGCGGCAGCGCTGGTAAGCAGGATCAGGGTCGACATGGCGGCGGCACCGCCAACGTTGCCGGCGTCGTCCATGTTCAGCACGGCGACGGCGGCGAGGATGGTGTCGGGGCTGTACAGGAAGATCGCCGCCGACACGGTGGTCATCGCCGAGACGAACAGGTAGCGGATGATGTCCAGCAGCGCCGGCAGGCAGATCGGCACGGTGACCCGCATGAAGTGCCTGTACAGCGGCGCCTTGAGCGACAGCGCGGCGGCCTCGAACTCGCCGTCGAGCTGGCGCAGGGCGGTGGTGGCGGTCATCTGCGCGGTGGTCAGGTAGTGGGCGATGGTGCACACCACCAGCAGCGCCATGCTGCCGTAGAACACATGCAGTGGGTTGCCATTGAGGTTGAAGAAGAACACGTAGCCCAGGCCCAGCACCAGGCCAGGCACCGCCATCGGGATGAAGCTCAGCAAGCGCAGCAGCTGGTTGAGCATGCGCTGCCCCTGGGTCTTCTCCATCAGGTAGGCGCCGGTGAAAATCACCACGCTGCCGATCAGCGCGGTGCCGATGGCCATGGTCACGCTGTTGCGGTAGGCCAGCCAGCCGCCACCGGCGGTGTCCTCGAACATGTAGTGCTTGAGCGACAGCGACAGGTTGTACGGCCAGAACTTGACCAGCGACGAGTACACCGCCATGCCGATCACCGCCAGCAGTGCCGCGCACACCAGCAGCACGATGGCCAGGAAGCAGCCATCGCGCAGCCTGGAAGGCTTGGGCTCGAACACCTGGGCGCGGCCGCTCATGGCCTCGCCCTGGCGGCGACGCAACCAGGCATCGACGGCGAAGCTGAGCAGCGCCGGCACCAGCAGCACCATGCCGATCAGCGCGCCGCGACCGAACTGTTGCTGGCCGACCACCGCCTTGTAGGCTTCCAGGGCCAGCACCTGGTAATCCCCACCCACCACGACCGGCACGCCGAAGTCGGTGATGGTCAGGGTGAACACCAGGCAGAACGCGGCGAACACCGCCTGGCGCGTGGCCGGCCAGGTGATGCTGAAGAACGCCCGCGTCGGCCCCGCCCCCATGCTCGAGGCCGCATCGAACAGCCTTGCGTCGGCCAGCGACAGCGCCGAGAGCAGGATCATCAGGGCGTGGGGGAAGGTGTAGATGACCTCGCCGAGGACGATGCCCCAGAAGCCGTAGATATTGTCGCTGAGCAGCCCGCGCAGCAGGCCCTGGTTGCCGAACAGGTAGACCAGCGCGATGGCCGGCAGCATCGACGGCGCCAGCAGCGGCAGCAGCGAGATGCCGCGCCACAGGCCCTTGGCCGGGATCAGCGTGCGTTGCAGGGCATAGGCGAACAGGTAGGCCAGCGGCACGACGATGGCGGCGACGGTGAAGGCCACCGACAGGCTGTTGCCGAGCAGCCAATGGAAGTTCTCGCTGGCGAACAGTTCACGGGCAGCTGGCAGGCCGCCGCCCTGCCCGGCTTCAGCGCTGAAGCCGCGCCAGAAGATCGCCAGCAACGGCATCAGCACCGCCAGCACCAGCAGGATCAGCAGCAGGCTCTTGCCACCGATCACGAACAGACGGTCCCCCAGGGCAACACCACTGCGAGGTGCGGCATTGGTTGAGGTGAGCGGCAGGGTCATCGGCGCGGCCATCTCAGGCAAACACCTGCAGGCTCTGCGGCGGCAGGGCCACCCAGATGTCCTGCGAACCCAGGCGCGGCATCGCCTCCGGCGCCAGCTCCGCGAGCAACGCATGGCCCGGGAAGGCCTTGAACTCGAAGCTCATGCGGCAGCGGTTGCCGAGGAAGGTGATCTCGCGAACCTTGGCCGGGAACAGGTTTTCCTCGTGTACCACCGGGTTGACGGTGATCGCCTCAGGTCGGCAGAACAACCGGCCGCTGCTGGCGCCAGCGGCGTTGGCCGCCAGGCGCATGTGCAGGCCGCCGACCTGGGCATGGCTGTCGCCGCTGCGCTGGAACGGCAGCCAGTTGCCCTGGCCGACGAATTCGGCGACGAACGGCGTGGCCGGCTGGTCGTAGATTTCCTGGGGCGTGGCGTACTGCTCGACCTGGCCGTTGTTCATCACGGCGATGCGGTCGGCCATCAGCATGGCCTCGTCCTGGTTGTGGGTGACCATCAGCGTGGTGATGCCCAGCTGGCGCTGCAGTTGGCGCAGCTCGGTACACAGGTGCTCGCGCACGCGAGCGTCCAGTGCCGACATCGGCTCGTCGAGCAGCAGCAGCGACGGTGAGGGCGCCAGGGCGCGGGCCAGGGCCACGCGCTGTTGCTGGCCGCCGGATAGCTGGCCGGGGTATTTCTTTTCACTGCCCGTCAGGCCGACCAGCTCGAGCATTTCGCCGACCCGCTGGCGCGAGGCCTCGCGGTTGCTGCCGGTCAGGCCGTAGGCGATGTTGGCTTCGACGGTGAGATTGGGGAACAACGCGTAGGACTGGAACAGGATGCCGTAGTCGCGGGCCTGGGGTGGCAGCTCGGAGATATCGCGGTCGCCAATGTACAGCGTGCCACGATCCTGGCGCTCGAGCCCGGCGATACAGCGCAGCAGGGTGGTCTTGCCACAGCCCGACGGGCCGAGCAGGCACACCAGCTCGCCGGCGGCGATGTCGAGGGAGACGTCGTTGAGTGCGGTGAAGGCGCCGAAGCGCTTGTGGATACCGCGCACTTTCATCTGTGCGCCTGGAGTGGCGTTGTTCATGGCAAGGCCTCATCGAAGAGATGGGGCCATGCTAGGAGGGCTGTGAGACGGTTGTGTGGCGAAGGGGCAAAAACGAGTGATAGTGGTATTGGTGGATTTTTGTAGCGACCATCCGGTTTTCAGGCGTTAGCTGATAAAAAAAGGGAGGCCACCAGGGCCTCCCTTTTTCTTGACGCAGTGAAACTCAGAACAGTACGCGCGAGCGGATGGTGCCCTTCACGTGCTGCAGTTTCTCCTGGGCCAGGTCCGAGTACTCGGCGTCGACGTCGATGACCACGTAACCCACTTTCTCGTTGGTCTGCAGGAACTGACCGGAGATGTTGATGGCGTTCTCGGCGAACACTTTGTTGATCTCGCTGAGCACGCCCGGGATGTTTTCGTGGATGTGCAGCAGGCGGTGCTTGCCTGGGTGGGCCGGCAGGGCCACTTCCGGGAAGTTGACCGACGACACGGAGGTGCCGTTGTCGCTGTACTTGACCAGCTTCTCGGCCACTTCCAGGCCGATGTTGGCCTGGGCCTCGGCGGTGGAACCACCGATGTGCGGGGTCAGGATCACGTTGTCCAGGCCACGCAGCGGGCTTTCGAACTCTTCGTCGTTGGAGCGCGGCTCGACCGGGAACACGTCGATGGCGGCGCCGATCAGGTGCTTGTCCTTGATCGCGGCGGCCAGGTGGTCCAGCTCGACCACGGTGCCACGGGCGGCGTTGATCAGGATCGAGCCCTTCTTCATCGCGCGGATTTCCTTCTCGCCGATCATCCACTGGGTGGACGGCAGCTCAGGCACGTGCAGCGAGACGATGTCGGCCAGGCCCAGCAGCTCGTGCAGGCTGGTGACCTGTACCGCGTTGCCCAGCGGCAGCTTGGTCAGCGGGTCGAAGAAGTACACCTGCATGCCCAGGCTCTCGGCCAGGACCGACAGCTGGGTGCCGATCGAGCCGTAGCCGACGATGCCCAGTTTCTTGCCACGGATCTCGAAGGAGTTGGCCGCGCTCTTGATCCAGCCGCCACGGTGGCAGGAAGCGTTCTTCTCGGGGATGCCGCGCAGCAGCAGGATGGCTTCGGCCAGCACCAGCTCGGCCACCGAACGGGTGTTCGAGTAGGGGGCGTTGAACACGGCGATACCGCGCTCGCGGGCCGCTGCCAGGTCAACCTGGTTGGTGCCGATGCAGAAGCAGCCGACCGCGACCAGTTTCTTCGCGCAGTCGAAGATCTCTTCGGTCAGTTGGGTGCGCGAACGGATGCCGATGAAGTGGGCATCAGCGATCTTTTCCTTCAGCTCGGCTTCCGGCAGCGAACCAGTGAGGTATTCGATGTTGGTGTAGCCGGCGGCCTTGAGGGTATCGACCGCGTTCTGGTGCACACCTTCAAGAAGAAGGAACCTGATCTTGCTCTTGTCGAGAGAAGTCTTGCTCATCTGCGTAAACCTGTATCCCGGAGAAAAATGGCGAGGAGAGTGGAGCGGCGCGGCGTCGGCCTTAGCACGAACGGCGGGAGGGCTATGCTAGCATACGCGACACAACCTGAGCTTATCCCGACAGGTGAAGCGTGCTCAGGGTGACTATGAATAAGTCGAGAGTTCCGGCGATGACCCAGTCCGTGGTAATTGATGAGCTGATGACCCTGGTCGACCCTGGCAAGGTCCTCACCGACCCGGCCTCGCTCGAGGCCTACGGCAAGGACTGGACCAAGCACTACCCGCCGGCGCCGAGCGCCATCGTCTTCCCCAAGTCCGTCGAGCAGGTGCAGGCCATCGTGCGCTGGGCCAACCGGCACAAGGTCGCCCTGGTGCCGTCGGGCGGGCGTACCGGGCTGTCGGGCGCCGCCGTGGCCGCCCATGGCGAGGTGGTGGTGGCCTTCGACTACATGAACCAGATCCTCGCCTTCAACGAATTCGACCGTACCGTGGTCTGCCAGCCGGGGGTCGTCACCCGCCAGTTGCAACAGTTCGCCGAGGACCAGGGCCTCTACTACCCGGTGGACTTCGCCTCGAGCGGCTCCAGCCAGATCGGCGGCAATATCGGTACCAACGCCGGCGGGATCAAGGTGATTCGCTACGGCATGACCCGCAACTGGGTGGCCGGGCTGAAGGTGGTCACCGGCAAGGGTGAGCTGCTCGAGCTGAACAAGGACCTGATCAAGAACGCCACCGGCTACGACCTGCGCCAGCTGTTCATCGGCGCCGAAGGCACCCTGGGCTTCGTAGTCGAGGCGACCATGCGCCTGGACCGCGCGCCGCGCAACCTCACCGCCATGGTGCTGGGCACGCCCGATTTCGACGCGATCATGCCGGTGCTGCACGCCTTCCAGGGCAAGCTTGACCTGACGGCCTTCGAGTTCTTCTCCGACAAGGGCCTGGCCAGGATCCTCGCCCGGGGCGATGTGCCCGCACCGTTCGAGACCGACTGCCCGTTCTATGCGCTGCTGGAGTTCGAAGCCAGCACCGAGGAGGTGGCCAACGAAGCCCTGGCCACCTTCGAGCACTGCGTCGAGCAGGGCTGGGTACTGGACGGGGTGATGAGCCAGAGCGAGACCCAGCTGAAGAACCTGTGGAAGCTGCGCGAGTACCTGTCCGAGACCATCTCCCACTGGACGCCTTACAAGAACGACATCTCGGTCACCGTATCGAAGGTGCCGGCGTTCCTGCGCGATATCGACGCCACCGTCGGCGAGCACTACCCGGACTACGAAGTGGTCTGGTATGGCCACATCGGCGACGGCAACCTGCACCTGAACATCCTCAAGCCCGACCACATGACCAAGGACGACTTCTTCGCCTCCTGCGCCAAGGTCAACAAGTGGGTGTTCGAGATCGTCGAACGCTACAACGGCTCGATCTCCGCCGAGCATGGCGTGGGCATGACCAAGCGCGACTACCTGGGCTACAGCCGCTCGCCGGAGGAAATCGCCTGCATGAGGGCGATCAAGGCGGTGTTCGACCCGAACGGCATCATGAATCCGGGTAAGATCTTCGCTCCCGAATAAAAAGCAGTATTCACAGGAGTCGGCCATGAGTTACCAGCACCAGTACGTAGACGGCACGCGCATCCACTTCCCGCTGGGCAAGGTGGTATGCATCGGCCGCAACTACGCCGAGCATGCCAAGGAACTGGACAACCCCATCCCCAGCGAGCCGCTGCTGTTCATCAAGCCCGGCAGCTGCGTGGTGCCCCTGGAAGGCGGCTTCAAGATTCCGACCGAGCGTGGCTCGGTACATTACGAGGCGGAGATTGCCGTGCTGCTGGGCAAGCCCCTGTCCACCCACCCTTCCGAGGAAGAGGTGCTCGACGCCATTTCCGGCTTCGCCCCGGCGCTGGACCTGACCCTGCGCGATGTGCAGGCGAAACTGAAGGAAAAGGGCCTGCCCTGGGAGCTGGCCAAGTGCTTCGACGGCGCCTGCGTGCTGCCGCCGTTCGTGTCGGCCGGCACCTTCGAGGACCTGACCGACATCGGCATCCGCCTGAGCATCAACGGTGAGGTGCGCCAGGACGGCAACAGCGCGTTGATGCTCAATCCGATCGTACCGATGATCCAGCACATGGCCGCGCACTTCTCCCTACAGGCCGGCGACGTCATCCTCACTGGCACCCCGGCGGGCGTGGGGCCGTTCAATGTCGGCGATGAGCTGGTGCTGGAACTTCCCGGTGCAAGCCGGTTCGAAGGCCGGGTGCTTTGACTCCGGGCGACGACGGTGCAATGCCGTCGTCGCTGCTTGTGCCGGTGGGATTTGTCGTTTTTTTCACAATTGATCCGGATAATTCGTCTATTAACCTTCATTTGCCGACAGTGGCGACCACGCTGCCGCCTACTTTCAGGATCTCCATTCGATGACCAATCCTTCCAGCGCATCCCTTCCGCCAAAGCGACGCCTGATCACCCGCTGGTCGCTGTGGCTGCTTGCGCTGGCGATCATCGCCTATGGCCTGGTGGTAGCCATGCACTGGGATGACCGTGGCCTGCTGTGGATAAAGGAAGGCTTCGAAAGCCAGACCGAGCGCCAGGAAAGCATCTGGCTGCCGGATTACGTGGCCGACATCGATGCCAAACCGTTGCCGGGGATGGAGCGTGACGAGGCGTCGGACCTGGCGTTCAATCCGCACACCCGTACCTTGTTCGCGGTCATGGGCAAGCACCCGTTCCTGGTCGAACTCAACCTCGACGGTGACGTGCTGCGCAAGATCCCGCTGGTGGGCTGGTCCAATCCGGAAGGCGTGGCGGTCCTCGAGAACGGCCAGATCGCCATTGTCGACGAGCGCAACCATGATCTGACACTGGTCAAGGTGGATGCCGCCACGACATCGCTGAACCGCGCCGACTACCAGCCCTACGACCTGGGCGATACGGAGGATGGCAACAAGGGCTTCGAGGCCATTGCCTGGGACCTGATCCGGCAGCGACTGATCATTGGTGCCGAGCGGCCACCGAAGATGTTCATCTGGAGCACCGATGGCCACGGCCCGCTCAAGGGCGACAAGCAACCGCTGCCCAGTGACGAACTGGACCTGCGCAACCTGTCCGCGCTGGGCATCGACCCGCGCACCGGGCACCTGCTGGCTTTGTCGGCGGACTCCAACATGCTGCTCGAGCTGGACGAGAAGGGTGAGCAGGTCAGTTTCATGACCTTGCTGGGCGGCTTCAATGGCCTGGCTGACACCATTCCCCGGGCAGAAGGGGTGGCAATGGATGACCAGGGCAACCTGTACATCGTCAGCGAGCCCAACCTGTTCTATCGCTTCAAAAAGCACTGATCGATCAGATATTTCTGATGGTGGCATTAAGCTTTGCTTCAGTTGATAGTGGTTAGATACGTGCTCCTTTCGCCGAGTCCGACCGCATGCGCCGCCACCTTCGCCTGATCTTAGCCTTCATCGTGCTTGTTGCCCTGCTCGTCCTGGGCGCCGCCGGGCATGAGTTCCGCCTGTTCGAGCGCGGCTGGTTCAACCTCAAGACCTGGTGGCAGCCGGCCGAGCAGAGCATCGGCCTGGATCGCTACCAGGTGGCGATCGAAGCGCAGCCCATCGTCGGGCTGGACGATGACATCTCGGCGCTGACCTACGATCCCGACCGCAAGAGCCTGTTCACCGTCACCAATGCCCGCTCGGAGCTGATCGAGCTGTCGCTGGACGGCCGCATCCTGCGCCGTGTTCCACTGACCGGCTTCGGCGACCCCGAGGCGGTGGAGTATGTAGGGCCCAACAGCTACGTGATCACCGACGAGCGCCAGCAGCGGCTGATTCGCGTGCGTCTTGACGATGACACCCTGTTCCTCGACGCCAGCGATGCCGAGCAGCTGTCCCTGGGCATCGGCCTCAATGGCAACAAGGGTTTCGAGGGGCTGGCCTACGACTCGGCGGGCAAGCGCCTGTTCGTGGCCAAGGAACGGGACCCGATGATGATCTACGAAGTCCATGGTTTCCCTCATGACAATCCCGACAAGCCCTATGCGGTGCATGTGGTACAGGACCGCAAGCGTGACCGGCGCTTGTTCGTGAGGGATTTGTCGAGCCTGCAGTTCGACGAGCGCAGCGGGCATCTGCTGGCGCTGTCGGACGAGTCACGGCTGGTGCTGGAGCTGGATGTGAAGGGCAAACCGCTGAGTACGCTGTCGCTGCGCAAGGGGTCTCAGGGTTTGAAGCAGACCGTGCCGCAGGCGGAGGGGATTGCGATGGATGACGCCGGGACCATCTATCTGGTCAGCGAGCCGAACCTGTTCTATGTGTTCAAGCAGCCGGCTGATTGATTGCCTGGGCTGGCGCTATCGCGTTTACGTCTACCCCTGTAGGAGCGGCCTTGTGCCGCGAAAGGGCCGCAAGGCGGCCCCGGCAATCTTTGTTCAACGCTGAAATCTGGGGCTGCTACGCAGCCCTTTCGCGGCACAAGGCCGCTCCTACAAGGATCGCGCAAGGCTTGTTTACTCGGCCTTGAGGGTTTTCACGCCTTCAGCGGTCCCCAGCAGCAGCACATCCGCCGGACGCGCCGCGAACAGGCCATTGGTGACCACGCCGACGATGGCGTTGATCTGGCTCTCCAGCTCCACCGGGTTGGTGATCTGCAGGTTGTGCACATCCAGGATGACGTTGCCGTTGTCGGTCACCACGCCTTCACGGTAGACCGGGTCGCCGCCCAGCTTGACCAGCTGGCGCGCGACATGGCTGCGGGCCATCGGAATCACCTCGACCGGCAGCGGGAAGGCGCCCAGTACCGGCACCAGCTTGCTGGCGTCGGCGATGCAGATGAAGGTCTTGGCCACCGCCGCGACGATCTTCTCGCGGGTCAGGGCCGCGCCGCCGCCCTTGATCAGGTTGAGGTGGGCGTCGCTCTCGTCGGCGCCGTCGACGTAGAACTCCAGCTCGCTGACGCTGTTCAGCTCGTAGACCGGGATACCATGCCCCTTCAGGCGCTGGGCGGTGGCCTCGGAGCTGGCGACGGCGCCGTCGAAGGCGGTCTTGTGCTGGGCCAGGGCGTCGATGAAGAAGTTGGCGGTCGAACCGGTACCGACGCCGACGACGCTTTTCTCATCCAGTTTCGGCAGGATGAGATCGACGGCGGCCTGGGCGACGGCCTGTTTGAGTTGGTCCTGGGTCATGCGGGCTCCGGGAGGGGCTGGGCGGATTTCAAAGTTGCCTAGTATAACGGCTCCCACGGCTTTGCTGTGGTCGCCCGACGTGACGCTGCGGTAGACTCCCAGCCCTTGTCCCGCGGCCCAGTGATGCTTTCCGATGCTCGAACAGTACGTCAAGAAGATCCTCACCTCGCGCGTCTACGACGTTGCCGTCGAAACCCCGCTGCACAGCGCCGGGCAGTTGAGCAAGCGCCTGGGCAACACGGTGCTGCTCAAGCGCGAGGACCTGCAGCCGGTGTTCTCGTTCAAGATCCGCGGGGCCTACAACAAGCTGGCGCAACTGAGCGCCGAGGAACTGGCCCGCGGCGTGGTCACCGCCTCCGCCGGCAACCACGCCCAGGGCCTGGCCCTGGCAGCGCGGGAGCTGGGGATCAAGGCGACCATCGTCATGCCCAAGACCACCCCGGAGATCAAGATCGAAGGCGTGCGCTCCCGGGGCGGCAAGGTGGTGCTGCACGGTGACACCTTCCCCGAGGCGCTGGCCTACTCGCTGAAGCTGGTGGAGGAAAAGGGCTTCGTCTACATCCATCCCTACGACGATCCGCACACCATTGCCGGGCAAGGCACGGTGGCCATGGAAATCCTGCGCCAGCACCCGGGCCAGCTGGACGCGATCTTCGTGCCGGTCGGCGGCGGCGGGCTGATCGCTGGCATCGCCGCGTACGTGAAATACCTGCGCCCCGAGATCAAGGTGATCGGCGTCGAGCCGGACGACTCCAACTGCCTGCAGGCGGCCATGGCCGCGGGTGAGCGCGTGGTGCTGCCACAGGTCGGGCTGTTCGCCGATGGCGTGGCGGTGGCGCAGATCGGCCAGCATACCTTCGACATCTGCCGTCACCATGTGGACGAGGTGATCACCGTCAGCACCGACGAAATCTGCGCAGCGATCAAGGATATCTACGACGATACCCGCTCGATCACCGAACCTGCCGGCGCGCTGGGCGTAGCCGGCATCAAGAAGTACGTCGAGCTCAAGGGCGTCGCCGGGCAGACCCTGGTGGCCATCGACTCGGGCGCCAACGTCAATTTCGACCGCCTGCGCCATGTGGCCGAGCGCGCTGAACTGGGCGAGAAGCGCGAGGCGATCATCGCCGTGACCATCCCGGAGCGTCCGGGCAGCTTCAAGGCCTTCTGCGAAGCCATCGGCAAGCGCCAGATCACCGAATTCAACTACCGCAAGCACACCTCGGACGAGGCGCATATCTTCGTCGGCGTGCAGACCCACCCGGAAACCGACCCGCGCGCGGTGTTGGTCCAGCAGTTGATCGAGCAAGGCTTCCCGGTTACCGACCTGACCGACAACGAGCTGGCCAAGCTGCACATCCGCCACATGGTCGGCGGCCACTCGGCCGGGGCCAGCGACGAGATGGTGCTGCGCTTCGAGTTCCCCGAGCGGCCGGGTGCGCTGTTCAACTTCCTCAACAAGCTGGGTGGGCGCTGGAACATCTCGATGTTCCACTACCGCAACCACGGCGCCGCCGATGGCCGGGTGGTCGCGGGCCTGCAGGTGCCGGAGGACGAGCGCCACCTGGTGCCGGCGGCGCTGGCCAAGATCGGCTATCCGTACTGGGACGAGACCGAGAACCCGGCTTACCGGCTGTTCTTGGGTTAACTGACTAAGCTGGGCGTATGGTCCTTCGCGGGTAAACCCGCTCCCACAAGGTTGGCGCGTCACCTGTGGGAGCGGGTTTACCCGCGAAGAGACGGGCGCGAATTACCCTGCTGAAGGACGATGAAGACATGGAACACCTGACCACCCTCAAGATCCTGCACATCCTCGCCACTGCCCTGTTGCTGCTGGGCGGCCTGGGCCTGGCGACCTGGACTGTCCGCGCCCGCCGCCAGGGCGATGCCGAGGCCTACGGCAAACTGTTGCGCCGACCGCTGGTGTTCGTCTGGCTGCTGATGGGGCTGTGCCTGGTGAGCATGCCGTTCACCGGCTGGTGGCTGGTGCACCTGGTCGGCTGGCCGCTGGGGCAGACCTGGGTACTGGCGTCCAGCGTCATCTATACGCTTGGCGCGCTTGCCGTGTGGTGGCTGGTGGTACGCCTGAACCGGCTGCGCAAGGCTGAAACCGTGGGTTTGAAGTTCACCTTGGCATTGGCGGTGTTCAGTGGCGTCTGCTTCCTGTCCATTGCCGGCTTGATGGGCGCCAAGCCGATCTGAGACAGCAGGAGGGCTCCGCCCTCCCTCGCGGCACAAGGCCGCTCCTACAAGCAATCACAGCCCCCTGTAGGAGCGGCCTCGTGCCGCGAAAGGGCCGCAAAGCGGCCCCGCGCCCTCAATCGCGCAACGAAATAACCTGCCACCCCCGCCGCTCGGCCTCGACCCGCAGCCTCGGATCCGGATCCACCGCCACCGGGTTCGCCACCACCTCCAGCAACGGCACATCGTTCAGCGAGTCGCTGTAGAAGTAGCTGCCTTCCAGATCGAACCCGTTCTCCAGCATCCAGCGCGCAAGCCGCGTCACCTTGCCTTCACGGAAACAAGGTATATCGGTGCTACGCCCGGTATAGCGACCATCGCGCACCTCGCACTCGGTCGCCAGCAAGGTACGCACACCCAGGCGGCGGGCGATGGGCGCGGTGACGAAGCGGTTGGTGGCGGTGATGATCACCAACTGGTCGCCGGCCTCGCGATGCTGGCGCAGCAGGGCTTCGGCCCTGGGCAGGATGATCGGCTCGATGCAGTCGCGCATGAACTCGCGGTGCCATTGCTCCAGCTGCGCAGGTTCGCTGGACGCGAGGATCTCCATGGAGAAGGCCAGGTAGGCCTGCATGTCCAGGGTGCCGTTGAGGTAGTCCTGGTAGAAGGCGTCGTTGCGTTGCTTGTAGGCGACCGGGTCGAGAATGCCCCGCTCGCACAGGTAGTCACCCCAGGCGTGGTCGCTGTCGCCACCGAGGAGGGTATTGTCCAGGTCGAATAAAGCCAGGCGCATCGCGGTCACTCGCATCAGCCACGGAAGAGCCCCGCAGAATACGGAGTTTTCACCTCGCTGCACATAAGCTTGGCGGGCGCGTTGCTGCGCGCTCAGGCTTTGTGGAACAATGCGGTGACATGCGTTTGCGAGGTTGCTGCCGTGATCGACCCGGATGGTTTTCGCCCCAATGTCGGGATCATTCTCACGAATGATGCCGGGCAGGTGCTATGGGCTCGGCGGATCAACCAGGATGCCTGGCAGTTCCCCCAGGGTGGCATCAACCCTGACGAGACGCCGGAAGATGCCCTGTACCGCGAGCTGAACGAAGAAGTGGGCCTGGAACGCCAGGACGTGGAAATTCTTGCCTGCACCCGTGGCTGGTTGCGTTATCGTTTACCCCAGCGCCTGGTGCGCACCCACAGCCAGCCGCTGTGCATCGGCCAGAAACAGAAGTGGTTCCTGCTGCGCCTGGTGAGCAATGAGCAACGGGTGCGCATGGACCTCACCGGCAAACCGGAATTCGATGGCTGGCGCTGGGTCAGCTACTGGTATCCGCTGGGCCAGGTGGTGACATTCAAGCGCGAGGTATACCGTCGCGCCCTGAAAGAGCTAGCCCCGCGCCTGCTGACGCGCGACTGACGACGGAGTCCGACCCCGAGCCATGCTCAATACGCTGCGCAAGATCGTCCAGGAAGTGAACTCCGCCAAAGATCTCAAGACGGCGTTGGGTATCATTGTCTTGCGCGTCAAGGAGGCGATGGGCAGCCAGGTCTGCTCGGTCTACCTGCTCGACCCGGACAGCAACCGCTTCGTGCTGATGGCCTCCGAGGGCCTGAACAAGCGCTCCATCGGCAAGGTCAGCATGGCCCCCAACGAGGGCCTGGTCGGCCTGGTCGGCACCCGCGAGGAGCCGTTGAACCTCGAGAACGCCGCCGACCACCCCCGCTACCGCTACTTCGCCGAGACCGGCGAAGAAAAATTCGCCTCCTTCCTCGGTGCGCCGATCATCCACCACCGCCGCGTGGTGGGGGTACTGGTCATCCAGCAGAAGGAGCGCCGCCAGTTCGACGAGGGCGAAGAGGCTTTCCTGGTCACCATGAGCGCCCAGCTTGCCGGGGTTATCGCCCACGCCGAGGCGACCGGCTCGATTCGTGGCCTGGGGCGCCAGGGCAAGGGTATCCAGGAGGCCCGCTTCGTCGGTGTGCCGGGCTCCCCGGGTGCCGCCGTCGGCCGTTCCGTGGTGATGCTGCCGCCCGCCGACCTCGAGGTGGTGCCGGACCGCACCGTCGAGGACATCGACACCGAACTCAAGCTGTTCAACAACGCCCTCGAAGGCGTGCGCGAGGACATGCGCAAGCTGTCGGCCAAGCTCGCCACCCAGCTGCGCCCCGAAGAGCGCGCGTTGTTCGACGTCTACCTGATGATGCTCGAGGACGCCGCCCTCGGTGGCGAGGTGGTCGAGGTCATCAAGACCGGCCAGTGGGCCCAGGGTGCCCTGCGCCAGGTGGTCGGCGAGCACGTCAACCGCTTCGAGCTGATGGACGACGACTACCTGCGCGAGCGTGCCTCGGACGTCAAGGACCTGGGCCGGCGCCTGCTGGCGTATCTCCAGGAGGCCCGCTCGCAGTCGCTGGTCTATGAGGACAACACCATCCTGGTCAGCGAGGAGCTGACCCCCGCCATGCTCGGCGAGGTGCCGGAAGGCAAGCTGGTGGGCCTGGTCTCGGTACTCGGCTCGGGCAACTCCCACGTGGCGATCCTCGCCCGGGCGATGGGTATCCCCACCGTCATGGGTGTGGTCGACCTGCCGTATTCGAAGGCCGACGGCATCGAGATGATCGTCGACGGCTACAAGGGCGAGGTGTTCACCAACCCGGGTGAAGTGCTGCGCAAGCAATACAGCGATGTGGTCGAGGAGGAGCGCGAACTGGCCAAGGGCCTCGATGCCCTGCGCGAACTGCCGTGCGTCACCCCGGACGGCCACCGCATGCCGCTGTGGGTCAACACCGGCCTGCTCGCCGACGTGGCCCGCGCCCAGCAGCGTGGCGCCGAGGGCGTCGGCCTGTACCGCACCGAAGTGCCGTTCATGATCAACCAGCGCTTCCCCAGCGAGAAGGAACAGCTGGCGATCTACCGCGAGCAGCTGCAGGCGTTCCACCCGCTGCCGGTAACCATGCGCAGCCTCGACATCGGCGGCGACAAGTCGCTGTCGTACTTCCCGATCAAGGAAGAGAACCCGTTCCTCGGTTGGCGCGGCATCCGCGTCACCCTCGATCACCCGGAAATCTTCCTGGTGCAGACCCGCGCCATGCTCAAGGCCAGCGAGGGCCTGAACAACCTGCGCATCCTGCTGCCGATGATTTCCGGCATCCACGAACTGGAAGAAGCCCAGCACCTGATCCACCGCGCCTGGGGCGAGGTGCGCGACGAAGGCACCGACGTGCCGATGCCGCCGGTGGGGGTGATGGTGGAAATTCCCGCCGCCGTGTACCAGACCCGCGAGCTGGCGCGCCAGGTCGACTTCCTCTCGGTCGGCTCCAACGACCTGACCCAGTACCTGCTGGCGGTCGACCGCAACAACCCGCGGGTCGCCGACCTGTACGACTACCTGCACCCGGCGGTGCTGCAGGCGTTGCAGACCGTGGTCAGCGTCGCCCACGAGGAAGGCAAGCCGGTGAGCATCTGCGGTGAGATGGCCGGCGACCCGGCTGCGGCGATCCTGCTGATGGCCATGGGCTTCGACAGCCTGTCGATGAACGCCACCAACCTGCCAAAGGTGAAGTGGATGCTGCGCCAGATCAACCTGAGCAAGGCCAGGGAACTGCTGGCCGACGCCATGAGCCATGACAACCCGCAAGTTATCCACAGCTCGCTGCAACTGGCGCTGAAGAACCTTGGCCTGGCGCGGATGATCGGGCCGAACAAGACCCTCTGAGATCCTGGGCCCGCTTTGCGGGCCTTATGTCGCGAAACGGGCGCAGAGCGTCCGGCGATCTCGAATACCTGCTTGGGTTTCCCTGGCAACTACGCTTCAATACGCGCCTTTACCAGTCGTCCAAGGATCCGCCCCCATGGCCACCAACACCAAACAACAGAAACGCGCCAAGCGCGCCGCCACCAAGGCCAAGCAGAACCGCATGGTGCGCAGCGGCCAGGCAGTCAAGGCCAGTGCCGGCGACAGCGCCAGCGTCGAGCAGGTGTTCAACAAGGCCATGGAGTCGGGCAGCTACGACAGCCTGTTCGTGAAAATGAAGGAAGCCCAGGAAGGCGGCCTGGTGCCGATGATCTCGGTATTCCTGGTCGACCCACTGCTGGCACTGGTGCTCAAGGGCCACAAGGAAGAACACGCCACCGACTACATCGTCCTGGTGTTCACCGCCTACCGCGCGTGGCTCGACGGCATCGACGAGGATGCGACCATGGCCTGGCTGGAGAGCGACGAGTTCCAGGACGCCTATGTCACCGCCTCGGAGGTCGTGGCCAGGCAGCAGCAACAGCAGAAGCAGTTCGGCTGATAGTGACGCTCAACTTGCACCGGCCTCTTCGCGGGTAAACCCGCTCCCACAGGTTCCCTATCGCCTTTCAGGCTTGTGAGATCCCTGTGGGAGCGGGCCTCACAGGCAAACAAAAAGGCCGCGCCCCTCACAGGACGCGGCCTTTGCATTTCACACCAGCGGATCAGCTATCCAGCGCCACCCGCGCAGCAGCACCACGCTTGCGGTGCAGCAGCAGGCCAGCCGCCACCACACCAATGCTCAGGATGGCCGTGGCGATGATCTCGGCACGGTGATCCTCACGCAGCGCCATCACCACCAGGATGGCAATGATGAAGGCGATGGTCGCCCAGGTCAGGCCCGGGAACATCCACATCTTGAACGAGATCTTCTCGCCCTTGGCTT
Organism: Pseudomonas sp. NMI760_13; assembly: GCF_021283245.1. Taxonomy (NCBI): domain Bacteria; kingdom Pseudomonadati; phylum Pseudomonadota; class Gammaproteobacteria; order Pseudomonadales; family Pseudomonadaceae; genus Pseudomonas; species Pseudomonas sp. NMI760_13. The sequence goes on along the minus strand of NZ_JAJSRC010000002.1, from coordinate 181,213 downwards.
CACGCTGGGCACGCATGCGCAGTTGCGACACGGCGATCACCAGGTACACCAGCAGGGCGATGGCGCCGGAGCTGGCCAGCAGGAACTCGAACACCGCGGCCGGGGCCAGGAAGTTGGCGAACACGCACAGGAAGGCCGCGGCGGTGGAGAGCAGCACGGCCCAGTGCGGGGTGCCCGCCTTGGTGGTGCGCTGGGCGATGGCCGGGGCGTCGCCACGCTTGCTCAGGGAGAACAGCATGCGCGAGGAGGTGTACAGCGCCGAGTTCAGGCAACTGGTCACCGCGACCAGCACGACGATATCGACGATCAGCTTGGCATTCGGCACGCCGATCAGGCTGAGGACAGTCTGGTAGGAGCCTTTCTCGGCGAGGGTCGGATCGTTCCACGGCACCATGGCCACGACCAGGAAGATCGACACCAGGTAGAACAGGCAGATACGCCAGATCACCGAGTTGGTGGCCTTGCTGATCTGGCGGCCCGGGCCTTTCGACTCGGCGGCGGCGATGGTGACGATCTCGGTGCCCATGAACGAGAACATGGTGGTCAGCATCGCGGCCAGCACCGCGCCCAGGCCGTTGGGCATGAAGCCCTGGGTATCGAACAGGTGGCTGATGCCGCTGACCTGGCTGCTCGGCACCATGCCGAACATGGCCGCGCAGCCGACGACGATGAAGCCGATGATCGCCAGCACCTTGAGCAGGGCGAACCAGAACTCGAACTCACCGTAGTTCTTCACGCTGAACAGGTTGGTGACGGTCAGCGCCAGGGTGATGATCAGGGAAAACGCCCACAGGTCCACCGACGGGAACCAGGCATGCAGGATGGCGGCGGCGGCGTTGGCCTCCAGCGGGATCACCAGGACCCAGAACCACCAGTACAGCCAACCGATGGTGAAGCCAGCCCAGCGCCCGATGGCGCGGTCGGCATAGGTGGAGAAGGACCCGGTGTCGGGCGAGGCAACCGCCATTTCGCCGAGCATGCGCATCACCAGTACCACCAGGGTACCGGCGGCGGCGTAGGCCAGCAGCACGGCAGGGCCGGCGGCAGCGATGGCATGGCCGGAGCCGACGAACAGGCCGGCGCCGATCACGCCGGCAATCGACAGCATGGTCACATGCCGTTGCTTGAGCCCCTGAGCGAGGTCATTGGAATTGTTACCGCTCATAAAACTACCTTTGTAAGGAGGTGGACTACACGAATGACTGGCCAGCGCGCCGGGGTGTGAGTGGGCGTCGCTGCATTCAGTGGTTTCGGGATGGCAATAAGCGGGCCAGCTGAGAATGGCTTTCGTCTGAAATGTTTCTGTAACCAAGAACGACGCGGCTTGCAGGGCATTGTGCCAAGCTTTGACCGAAAGGTCGTCAAATCCCCATGCCAAGTTGGGATTACTGAAATACCCACTTACAAACGCACCAAAGGTGCCCCTCGGTAACACCTGGGCACAAATTCAGGACACGGCAAAGCGCAACCTCAAGGCGCAACCTCGAACCCGCATAACCCGCGACACAGTGCCACCCGGCCAAAAACGGCTTCCCAGATAGGAACAAAGCTGGCACCATCGCGCCTTTTTTCATCAAAGCTCCGGTGCTGGGCAGAACGCCAATGCGGATATCCTAGCGACAGTCCACTGCAGCGATGCGACAAACTGTCCCACCAGCGACCCGAGCCCCCCGCGACCCGGTTGGCCGCCGTTGCGCCGCTATGCTAGCGTGGCGCTCGCCAGGAAGGCCGCCAACAGCTGGGAACGCACCCGAACACATGAGGACCGCACATGGCCCAGGCCACGCCCGCGCTGGAAATCCGCAACCTGCACAAACGCTATGGCGAGCAGGAAATTCTCAAGGGCATTTCGCTGACCGCGCGCGACGGTGACGTGATCTCCATCCTCGGCTCATCCGGCTCTGGCAAGTCCACCCTGCTGCGCTGCATCAACCTGCTGGAGAACCCGCACCAGGGCGAAATCATCGTCGCCGGCGAGTCCCTCAAACTCAAGGCGCAGAAAAACGGCGACCTGATCGCCGCCGACAACCGCCAGATCAACCGCCTGCGCAGCGAGATCGGCTTCGTCTTCCAGAATTTCAACCTGTGGCCGCACATGTCGATCCTCGACAACATCATCGAGGCGCCGCGCCGCGTGCTCGGCCAGAGCAAGGCCGAGGCCACCGAGCACGCCGAGGCGCTGCTGAACAAGGTCGGCATCTTCGACAAGCGCCACAGCTACCCCGCCCAGCTTTCCGGTGGCCAGCAACAGCGTGCCGCCATCGCCCGTACCCTGGCCATGAAGCCCAAGGTCATCCTGTTCGACGAGCCGACCTCGGCGCTCGATCCGGAAATGGTCCAGGAAGTGCTTAACGTCATCCGCGCATTGGCCGAAGAAGGCCGTACCATGCTGCTGGTGACGCACGAGATGAACTTTGCCCGCCAGGTGTCCAGTGAAGTGGTCTTCCTGCACCAGGGCCTGGTCGAAGAGCAGGGATCGCCGCAGCAGGTCTTCGAGAACCCGACCTCGGCGCGTTGCAAGCAATTCATGTCCAGCCACCGCTAACGGAGCAACACGAATGCAGACCTACAAGAAATTCCTCCTGGCCGCTGCCGCCACCCTGGTGTTCTCGGCCAATGCCATGGCAGCCGAGAAACTGAAAATGGGCATCGAGGCGGCCTACCCGCCCTTCAACAACAAGGATGCCAGCGGCCAGGTGGTCGGCTTCGACAAGGATATCGGTGACGCCCTGTGCGCCAAGATGAAGGTCGAATGCGAAGTGGCCGTCTCCGACTGGGACGGCATCATCCCGGCGCTGAACGCCAAGAAGTCCGACTTCATCATCTCCTCGCTGTCGATCACCGACGAACGCAAGCAGGCCGTCGACTTCACCGACCCCTACTACTCGAACAAGCAGCAGTTCATCGCACCGAAAAACGTCGACTTCAAGACCGACCGCGCTTCGCTCAAGGGCAAGACCATCGGCACCCAGCGCGCCACCCAGGCGGCTACCTGGCTGGACGATAACGGCGGCATGGACGGCGAGTTCAAGGTCAACCTGTATGATGGCCAGGAAAATGCCTACCTCGACCTCACCTCCGGCCGCGTCGATGCCATCCTCGCCGACAAGTACGCCAACTACGACTGGCTGAAATCCGAAGCCGGCAAGAACTACGAGTTCAAAGGCGACCCGGTGAACGAAAGCGATAAGGTCGGCATTGCCGTGCGCAAAGGCGACAATGAGCTGCGCAACAAGCTCAACGCCGCACTGAAGGAAATTGTCGCCGACGGCACCTACAAGAAGATCAACGACAAGTACTTCCCGTTCAGCATCTATTGATTCGCCCCGACAGGCATCGCCGCCCTGGCGATGCCTGTCCCTTGAACAAACTTACCCATGAATATCGACCTGCACGGATTCGGCCCGGCCATGATGGCCGGTACCCTGATGACCGTAAAACTGGCGCTCTGCGCCTTGCTGCTGGGGCTGGTCCTGGGCCTGCTCGGCGCCCTGGCCAAGACCTCGCCGGTCAAGCCCTTGCAATGGCTTGGCGGCACTTATTCCACACTGGTGCGCGGCGTACCCGAACTGCTCTGGGTGCTGCTCATCTACTTCGGCACCGTCGGACTGATGAACAGCCTGGGCGAGCTGCTGAACATGCCGGGCCTGGAGCTCAGCGCCTTCACCGCCGGGGTGATCGCCCTCGGCCTGTGCTTCGGCGCCTACGCCACGGAAGTGTTCCGCGGCGCGATCCTGGCCATCCCCAAGGGACACCGTGAAGCGGGCCTGGCACTGGGCCTGTCCAAGGGTCGCATCCTCTCGCGGATCATCCTCCCGCAGATGTGGCGCATCGCCCTGCCGGGCCTGGGCAACCTGTTCATGATCCTGATGAAGGACACCGCGCTGGTGTCGGTGATCGGCCTTGAAGAAATCATGCGCCATGCACAGATCGGCGTGACCGTGAGCAAGGAGCCGTTCACCTTCTACGCGGTCGCCGCCTGCATCTACCTGGGCCTGACCATCATCGCGATGATCGGCATGCACTTCCTGGAAAAGCGCGCCGCTCGCGGCTTCATGAGGGCCGAGTAAATGAACTGGGAAGTCATCATCAAGTGGCTGCCACGCCTGGCCCAGGGCGCGACCCTGACCCTGGAGCTGGTGGCCATCGCCGTCATCGCCGGCCTGATCCTGGCCATTCCGCTGGGTGTGGCGCGCTCTTCGCGGCACTGGTACGTGCGCGCCCTGCCCTACGGCTACATCTTCTTCTTCCGCGGCACACCGCTGCTGGTGCAGCTGTTCCTGGTCTACTACGGCCTGGCCCAGTTCGACGCAGTGCGCAACAGTTCGCTGTGGCCGTACCTGCGCGATCCGTTCTGGTGCACGGTGCTGACCATGACCCTGCATACTGCCGCCTATATCGCCGAGATCCTGCGCGGCGCCCTGCAGGCGATCCCCAAGGGCGAGATCGAGGCGGCCCGGGCGCTGGGCATGTCGCGGGGCAAGACGCTGCTGTACATCATGCTGCCGCGCGCCACGCGCATCGGCCTGCCGGCCTACAGCAACGAAGTGATCCTGATGCTCAAGGCCAGCGCCCTGGCCAGTACCGTGACGCTGCTGGAACTGACCGGCATGGCGCGGACCATCATTGCCCGGACCTACCTGCCGGTGGAGATCTTCTTTGCCGCCGGGGTGTTCTACCTGCTGATCTCGTTCGTGCTGGTGCAGGGCTTCAAGGTGCTGGAGCGCTGGCTGCGCGTGGATGCCTGCCAGGGACGTTGAACCCGGGGCCGCACGCGGCCCCCTCTCTGTAGGAGCGGCCTTGTGCCGCGATGGGCTGCACAGCAGCCCCTCTCGCTAGCACCCCGGTGCCCGAATGACCTCAACACCCTACCTGCAAACCAACCAGCTCCTCGAGCGCTTCCAGGCCCTCGACCGCTTCCTCACCCGCCACCAGCCCCTGTGGCACCCACGCCCGTTCACCCACCTGCGCCTGGCGTGGGAAGACCAGCACCCGCAACTGTCCCATTGGCTGCGCCAACGCACCCTCGAGCAAGCTGAATCCTCCGAAACCTCGGAGGCCCCGCCCCCCTTCCCACAACTGGCCGCCGAAGCCGCGCAGCTGTCCGCCGTCGGCGAGCTGCCCGATGCCGGCCTGCATCCCGCCGGCCACCGCCTCGATGTCGGTGTCCCCGGCCGCAAGTGGCAGCAGATCGAAGCCTTCAGCCGTCGCCTGGCGTTCAGCCAACCCGCCCGGCACTGGCTCGACTGGTGTTCCGGCAAAGGCCACCTGGGCCGTCGCCTGTTGCAGACCGACCAGCAACTGACCTGCCTGGAGTACGACGCTGAACTGGTCAGCGCCGGCAAGGCCCTGAGCGAGCATCACCACCTGCCCGCCACCCACGTACACCAGGACGTCATGGCCGCCGACAGCGCCCGCCACCTGAACGGCGACAAGAGCGCGGTCGCCCTGCACGCCTGCGGCGACCTGCATGTCCGGCTCATAGAGCTGGCAAGCCAGCAGGGTTGCCGGCAGATCGCCGTTGCGCCCTGCTGCTACAACCGCATCCAGGGCAAGGCCTATCAGCCACTCTCCGGCGCCGCCCGGGCCTCGGCGCTAGCCTTGACCCAGGAAGACCTGGGCCTGCCGCTGAGCGAGGCGGTCACCTCCAGCCTGCGCACCCGCCGCCAGCGCGACACCTCAATGGCCCGCCGCCTGGGCTTCGACCTCTTGCAGCGCCAGCAACGTGGCATCGACGGCTACCTGCCCACGCCATCGCTGCCGGTCAGCTGGCTGGCAAAACCCTTCGAGCAGTACTGCCGCGACCTGGCCGAACTCAAGCAGGTCACGATCAACGGCAACCCCGACTGGGCCACCCTGGAAGCCGCAGGCCAGCGACGCCTGGCCGAGGTGCGTAACCTCGAGCTGGTTCGCAATCTGTTCCGCCGCCCCCTGGAAATGTGGCTGGTGCTCGACCGCGCCCTGTTCCTTCAGGAGCAAGGCTACGTGGTGCGTGTCGGGGTGTTCTGCGATTACCCGCTGACGCCCCGCAACCTGCTGCTGCTAGGCGAGCGTGACACAGCGCCGCAGCACGGTTGACAGCCTGTGGATAACTCTGTGAACAAGCTTGTGATGAAAATCACCAAATCTTGGATCCAGAGGCTATTTGCGCTGCTTTGCTTATTCCACCATGGGCGTCAAAGCCAGTAAAAACAGGACTTTGCGCAAAGACCGATGGTAGCGCTGGCCGGCATGCCTTTCGCGCAAGCGGCCAATGCCCATTGTGCATAAACCATTCGGCCAAGCGCTTTGGCGGGGGTGTTGTCAAGCCAGTTTGAGCAAGCTCATGCCTACCAGCAGCAGCACCAGGCCGAGCCAGCCGCGCCCGGACAGGCGCTGACCGAACAGGGCCCAACCCATGGCTACGGTGGCGAGAATGCCGAAGCCACCCCAGATCGCGTAGGCCAGCGACAGGTCGATGTCCTTGACCGCCTGGGCCAGCGCGGTGAACGCCGCCAGCACGCAGAGGATCGAGGCCACGCCCAGGCCCTTGCGACGGAAACCGTCGGAATACTTGAGCAGCAGGTTGGCCAGGACTTCCAGCACAATGGCCAGGCCCAGCTAGGCAAATGGCATCAGCATGGCACGGCCTCCCCTTCACGTTCGACGGCCTTGGCCCGGGTGCCGGCCTTGACCAGCAGGATGCCGGCGATCATCACCGCCAGACCCAGGGCCTTGGTCCAGCCCAGGCTTTCGCCGAGCCAGAGCACGCTGATCAAGGTGATCAGCACGATACCGAACCCCTCCCACAGCGCGTAGGCGACACCCACCGGCACACGCTTGACCGCCAGGGCCAGGAAGAAATACGACAGACAGATCATGACGTACATGACGGCATGCCCCAGCACGGGGAAATGGGTGGCGGCGAGTTTCATCGACGCCGTGCCGATCACCTCGAAGGTGATGGCGACGATCAGGTAGATCCAGGAACGCATGATGCCCTCCCATGGGCGACAGCAGCCGAGCGCACAGGCATCGGCACCAGACAGAGACGTTTACGGCTGTAGAGGGAGGGTGGCGCTAGAGGTCGCCGGTCCAGTGACGCTCACGGGAAACCAGGCGGGAGGAAGAGAGGAGCTTGAAAGCTTTACTGTTCAACATAATGAACACAAGATTAGCTTAGCTGATCGATTAAGTCAAAACGATAGGCTAAGACTAAATATTTCTCGCGAAAAATTGCGTGCCTCCAGATTTATCCTCTTAAAGCCTGCTGAAAGCTTCGTAAATTATATTCCCCACAGTCGTTCCTATAGGGATGACCCTGCGACTGCTCTATAGCGTAGGCAAGCTTCCTCAGCGTGGGAGCGGGCTAGCCCCGCGATCACCGGCAAGGCCGGTGCCATGCCTACTCCCTCCTCCTGCGACAAACCGTCGCCACAGGCCAAATAACAAAATTAATTATTGTTTTACGATAATTATTCAAGAATAATCCGCCCCGTTCATCACTGTACGGAGGCACCCCATGAACAGTAGATCCGTGGCCTATGCGCGTTCGCGCCTACGCACCATCGGCGCATTCGCCGCCTACCTGGCGTGGACAACCGCGATCGTCGAGCTGACGATCACCCCGTTGCTTTTTATTTTCGATTTCCCCGACATGCTCAACGGCTACCTGCAAGCCTACGGCGACCAGATGCCCCTGCTGCTGGAACCCGGCTACCAGGCATCCCCCCTGGCCATCGGCCTGGTATTGGTGGTGGACATGATCCCGACGATGATTTCCGTCATCGCCCTCTGCCTGACCGGCCTGTTCTTCCATCGGCTGTCCCGTGGCCAGACCTGGACCTCGGACAATATCAAGCTGCTCTGGTGGGTCGGCCTGCTGTGCATCTTCACCCCGTTGCTGTGGCCGGTGACCTATACCTTGCAGGGCCTGGCCCTGGCCATCGACCTGCCGGCCGGCGAAAGGAGCTTCAGCTTCTCGATCGGTGTATCATCGCAGGCTGTCTACGAGATCATGAAAGGCATCCTGCTGTGTGCCTTCTCGCTGCTCATGCGTGACGCCAAGACCATCAGCGATGAACACAACTGTTATGTCTGACTGCTTCCTATGCCGATAATCATCCGCCTCGACGTCGTCATGGCCCGGAACAAGATGCGTTCCAAGGACCTGGCGGAAATCATCGGTATCACGGAAGCGAACCTGTCGCTGCTGAAAAACGGCAAGATCAAGGGTTTCAAGATCGAGACCCTGGAGAAGCTGTGTCGCGCCCTGAACTGCCAGCCCGGCGATCTGCTGGAGTTCAGCGACGAATGATCAAGGACTGCAACACCCATGGCACTTTTCCACAACAGTTTGGCCGCCCTCGTGCTGGCCTGCCTGGCCTTGGCCCTGGCCGGCTGCGGCCCGAGCTACACCTATAGATACTCGCCACCGCCCAGCGCGCATGGCATGAATTGCATCAACAGCTGTTCGACGGAGCGCAACCACTGCCAGCAGATGGCGCGCCTGCAGGAGAACAGCGAACGTGCGCTGTACCAGGCCGAGATGAGGGCCTACCAGTACTGCCAGAACGGCAAGAGCAAGAAGGAAGCGCGTCACAGTTGCCACTACCCGAGCTACCCCTTCCACACGGGGAGCAGCTACAGTTGCGGCAATGACTACGACTCCTGCTACATGGCCTGCGGCGGCACCATCCAGCGCATCCTGAACAAAGACTGATCCCGGAACGGACTCGAACATCGTGAAACACACCAAGCCTTTCGCCCTGCTGACCCTCGCCCTGGCCATGACCGGCTGCGCCAGCGGCACGCCTTCGAGCAAGCCCGCCCCGCTGAACTGGAACATGCCCGGCATGCAACTGGGCGGCGACCGCGGCCTGCCCCTGCACAACGCCGACGGCAGCTGCCGCAAGCGCGGCTGCGACAATGGCAAGCTGTTCTTCAACCCGGGCCAGCCCGAGCCAAGCGTCAACTCCATCCACCGCGGCTGGTAGGAAATTTCTCCTTTGTGCGCGGTGACTTAGGGGAATGTGCGATGGATGCAACGAAGTGGTTTACAGCGGCAAATCCATCGCTATAATGACGCCCCTGTGCCGGTATAGCTCAGATGGTAGAGCAACTGACTTGTAATCAGTAGGTCCCGGGTTCGATTCCTGGTGCCGGCACCATCCTCAAAGCCTCGACGAATGTCGGGGCTTTTTCGTTTCAGCCCCTGCGACACATTGCCCACCCTCTCCACTTCTTGTTCTCCCTCAATAAACCCTACATTCAAAGCGGCTATTCCTGTGCCCGACGGCTTTCGTCGACTTAAGGAGAAGTCCCATGAATGAGCAAGAAGGCGTGTCCCTGACCCGGCGTGGCATGCTGGCCGGTACCGTGTTGCTGGGCGTCGGCGCCTCGGCGCTTGGCAGCGGCCTGGCAAAGGCCGCGACCGCCGTACCGGGCCAGGACCCGGCGGTTGACCTAGCGAAACTGGAGCGTGTCAGTGTCGAGCTGGTGGCGCCGCCGCAAGTCCACGCCCATACCCAACGCGCCGAGGGCAAGCCTCGGATCGTCGAGTTCCGCATGGTCATCGAAGAGAAGGAGCTGGCTATCGACACCGCCGGCGCCTACATCCACGCCATGACTTTCAACGGCTCGGTACCCGGCCCGCTGATGGTGGTGCACGAGGGCGACTACGTGGAGCTCACCCTGGTCAACCCGGCCAGCAACAGCATGATGCACAACATCGACTTCCACGCCTCCACCGGCGCCCTCGGCGGCGGCGAGCTGACCCACGTGAAGCCCGGCGAGCAGGTGAAGCTGCGCTTCAAAGCCGACCGTGCCGGGGTGTTCGTGTATCACTGCGCACCGGGCGGGGCGATGATTCCCTGGCATGTGGTGTGCGGCATGAACGGCGCGATCATGGTCCTGCCCCGCGACGGCCTGAAAGACCCAGAGGGCCGGCCGTTGCGCTACGACAAGGTCTGGTACATCGGCGAGCAGGACTACTACATCCCCCGCGACAAGGACGGCAAGTACAAGCGCTACGCCAACCCCATGGCCAGCTTCGGCGACATGAGCCAGCTGATGAAAGGGCTGGTGCCCAGCCATGTGGTGTTCAACGGCAGCGTCGGTGCCCTGACCGGCAAGCAGGCGCTCACCGCAAAGGTCGGCGAGACTGTGCTGATCGTCCATTCCCAGGCCAACCGCGACACTCGCCCGCACCTGATCGGCGGCCATGGCGACTATGTCTGGGCCTCGGGCAAGTTCGCCAACCCGCCGCAACGCAACCTGGAGACCTGGTTCATCCCCGGCGGCGCGGCGGGCGCGGCGCTGTACACCTTCCGCCAGCCCGGGCTGTACACCTACCTCAACCACAACCTGATCGAAGCAGTGATGCTCGGCGCCGCCGCGCATGTGCAGGTCGAGGGTCAGTGGAACGACGACCTGATGAAACAGGTGCAGGCGCCCGGGCCGATCAGCTAGCGGCATTGATCCCGATCAAGCCCCTTGGCCATGCGCGGCATAGCCTGAGCGCAGGCATTCACTTCATGGAGGGAGACATGGCCAAGCGATTTCCCAGCAACCCTAGCCATCCCGAACGGATCTGCTGGGGCTGCGACCTGTACTGCCCGGCCAAGGCGCTGGCGTGCGGCAACGGCGCAGACCGGACCATGCATCCGGTGGAGTTGTTCGGGGAGGATTGGAACCAACTCGATGATCGCCTCGACAAGCCACTCGACATCCACCCGGATCGGCAATCGAACACAGGTTGATGTCCTACCGATTTCAATCGGACTGAAACTGGAAATACGGCAAGGTGGCGAATTGCGAATCAGCGTGCGACTGCCGCTGGACGCGATTGCCTGGTCACTTGCAATCACCCTGCAGGATCCTGAGCGCCGCCTCGGCCAGGAAACCCGAACGGCTCTTGTGCTCCGGATGGTTCTGCACGTACGAGTCGATGCGGGTGAGCAGGTAAGCCGGCAGCGTGATGTTGAGTTTCTCGGCCTTGCCCAGGTAACGAGTAATGTCGATATCGATCAGCGCCCAGGTACAGCCAACATAAGCCGGATTGGCCGCGTGCACGCTGACCAGGCTGGCCTTGGGGATCTCCTGCTGGTCCTGGGCCAGCAGTTCGAGGTGGCCTTCGATGGCTTCGCGGGCCATGGCGATGGCGTTGTCGAGGTCTTCGCCGGCCGAGAAACAGCCCGGGATGTCAGGGACTTCAACACCCCAGGCGTGTTGATCGTCACCGGGGAGAATCGCAATGGGAAACAACATGGTGATGGGTCTCCTCGTCAACTGGCATAGCCGATCCGCGCCTGGCGCAGGATGCTGGCCGCAGTGGCCGGCAGCAGGTCTTTCTTTGGGTGCGGGATGGTGACCAGGCCTGGCTTTTCGGGATGCTTGAAGTGATGGTGGCTGCCTTTCGAACGCACCAGGTACCAGCCATCCGCCTCGATCACTGAAATCATTTCACGGCTGTTCATGAACCCATTCCTTGGGCTGGCCGCTCGGTGGTTAGTATAACCACCGAGCGGCGTTTATCAACACCATACCCACTATTGCGACGAGTGGGCTGCCAGGAAGGGAAGTATGGTAAGAGGCACAGCATGAGCATCTGGAGAAGTGATGCGGGATCTTGCGGCCAAGCCTTTCAGGGTCTTTGACCGAGCGAGGGCCTTCAGGTGTCTGCCGTTACCCTTGCAGCGCCTATCAGATCGAGCGCCGCCCGCGCGGCGCATCGCGGCACAAGGCCGCTCCTACATTTGTTGCAACGTGCCGAACCTGTCAGGCCATGGTTGCCTGCCTTGGTGCATGTCTTGAGACAGGTGGGGTGTCCACGCTGAGACCGCGTCGGAGCAACAAGGCGGACCAGGTAATGGCACAGGATTGACTGGCCCGAAACAGATGTAGGAGCGGCCTTGTGCCGCGATGCGCCGCGCGGGCGGCACTCGATCTGATAGGCGCTGCAACTCTAACGCCGAACACCTTGAAAACAACGAATCGATCAAAGTACCGCCAAAGCCTTACTCTTCAGCACCTCCAGATCCATCACCGGCACCCCGGTCAGCTTCGCCATCTCGTCCCACTCGCGCAGGCGCAGACTCACCCGGAATAGAGGATCGGCCTCGAAAGCATCGGCTTCGCTGTCGCTCATCACCCCGCCCTGGTACGCCAGCGTGCGCCGGCTGGCCTCGCTCAGGCGATCGTAGTAACCGGGCTGGCGCAAGGTCAGGTAGCGCTTGGCCTCGACGTGATACTGCACCAGCCGCGCCAGTCGCTCGCTGAAGCCGCAGCGGCGCAGGTACTCGGCACCGATACGTTCATGGCTGACGATGCCATAGCCGCCCATGTCCTCGCCCTCGCACAGGTGGCCGATGTCGTGGAAGAAGGCGGCGAGGACCACTTCGTCGTCGTAGCCCTCCTGCATGGCCAACTGGGCGGCCTGGGACATGTGCTCGATCTGGGTGATGGCTTCGCCGATGTAATCGGCACTGCCGTGGCGCTCGTAGAGGGCGAAGGTGTCGCTGATGATCTGGGTGGGTGTGGGCATTGTGCCTAATCCTGACTGACCTGGTCTGTCGCTATCGCGGGGCAAGCCCCGCGACAGGGCCATGACGACTTGTTACTGAATCTGCTCCGGCGTCACGATCACCCAGTTCTTGTCCGCGGTAACCGGCAACCCTTCCCTGGCCTGGGCCGCCGCGTTCTTGGCGATCATGCCGTTCAACTGGTCCATGTACTTGGCCTTGCGATTTATCCACAGGTGGATGCCGCCTTTGCCCACATCCACACCATGGAATTGCATGTAACCATCGCTGGTCGGGGTATCGCCGCCCACCAGCACCGGCTTCTTCCACTCATCGATGTAAGTGAGGATGGCCGCCTGCTTGCCGGCCATCCAGGTGGCCGGGGTCCACAGGTACGGGGTCAGTTCCAGGCCTTCATTGGCCTTGGGATCGTACTGCCCGGCAGTGATCTGCTTGCGCGCCGTGGTCAGCTGGCCACTGGCGCGGTCCTTGAGCAGCAGGCTCACGCCGATCACGTTCTGCGGTTTGACGTTGTAGCCGTACTTGGGATCGGCGGCGACCATGCGCACCAGCTCTTCGGAGGCCGCGGAAATCACATAGACCTCGATGCCGTTCTCCATCAGCTTGTTGTACAGCTCGGCCTGGCCGGTGAACACCTTGGGCGGTTGCACCTCGATGGTCTTGACCTGATCCCCCTCGAAATAGGTGCTGGGGATCGGCTTGCCCGAGGCCATCAGCTCGTCGACCTGCTGCTTCAGCTCCTTGAGGGTGAAGCCCGAGAACACCTGGGCCACCCAGGGGTAGCAGACCATGTCGTCGAGTTCGCACAGGCGGTAGTAGTAGCTGAACAGGCTCTCCTTGTGCTCGGCGGTGTCCTTGAACGGGATCAACTTGAGCGAGGGGTCGAGCTTGTCGCGGCTCAGCAGGCCCTTGTTCTCCATGAACGGCAGCAGCGCTTCCTCGAGGTCGAAGCGGTAGCTGGTGTTGTCCATGTCGAACACCGCGTAGTTACCCTTGTTGGCGTTGGCGGCAATCATCGCGTCGAGCTTCTGCGCGGCCTCGGCCGGCCAATGCTTGAGCTCGGTGGCCGCCCAGCTGCTGGCGCTCAGCAACAGGGCCAGGCCGCCGGCAAGGATTCTCGGAGCAGACATCATGTGCGGTTCTCCAAAAGACGTGGCCGCTCAACCCTAGACCTGATTTGTGACAAACAGGCATGCGTGAGCGACCCCGAGACAACCGCAAACGTCATGTTCATTGCCAAAAACGACCAGACGTTATTCCATAAACGACTATGCAAATTACTTTTAGGTATAAATTCGTTTGTTTTCAGGCTGTTAGCATTTCCGTTCGTAATCGCTCACAGAGGCGATGCCTCTTCCGCCTTTTCCTGGAGCTTCAATGAACCTGCCGCTGTCACTCAACCTGCTGGCGTTCCTGGCCCTGCTGCTGGGCCTGGCGCAAACCCGCCGCACCGACTGGAGCCTGGCCAAGAAAGTGCTGTTGGGCCTGGTGCTGGGCGTGGTGTTCGGCCTGGTCCTGCACACGATCTATGGCGCCGGCCACCCGGTGCTCAAGGCTACCCTCGGCTGGCTCGACCTGGTCGGTAACGGCTATGTCGGCCTGCTGCAGATGATCGTCATGCCGCTGATCTTCGCCTCGATCCTCAGCGCCGTGGCGCGCCTGCACAACGCCTCGAGCCTGGGCCGGATCAGCGTGCTGAGCATTGGCGCCCTGCTGCTGACCACCGCCATCGCCGCGCTGATCGGCATCGTCCTGACCAACCTGTTCGGCCTCAATGCCGAAGGGCTGGTGGCCGGTGCCCAGGAAAGCGCCCGCCTGCAAGCCATCCACAACGACTACGCGGGCAAGGTCGCCGACCTCAACATCCCGCAACTGCTGCTGTCATTCATCCCGACCAACCCGGTGGGCGACCTGGCCCGGGCCAAGCCGACCTCGATCATCAGCGTGGTGATCTTCGCCGTGTTCCTGGGCCTGGCCGCGCTGCAGCTGATCAAGGACGACAAGGACAAGGGCGAGCGCGCCCTGTCGGCCATCGATGTGCTGCAGGCCTGGGTGATGCGCCTGGTGCGCCTGGTGATGAAGCTCACCCCCTATGGCGTGCTGGCCTTGATGACCAAGGTGGTGGCCAGCTCCAACCTCGAGGACATCCTCAAGCTGGGCAGCTTCGTGGTGGTGTCGTACATCGGTCTGGGCCTGATGTTCGTGGTCCACGGGGTGATCCTGGCGCTGACCGGCGTCAGCCCCCTGCGCTTCCTGCGCAAGGTATGGCCGGTGCTGACCTTCGCCTTCACCAGCCGCTCCAGCGCCGCCAGCATTCCGCTGAACATCGAGGCGCAGACGCAGCGCCTGGGCGTGCCGCAGTCGATCGCCAGCTTCAGCGCCTCGTTCGGCGCGACCATCGGCCAGAACGGCTGCGCCGGGCTGTACCCGGCGATGCTTGCGGTGATGGTTGCCCCGGCCGTGGGCATCAATACCTTCGACCCGCTGTGGATCGCCACTCTGGTGGCCATCGTCACCCTGAGTTCGGCCGGTGTGGCCGGCGTGGGTGGCGGGGCGACTTTCGCCGCGCTGATCGTGCTGCCGGCCATGGGCTTGCCGGTGGAGCTGGTGGCCTTGCTGATCTCGGTGGAGCCGCTGATCGACATGGGGCGTACGGCGCTGAACGTGAATGGCTCGATGATGGCGGGGGTGGTTACCAGCCAGTTGCTCAAGCAGACCGACCAGCAGGTGCTGGCCGGCGACGAGCATGCGGAACTGAGTCACTCCTGAGATATTGTCGGGGGCGCTTTGCGCCCCTTTCCGGCCGGTCCGACGCCTCGGCGAGGCCGCTCCTACAGGGGGTATGCGATCCCTGTAGGAGCGGCCTCGCCGAGGCGGCGGACCGGCCGGAAAGGGCTGCAAAGCAGCCCCGGCGATTCAGGCTCAGTACGCCGCCCGCAACGACAACGTGAAGTTGCGCGGCTCGCCATAGAAGTTCGAGCCCCACGCACTGTCCACGCGCTCGTAGTACACCCGGTCGAACAGGTTGTTGGCGGTCAGCGTCGCCGACAGATGCTTGTTGAAGCGATACCCCACCTGCGCCGTGGCCACGCTGTAGCCGCCCTGGACGAAGTCCACGCCATTGCGCGTGTAGTAGGTGGAACTGACCACCCGCACGCCGCCACCGACACTGAACCCTTCCAGCGGCCCATCGGCGAACGCATAGCGCGTCCACACGTTGAAGTTGTGCTTGGGCGTGATGCTGATGCCCTGATAGTCGGCCTGGCGCCCCGACTCCAGGCGGGTGAAGGCGTAGCCGGTGCTGACGCTCCAGTTGTCGGTCAGGTTGCCGGACAGCTCGGTTTCCCAACCCTGGCTGCGCACCTTGGCCTGGGCCTCGTAGAACGGCGTCTGGCCGATCTGCTGGGCGCGATTCTCGTCGTAGATGCGAAACACCGACACACTGCCGTTCAGGCGACCGTCGAAGAACTCCCGCTTCAGGCCCAGCTCGTACTGCTTGCCCTCGCGCGGCTCCACCGTGCTGTTGCCGCCGGCCATCTGCGTCTGCGGCTTGTAGACGGTCGTGTAGCTGGCATACGCCGACAGCTCTGGGGTGAGCTTGGCGACCAGCGCACCGTAGGGGATCACCTTGCGCCGAACGCTACTGTGTGGGTCGGAGAATTCGTTGAAGAACGGGTTGGCGTTGTGGCCATCGCTGTCGAACCAGATCACCCGGCTGCCGAGGATCACGTCCAGCCAGTCGTTGGCACTGACCTTGGTACGAGCATACAGCCCGTACTGGTTCGACTTGGACGAGTTGCCGTTGTCCATCACGTAATCGATCCTGGGGATGTCGATGCTGCCCGGGTCGAACACGTTGATGTCGAACCACTCCCGGCCACCGTAGCGGAAATCCTTGTCCACATGCTGGTAGTCGGCACCCACCGTCAGCTCGTGGGTGCGCCCGAACGCCTCGAACGGTCGCGTCACGAAGCTGTCCAGGCCCAGGGTCTTGATGTGGGTGTAGTAGTTGTAGGCCACCGCCGAGCTGGCACCGGTCTCGGGGTTCACCGAACCATCGGTCCAGGTGAAGTCGCGCGTTGGCGTCTCGGCGTCGCGGTAGGTCAACGAAGTCTTGAACTGGCCGCCGTCGTCCAGCGCATGATCGACCTCGAAGAAGCTTTCCCAGACCCGCTCGTCCAGTTCGTTCCACTTGGCGTCGACGAAGGTCGAGCGCTTGACGTCGAGCAGCTTGCCGCTGTCGTAGGCCGGCAGGCCGAACGCGGGCACCGACTTGTTGCGCTGGTAGGCGCCGCCCAGGGTCAGGGTGGTGGCCGGTGACAGGTCGTATTCCAGGCGCCCGTACATCATCGGGCGCTCGTTCTGGGCGTAGTCGACGAAGGCCTGGTTGTTCTCGTAGGCGGTGATGAAGCGCCCGCGCAGGCTGCCGTCGCTGTTCAGCGGCCCGGTGACATCCACCGTGGAGTGGTAGCGGTCATAGGTGCCCGCCGACAGCTCGCCGGACAGGGCGAACTGCCCCAGCGCCCGCTTGCGCACCAGGTTGATGGTCCCGCCGGGCTCGCCCGCGCCCTGGTACAGGCCGGACGGCCCGCGCAGCACTTCGACACGGTCGTACATCGCCAGGTCGAAGGCCGTGGCCATGTCGCCCTGCCCGGTGGGCTGGGTGACACCATCGACCTGCACCATGTCGACCGGGAAGCCGCGCATGTACACGTCATTGAGGTTGGAGCCGGTGTTGTAGCTCTTGATCGTGGTGCCGGTCACCTGCCGCATGGCATCTTGCAGGCTGTTCATGTTCTGGTCGTCCAGGCGTTGGCGGGTCATCACCGAGACCGACTGCGGGATATCCTTGAGCTTCTGCTCGCCCTTGCCGATGGTCAGCGCACCCGTGGTGTAGGAACCCGAACCTTCGGTGGTGGCGCCCAGCTGGCTGCTGTCGATCTTCACCGCACCCAGTTGCAGTGGGTTGTCGCCCGAGGTGCGCTGGCGCTCCAGGGTGACGCTGTCACCGTCGATGTAGGCGGCGCTCAGGCCGGTGCCCTGAAGCAGGCGGGCCAGCGCCTGGTCCTGTGGATAACTGCCGCTCAGCCCCGATGAGCGCAGACCCTGGGTGAATTCGCCCGGTACCAGGACCTGGATCCGTGTGACCGCACTGAAGGCCGCCAGGGCCGAGTCCAGCGACTGCGCCGGAATGTCGAAACGGTAGACCTGCGCCTGGGCGGCGGCCTGGGCCTGGGCCTGTCCAGGTCCGGGCAGCGCGGTGCTGCCAAGCGCGATGGCAAGGCCGAGCACGGCCCGAGTGGCGGTGGTTTTCATCAGTGAGGCTCCCCGAGATCGTTCAAGTCATCGACTGGCGCGGCACTGTCTGAGAGTGCTTATTATTTGCGCCTACGAAATCAAGGACGTCGGTCGAGCGGGAATCCCCGAAAATATTTTCAGTCAGCCTTCACGAAGGATGCGCAGGTAGGCCGTGTACTGTTCGGCGCGCACGCCCAAGGTGTGGGTCAGGGCCTTGAGCACGGCATCCGGCTTGTCGATGTCGAACACCCCGGAAACCTTGCGCTGGCGCAGGCCGTCGCCCAGCACCAGGGTCTGCCCGGGCCAGTAGCGGTTGAGCTCGGCAACCACTGCGCCCAAAGGCTGCTGGCTGAACACCAGTTGCCGCTCACGCCAGGCGAAAGCCCGTCCAGGCTCGAAGCCATGCACCACACCCGGCCCGCTGGCCGTGTACTCCACCGCCTGCCCGGGCTCGAGGAACACGCCCTGGCCGGCGCCGGCACGGACCTCGACCTTGCCCTGGGCCAGTTGCACACGGGTCTGTCCATCCGCCTCGGCGACGCTGAAACGCGTGCCGACCACCCGCACCCAGCCCTCGCCGGCCCGCACCACGAACGGCCGGGCCGGGTCGCGGGTCACCTCGAACCAGGCCTCGCCGCGCAACAAACGGACACGCCGCTCGTCCGCAGCCAGCTCGACCTGCAGGGCGCTGTCGGTGTTGAGCTGGATCCGCGAGCCGTCCTCCAGCTGCAAGCTGCGCGTCTCGCCAGTGGTGGTGGCGTAATCGGCGCGCCAGCGGTCTGGCCAGGGTGTTTGGACGACCAGAACTCCCAGCAGCAGCACGGCCGCGGCAGCACTCGCCAGCTTGGGCCAAGTGCGCCGCCGGGGAGCACGCCAGGCGGTCTGCTGCTGCTCGCGCAGGCGCCTGGCCGGGGCTTGCAGGGCGCCCAGCAGGTCGAGCACTTCCTCCCAGGCCTTGGCATGAGCCTGCCCCTGCGCCCGCCAGACGGCGAACGCCTGGCGTTCGGCCAGGGTGACGTCCTCGGCGTGCAGGCGGTAATACCAGGCCGTGGCTTCGGCGAACAGGCGCTCGCTTTCGGGCAGGTCGCTCATGGGATCGGTCGCACTCTCGGGATGACGGCTCATGGACGTTGCCCCCTCGCGTCACCGGCCAGCCGAGCCTGGATGAAGGCACGGCAGTCGAGCAACGCCCGCCGCAGCTGGTACTCGACGCTGCGTGGCGTGACCTGCAGGCGCTCGCCGATCTCGCGGTAGGTGCAACCGTCAACATGATAGAGCAGGAAGATGTGCCGGGTCGCCTCGGGTAGCGCCTGGATCGCCGCCTGCATCAGCGCCTGTTCCTGCTGCGCGGCCAGCTGGTCTTCGGCACCGGGTGTGTCACTGGCCAGCTCCTCGCTGGGCTCGCCGCCATCCAGGCGCTCGCGGCGAATGGCCTGGCGCTGATGATCGCGCACCAGGTTGCTGGCAATCGTGAAGAGGAAGGCCGGCAGGTTGTCGATCTGCTTGTCGGCGGGCAGCCGCGCCAGACGCAGGAAGGACTCCTGGGTCAGGTCGGCGGCCACCTGGGTGCTGCCGGTGCGCCGTGCAACGAACGCCTCGAGGGCCTTCTTGTGCTCGGTGAACAACCGGGCGATCTGCTTGTTCCACGAAGACACGGCACATCCTGGCTCTGAGTCTCAAGAGGAGCGAACGCTAGCAGAAGATGATATTTGTTCGCAATTGTAACTACCGCGCTTCACCACGGCCGCCCAGCGCAAACCTGTAGGAGCGGGCTTGCCCCGCGATGGGCTGCGCAGCAGCCCCAGGTTTTCAGACCTTGTCCCAGACTTCGAAGTGATAAACCGGCCCCTGCCCCTCGGCAGGTTGCGGCTCACTCGAGCTCAGTTGCCACTGTCCGCGATCGAACGCTGGGAACCAGGCATCGCCCTCCGGCGACAGCTCCACCCGGGTCAGGTACATCCGGCTCACCAGCCCTTTATCCAGCGCCTGCCCATACAGCTGCGCGCCACCGATCAGCATCAGCTCGCCGACGCCCTGCTCCCGCGCCCACTGCTCGGCGCGCACCAGGGCTTCCTCCAGCGAAGCGAACACCTCGGCACCTTCCAGTTGCAGCCCGGACTGACGGCTGACGACGATATTCAACCGCCCCGGCAGCGGCCGGCCCAGCGAATCCCAGGTCTTGCGCCCCATGATGATCGGCTTGCCCAGGGTGGTGGCCTTGAAGTACTTGAAATCCCCCGGCAGGTGCCAGGGCATGGAGTTGTCGATGCCGATCACACGGTTCTCGGCGAGCGCCGCGATCAGGCTGAGGGGGAGTGATGTGTTCATGCCGGCGAGGATAGCACCGGGCGCGTGGGTTATGCTTCTCCCCTGACCTGTGCAATGGAAGAGCTTGTGACGGCACCGACTCCACTCGACAAGCGCTGGCTAACCGAAGCAATACGCCTGCGCGAGGAACACGCCGGTCCCCTGGAGGACCAGGAAGCCAACCGTCGCGCCCGCCAGCAAGGCGGCGACCTCGCTACCCGCATCGAGGCCCGCGCCCTGTGGCTGGCCGAACGCGACGGTATGGACACGGCACTGCGCCACTGGAAGCAGGGCGCGCGCCTGGCGTTGCTGGCGCTGATGGTCCTGGCCGTGCTCAGCGGCGCCGGCCTGGGCCTGGCGGCCCTGGGCGACGGGCAGCGCCCGGTGAACGTATTCTGGGCCTTGGGCAGCTTGCTTGGGCTTAACCTCATACTGCTCTTCGGCTGGGCCGTGGGCTTCTTTTTCGCCGGCGAGCAAGGCGCAGCGCTGGGCCGCCTGTGGCTGTGGCTGAGCGAGCGCCTGGCCCGTGACGCCAAGGCCGCGCAACTGGCCCCGGCGCTGCTGGTGCTGTTGCAGCGCCAGCGCCTGAACCGCTGGTTGCTCGGCCTGCTGGTGCATGGCCTGTGGCTGCTGGCGATGCTCGCCGCGCTGGGCATGCTCCTGGCCCTGCTGGCGACCCGACGCTACGGGTTCGTCTGGGAAACCACGCTGCTCGCCGCAGAACCCTTCATCAGCCTGACCCAGGCCCTTGGCGCCCTGCCCTCGCTGCTCGGCTTTGCCGTGCCGGACGAAACCATGATCCGCGCCAGCGGCGACACCCTGCCGGCACTTGATCTGGCACGCCAGGCCTGGGCCAGCTGGCTACTTGGCGTGGTCCTGGTCTACGGCCTGCTGCCGCGCCTGGCGCTGGCCGCGCTGTGCCTGTGGCGCTGGCGCCAGGGCCGCGAGCGGCTGGCGCTGGACCTCGACCTGCCCGGCTACGCCCAACTGCGCGACGCGCTGATGCCGCGCAGCGAACGCATCGGCGTGCAGGACCCCGCCCCCGACGCCCTGCCGCGCTTCGAAGCAGGCCAGCTGGAAAGCGGCAGCAGCGGCGCCTTGCTGGTCGGCCTGGAGCTGGACGACCAGCGCCCATGGCCACCCACCCTGCCTCGGTCGGTCACCCACGCCGGCGTGCTCGACAGCCGCGAATCGCGCAACAAGCTGCTCGAGCAACTGAGCCGCTTTCCCCCGGCGCGCCTGGCCATCGCCTGCGACCCACGCCGCTCGCCGGATCGCGGCAGCCTGGCGTTGCTCGCCGAGCTGGCGCGCAATGCCGGTGCCACCCGTATCTGGCTGCTGCAGGCGCAACCGGGCCAGGCCCTGGACGCGGCACGCCTGGGCGACTGGCACGAGGCCCTCGACCGCCTGGGCCTGACCCACGCCGACACCTCGCCCGTGACCTGGCTGGAGCATGGCCATGACTGAGCCGCTGAAACTGGCCGTGGTCGGCCACACCAACGTCGGCAAGACCTCGCTGCTGCGCACCCTCACCCGCGACGTCGGCTTCGGCGAGGTCTCGCACCGCCCCAGCACCACCCGGCATGTGGAAGGCGCACGCCTGTCGGTGGACGGCGAGCCGCTGCTGGAGCTGTACGACACCCCTGGCCTGGAAGACGCCATCGCCCTGCTCGACTACCTGGAGCGCCTCGAACGCCCGGGCGAGCGCCTGGACGGCCCAGCCCGCCTGGAGCGTTTCCTCCAGGGCAGCGAGGCGCGCCAGCGCTTCGAACAGGAAGCCAAGGTGCTGCGCCAGCTACTGGCGAGCAACGCCGGCCTCTATGTGATCGACGCCCGCGAACCAGTGCTGGCCAAGTACCGCGACGAACTGGAAGTGCTGGCCGGTTGCGGCAAGCCGCTGCTGCCGGTGCTCAACTTCGTCGCCAGCAGCCAGCACCGCGAGCCCGAATGGCGCGAGGCCTTGGCGCGCCTGGGCCTGCATGCGCTGGTGCGTTTCGACAGCGTGGCCCCACCCGAGGACGGCGAGCGCCGCCTCTACGAAAGCCTGGGACTGCTGCTGGAAGATGCCCGCCCGGCGCTGCAACGGCTGATCGACGACCAACAGGCCCAACGCCTGGCCCGCCGCCACAGCAGCAAGCGCCTGGTCGCCGAGCTGCTGCTCGATTGCGCCGCCTGCCGGCGCAGCGTAGAGGCGGAGCCTGCCGCCGAGGCGCGGGCCATCGAAGCCCTGCGCCGGGATGTGCGCCAGCGCGAACAGCGCTGTGTCGAGGCGCTGCTCAAGCTCTATGCGTTCCGCCGCGAGGACGCCAATGCCGGTGACCTGCCGCTGCTTGACGGCCGCTGGGGCGACGACCTGTTCAACCCGGAGACCCTGAAGCTGCTCGGCGTGCGCCTGGGCAGCGGCGTGGCGGCCGGTGCCGCGGCGGGCGCGGGCGTGGACCTGTTGGTGGGCGGCCTGACCCTGGGCGCCGCCGCGCTCGCGGGCGCCATCGCCGGCGGCGCCTTGCAGACCGCGCGCAACTACGGCTCGCGCCTGATGGGCAAGCTCAAGGGCCAGCGTGAGTTGACGGTGGATGACGCCGTGCTGCGCCTGCTGGCGTTGCGTCAGCAGCAGTTGATCACCGCCCTGGAAGGGCGAGGCCACGCAGCGCAGGACAGCATTCGCCTGGCGCCCGCGGACGACAAGGGCTGGCGCGAGGGCAAGCTGCCCGAGGCGCTGCGCAAGGCCCGGGCGCATCCGCAGTGGTCCACGCTCAATACCGGGGCGCGAGTCAGCCAAACCGAGCGACAGGAGCAACTGGAAGCCCTGGTGGCGGACTTGTAATCCGATCACAGGGCCAGCCCGCTCCCACCAGATCAGTACAGGACCGTCCTTGTAGGAGATTACCCAGCCCTTCAAGCTGCGCTGTCGCGCAGGGAACAACGTTATAAGCATCACCCGCGTGGGAGCGGGCTTGCCCCGCGATAGCTAGCGCCGCGCCATGCGCAACGCCACCAATTGCCGCCGCATCTCCCGATGCCGCTGGCTGTTGAACACCAGCAGCGCGAGTAATGGCAGCGCCAGCAGGATTGCCAGCAAGACAGCATTCACACCACTACCGAGCAAGCTCAACGCCATCAGCAAAGCGACAGTCGGCACAGGGAGCACCACCCATACAGCCCAAGTGAAGCCCCGGACCATCGCGAAATGCCCGGCGCACAGCAGCAAGATCAGCACTGCACTGGATATCATGGTGAACGACGGATTGTCCGGATGATTGCGCCAGTGACTGTCAATCCACAGGGTCGCTGACAACGCCGCCGACATGAGGCAAATGAAAAAGCCCAGCAAGAACGTCGGAAAGTAACGTCGCATGAAGGTCTGGAACGCTGCAGGCTTCATCGTTACTCGACCTCCTCGTAAAGCCCCACGGCGATGCTCTGTACCGTGGCACTGCCAGCCAGGCCGAAGGTAGCGCCGAGGGAGTCACGCATCAGGGTCTTCGTGGCGTGGCTGATCTCGGTCGGGGTGTAGCGCTTGGTCATGGTCCCTGCCGCCTGCCGCAACTTGATCTGCTTGGCCGTCAGGCTCGGATGCCTGATAGACAGCAGCTCGTCTGTCAGCGCCTTGCGCTGCTGACGGCTGAGACTCCTGGACAACTCCAGCCAGCTACGCCCGGTCGCGGCCTTGTGCACCTGCAGGTACTTCAACGTGCTCAGGCCCGACGCGCCGACACCCAGCAGCGAGACGCCATCAAGCACCTTCGAGGCGGCCTGGTACCACTCGCTCTCATCGAGGGCATCGTTGGCCGCCGGATTGGTCACTTCGCGTACCGTGCGTATCACACCGATACCGCACTGGATGCTGCTGGCGGTGGCTGCGGCGCCACCGATGTAGGTCAGCACCAGGCTGGTGCCGCCGGAAAAGGGCGCGGCAATGGTGCCACTGAACACCACGAACCAGCCGATCACCGCGCCTGCACAAGAGAGGGTGGTATTGACCGCCTCCTTGACCACCCGCGACTCGCGCGGATTGTGCTGCAATTGCTGAGTGTACTGGTCAGGGGTCTGGTACTTCTTGATCTCGCGCAAGATCACGCGCTTGGGACGGATGCTGCAGATCGGTTGGAACTCACGCAGGGTGACGACGTTGTAGTCGGCGTCGATGTACACCACACCAGCACCGACGATACGCGGATCAGCGTCGATGGCCGCGAACATCTGCGGAAGGTTGATCCGCCCCTGGATGCGCTGGCGTGCGAGGAACTGGGAGTTGTTGGCCAGGGAGTTGACCAGAAGATCTGTCACGGGGTGGTTTCCTTACACAAATAGCGGCTGTATCGCACCCTTGTGGGAGCGGGCTTGCCCGCGATTGCGCCGGTAGATTCACCATCGCAATCGCGGGGCAAGCCCGCTCCTTCAGGTCGGCGAGCGGCCTTAACGGATCACACGTTCGGGCACGGCACCGGCGCCCAGTCACCCATGTCCGGATTGCGGCACATGGCGTTAACCTGGTCGGTACCGGCCTTGGCCACCTGCTGGGCCTCGGCTTTCTTGCCGTTGGCGTTCTGCAGGGTCTTCTCGGTGGCCACGGCTTCCTGCGGCACGTCCTTGGTCACCTTCTTGGCCGGCTGGACCTTCTTCACCTCTTTCTTCTTGCCGGTGGTCGCCACTTTCGGCGGCTCGGCCACGGCAACCACGTCGGTGCGCGCGACGCCGACCTGCTTGAGGTCCTGCTCGTAGGCCTGGGTGTAGTTGTTCAGGTTCTCACCCAGGCGACCGTTGACGGTGGTCAGCAGGTTGTTCGACTCCTGCAGGCCGGCGACGATCTCGGCCAGGCGCTTGCGCCCCTCGGTGTCGTTGATGCGGCCGGACTTGCGGTTCTGGATCAGGCTGGCGAACTCGCGCTGGTAGCAGGACTGCGACGACTTGGCGTAGGCCGTGGTGCGGTCCAGGTCGGCGGCGCTCTTGTCGATATCGGTGGCGTACGAGGCGATGCGCTGCTTGTCGTCGCTGATCTGCTTCTGACGCTCGGTGTAATAACCGGCCGCGCCACCGACCAGGGCGCCACCGGCGGCACCGATGGCAGCATTGCGACCACGGTTTTCCTTGTCGACCAGGGCGCCGGTCAGGGCACCGCCGACCGCGCCGAGCAGCGCGCCGGTGGCGACCGAGCGGGTCATGTCACCGTCGGTGGAGCGCAGGTGCTGCACGGGCTCGTAGCAGTTGGGGTAGTACTCGACCTTGGTCGTGGCGCCGACCTTGGACACGGGCGAGCTGGCGCAACCGCTCAACAGCACGGTGCTGAACCCGGCTGCCAGCAGCAGCGCGGTACGGGCCTGGGATGCAGTGATCAGGGGTTTGCGGGTGAACATGGTCTGGTTTCTCTTCTTGGGTTTCTCGGTATCCGGGGGCTTCGTGCCACCCGGGAGTCCTTTCTGTCGAAGCTGTCCTTAGGGTCGCGGGGCGGCCGATGCCAGCAGCTCCTTGAGGATCGTCGCCGGATCGGCCCGCCGGTTCTGGCGGTACTCCCCGACGTGGCGGACGAACAGGGTGGCGCGGGTCACCAGGCTGTTGCCCAGGACCGGCTTGCGATTGAGCTCTTCCCTGACCCGCTGGAACTGCGCCTGGATCACCGCGTCGGTGTAGCGCGTGCCGCTGGCCAGGTTGTCGATGTAGATCGCCACGGCGCCGTCGAGGGCGGCGCGGCCATTGGCGATGGCGGCGCCGTACATGCGCGCGCTGGTCTGGTCGCCCGAGGCCTCGGCCTTGGCCTGGGTGTTCTGCAGGTTGGTCAGGCGGATGTTGTAGTTGTTGACGGTCTCGGCCACCAGGGCGGCGGACTGGATCAGGTTGCCGGCGGCCTCTTCACGCTGACGGGCGATCAGCGAGACGTTGCGCTTGAGCTCTTCGTTGACCAGGCCGAGCTCGGCCTGCTGGCGCGGGTCGGTGGCGGCGGCGATGATACTGTCCAGGCGCTTGGTCGGGTCCTGGGCGGCGTCGATGTCGTCGGTCAGGCCGGCCAGCCGGCCTTCCTTCTGCCACTGCTCGAACAGCTCCTGGTAGCGCGAACGCGGCGCCGACAGGGCGCCGATGGCTACGCGAAAGCCAGTAGTCTCGTTGCGCTGCTCGGTGCCGTCGGCGCCGAACAGCGGGTATTCGCGGCGCATGCCGGTGAACAGGGTGCCCTCGCCCTCGAGGTAGTTGCCGCCCTTGACCACGAAACCACCGTAGGCACCCTGCAGACGCCCGGCGTTGACCAGCTGGAACGACTCCTGGACCATCTCGGCGGCGTTGCCGATCACATCGAACAAGCCCAGCGGGTTGGGCTGCTTGGTACCAATCGGCATCAGCCGCGCCGCCTGCCCGGTGCCACCGGCGACCTGGTTGAACACCGCGAAGTCGGCCAGCGGCCCTTCACTGTCGGCACCTTCGACCTTGCGCGGGAACAGCCGCCCTTCCAGTTCCTGGCGGCTGACCGCCGAACCGCCACGGGCGGCGAACTCCCACTCCACTTCGGTGGGCAGGCGCACGAAACCGGTGCCACCGTCCTCGGCCTTGCTGCCACGGCCACTGACCGGCAGCAGGTCGCGATGGTGCTTCATCAGCCAGGCACTGTAGACGGCGGCGAAACGCTCGGCCTCGAAGCGCGACAGCTTGACCTTGGGCAGGCGCCCCGCCGCGTCGTTGTTCGCCTCACAGGCCGGCGCCGCGTCGCCGCCGGCCAGCGACGGCGCCTGGGCCATCACCTGGGCGTACTGGCGGGCGGTCACTTCGTACTTGCCGATGAAGTACATCATCGGCGTAAGCGGGCTGCCTTTGTCGACCTTCGGTAGGCTCGGACCGACCGCCTTCTGCCACTGCGGCGCCAGGTCCTGCAGGCTGAACTGCCCATTGATGAAGTCGCGCCGGTAACCAGAAATGAATGACTGCTTGTAGCCGGCCTCGCCTTCGCTGAACGGGTAGCCGAGGTTGACCTCGCGGTCGTCGAGGCTGCCCTGGGCCAATACGTAGACGCTGCGCAGCACCAGCTCACCGCCACAGGGCAGCGGCAGGCTGATATCGCCCGGCAACGGCTTGGGGTTGTCGAACTTGCTGTCGGCCCCGGCCTGGGGCTGCACGGCCGGCTTGGCCTTGTCGTCGCCATCGGCCTGGGAGCAGGCCCCCAGGCTCAGTGCGGTGAGGATCAGGGCGGCAGCCCCGAGACGGCGATCAGACATCACGTATTCCTTGGCAGGCCTCGATGCGCGCCACCCGCCAGCCGCCCAGGGCGGCGGCGGCAGTGCTGGCCAGCAGCACGGCACACAACGCAACGAGGTAGTGCATGGGCAGCAGGTGGCTGGCGAACTCGCCGGGCACCTGCATGAAAAGTCGGTTCAGGCCGTGTTCGGCCAGCAGGTACAACAGCCCCGCCACGGCGGCGGCCAGCAGGCCGCTGTAGAGCGCCTGGAGCACCACGAACAACAGCAGCGCGGCGGTGCCGAAGCCCAGCAGGCGCAGCACCGCCAGCTCGCGCTGCTTGCGCTCCACTGCCGCCACCGCGCCCGCGGCGATGGCCGCCACGGCGCCGGCCACGGCCAGGCTGGCGATGATCCAGAACACCAGGTCGAGGTTGCGGCTGAGCGACTGCACCTGGGCGATCTGTGCGGCCTGGGTCGAGACCAGCAGCTTGCGTTCGGCGAAGAACTGGCGCAGCGGCTCGACATCAGTCAGTTCGCGGGCATACAGGCGGAATGCCGGGTACACCCGCTGTTGCGCGCTGCCCTGCGCCTCGCCCAGCCAGCCCAGTGTCGGCACTGCGCGACCATCGCGGTAATCCTCGACGGCTTCGAGCAACTGCAACGACGCGAACAGGCCATCGCGCTCGAATGCGGCCAGGGGCAACACGCTGATGACCTGCAGGCGCGTCTGCCGCCATTGCATCTGCCCGGCCTGTCGGCGGCTGAAACTGGCCTGCAGCTCGTCTCCGGCCCTGGCGCCGAGCTTTTCCGCGGCGGTAAAGCTCAGCACCACCTGTTGCAGACCCATCGGCGGAGCTACCTGGGCCAGCAAAGGATCGCCCTCGGCGGTGGGCAGCATTTCAACCGTCAGGCCACGTCCCTGGGCGGGCAACAGCAGCTCCGCTGTGGCGGCGATCTGCCGGGTACGCGGGATGGCGAAAGCCACCCCCGGATGTTGTGCCAGTTCCTCGATGAACTCGGCGCGAAAGCGTCCACCGCCCAAGGGAATGATCTCGCGCACGCCCGGATCACGCTGCAGGCGCTCGGTCAGGCTGCCGACCAGGCCAAACTTCAGGCCGAACAACACCAGCAGCGGCGCGATCACCGCCACCAGCGCCAGCACGCCGCACGCCGACAGCCGCGCATCGTTGCGGTAGTCCTGCCAGGCCAGCCCGGCGATCAGCAGCGGGCGCATCAGGCGGCCCGCTCTAGCGTTGCCGTGACGCCGCCGTCGGCCTCGCGCTGGCAAGCCATGCGCAGCACCGTCAGCCCGGCCTGGCGGGCCAGGGCTTCGTCGTGGGTGGCGACCACGCAGGTCACCTGGCGCGCCTCGGCCTCGCGCAGCAACAGCTGCATCACCCGCTCGGCGTTGACCGGGTCCAGCGCAGCAGTCGGCTCGTCGGCCAGCAGCAGCGTCGGGGCATGGGCCAGGGCACGGGCGCAACTGACCCGCTGGCGCTGGCCGAGGGACAAGGCGGCGGGTTTCTTGCCCAGCTGGTCGTGCACATCCAGCGCTTCGGCCAGGCGCTCGACGCTGCCATCATCGCCGAGCCCCAGCAGCTGGCGCGGCAAGCGGATATTGCCGCGCACATCGAGAAAGCCCAGCAACCCACCCGCCTGCAGCACGTAACCAAGGTGGCGACTGCGCCAGCTGGCCAGGCGATCAAGCTGGCGGCCGCGCCACAGCCCGGCGACATCCTCGTCGCCGAGGACGAAACACTCTGCCGCATCCGGCGCCAGCACCAGCGCCAGCAGGTCGAGCAAGGTGCTCTTGCCGCAGCCGCTGGGGCCGACCAGCGCCACCCGCTCCCCCACGGCCAGGTGCAGCCGGTCGACCAGCAGGCTGTAACGCTGGGCACCCTGCCCGCGCGTCTTGCGCACCCCGTCCAGGCGAATCATCACGGCAACGTCGACAACGGGACACGGTACAGGGCGTCACCCGGCTCGGCTTTTCCGAAGCGCACCCAGTTGGCCATGTCGTTGTGGAAGGTCTCGTACAGGCGGATCTTCGAGTCCAGCTCGTCGATGAAGTCCTCCTGCTCGGCCACCGACAGCGACAGCCACAGGTCCTGGGTCATGCTCAGGGACTTGCTGCGGTACGGCAGGCCATCGAGGTACTCGCCGAGCACCCCGCCCTGGGCCAGGTTGGCGCCCTTGCGCAGGGCGCCGGGGTCGCGGCTCATGTAGGCGCTGGCGCTGGCGATCTCGTTGAAGAAATCGCCCGGCGAGCTGCGGGTCTTGCGCGCGGCATCGACGATCAGCTTGAGCGACTGCTGCAGGTCGTTGAGCTGCAGCTTGGTGAGCATCACGCACACCTGCAGGGTCGGCAGCGTCGGGTTGGTCAGGTCGCGGTCGGCGGTCCAGGCGCTGACCAGCTGCGGCGCCTGGCTGGCGCCATGACGGCCAAGGAAGTCCATGTGCATGGCGTAGCCGATGGCCTGGGACTTGGCCGCCAGCCCCGAGGCCGAGGTCAGCAGCGGCACCGGCTGTGGTTGCCGGTTGCGCACCTGGTGCACCAGCTCGGCGAAGGTCGAGCCAATCTCGCGCACGCGCTCGCCGAACGCGCCGACCTCGCCCCCCGGCACGCCGACGTAGAGATCGCCGATCTGCGGATTGCTGTCGGCCGTGAGCACGCGGTACTGGCTTTCGGCCGAGCCGTGGTTCTTCACCCCGGACGGAGTGCGCAGGTGCAGGGCGTAGATCTTGATCTGCTTGCTCAGCGCCGCCTGGCGCACTTCGGCCTCGTTCATCTGGGTGCTGCTGAACGGGTCGTTCTTGCGCAGTGCGCCGGCATCACTGACCAGCAGGATGAGGCGCCCGCCGTAGCCGGACCAGTCCATGCCCTCGACGGCCTGCATCACCCCGGCGAAAGCGTCCTCGTTGAACGAATGGCTGGAAACGCTGGTGGCCCTGACCTGAGAGGCGGCCTTGAGGAAGCGCGCCGGATCCCGGCCCTCCTCCAGGCTGACCAGGGTCTTGCTCAGGTACTCGAGGCCCGGGGTGCGCTTGACGCTGTTGCGAAACCCCACCAGGCCGAAGCTGACGCTGTCCAGCTCGCCCCGGGCCGCCAGTTGCTGCTGCAGCTCGCTGACCACCTGGCGCACACGGTCGATATAGGGCTGCATGGACACCGAGGTGTCCACCACCAGGACGATGCCGGTGCGGAAGCTGTTGTCGCCGACCGCCGTCACGCCGGCCGCCTTGGGCGCACTGTCGCGGGCACTGGCGCCGGGGTCGATGGAGGCGATATTGAGCAGTTGCACCGGCTGGCCGCCGACGTCGAAGCTTTCGCGGTAGTCGAAGATCGGCATCAGGTAGAACTGGTTCTGCGGCACGGCGCTGGCCGTCGGCTCCAGGGCCACCACCTGCGGCACCTGGTCGGGGTGGTTCTGTGCCTTGAGCAGGCTGTCGCGGGCCTGGGCGGTGTCGTCGAGCAGGTGCTGCACATCGTCCACCTGGCGCATGAACATCACCGGCGAGCGGCCCGAGCGCTCGGTGAACTTGAGCACCAGGCTCTGTTTCCAGTCGCTGGTCTGCGCGGCCGGCAGCCAGCCATCGCGCTGGCCGTCGCTGGCGGCGCCGACCTGGACCCAGGCCTGGCCGCCGACATCCTTGCGCTGGTAGACGTAGAGCACGGAGAAGGCCGGCAGTTTCTCGCCCGCGGCATCGCCGGGCTCGGCCACCAGCTGGGCGTCGGGCTTGGTCAGCACACGCTGGAACAGGGTCTTCTTGCCGGGCATCAGCAATGGACGGCCATCGTCCGAAGCGGCAACAGGCGTGATCTTGGGTTCGGCGGGGGCCACCCTGGTGGCGGGCGTCTGCGCCACCGGCGTTTCAGGCGCGGGCGCGTCACTGCCGCCGAGCAGCCAGAAGAAAGCGCCCCCCAAACCCAGCGCCGCCGCGATCGCCACCGCCAGCACGGCCTTGGCCGGTTTGTTCGATCCGGACTTCACGACGGGCGCGGGCTTGGGTTCGGGCCGCCGGGCAGGCTCGGCCACAGGAAGGGCCTGCGGAATGTCGATGGAAACCGGTTGTGGGGTGGCCGGCGGCGGGACCGGCAGCGGGCGGACCAATGTGCTTTCGTTGTCCTCGACCGGCATCTGCACCGTCAGGCGGTCAAGCGCGGCCAGCAACGCCGCCGCGTCGGCAAAGCGCTCGTTGGGATCCTTGGCCAGCAGGCCACGCAGGATGTCCTGGTAGCGGCCGTGCTCGATGGGCAGTTCCGGCAGCGGCTCGGTTAGGTGCGCCAGCGCCGTGGACAGCGCGTCGGTGCCGCTGTACGGCAGCTTGCCGACCAGGATCTCGTAGAGCACCACGCCCAGCGCATACAGGTCGGCGCGGCCGTCGATCTCCATGCCTCGCGCCTGCTCCGGGCTCATGTAGCTCGGCGTGCCGACGGCGAAGCCGGCCTGGGTGAACTGGGTGCGGTCATCCAGTGACTTGGCGATGCCGAAGTCCGACAGCACCGCGGTGCCGTCGGCGCGGAACAGGATGTTGGCCGGCTTGACGTCGCGGTGCACCAGGCCCTGGGCATGGGCATAACCCAGAGCCAGGGCGATCTGGCGCACGTAGGCCAGGCCCTGCTCGGGCGTCAGGCCATCGGCAATGCGCTCCTTGAGCGTGCCGCTGGGCAGGTACTCCATGGCCATGTAGTACAGCTCGCCGACATTGCCGATGTCGTGGATGGTGGCGATGTTCGGGTGTGCCAGCCGCGCCAGGGTGCGCCCTTCGCGCAGGAAGCGCTCGCAGAAGGTCGGGTCGGCGGCCAGGCTCGCCGCCATGATCTTCAGCGCCACCTTGCGCTCCAGGGAACGCTGGGTGGCGAGGTACACGCTGGCCATGGCGCCCTGGCCAAGCTCGCGATCGATGTCGAATCCGGGGATCTGCATGTCCATGTTGTCTTCAGTTCACCTTGACGACCACAGCGGTGATGTTGTCCGGCGCGCCACGGGTCAGCCCCAGGTGCACCAGGCTGCGGACCACCTCGTAAGGGTCGGCGTGGCCGAGCACTTCGGCGATCTCGTGGTCCTCGGCGGTCTTGTTCAGGCCATCGCTGCACAGCAGGTAGGTGTCGCCGGGCCGCACCTGCAGGGCCACGGCCTGCAGGTCGAGGTCGTCCTCGACGCCGATGGCGCGGGTGACGATGTTGCCGCGCGGATGCACCCGCGCCTCGGCCTCGTTGAGCAGGCCGCTGTCCTGCAGCTCCTGGACGTAGCTGTGGTCGTGGCTGAGGCGCTCGATACGGCCGTCGCGCAGGCGGTACAGGCGACTGTCGCCGGCCCACAGGCCAATGGCCTGGTCGCCACGCGCCGCCAGCACCACCACCGTGCTGCCCATCATTGCCACGCCGCGGCGCACGGTTTCCTCGCGCACGATGCCGTTGACCCAGGCCAGGCCATCGCGCACCTCGCCGCTGAAGTCGTCGAGCGAGTCGAGCATCGGCAGGCTGCGCAGGCTGTCCATGGCCAGGCTGCT
The DNA here is from genome assembly GCF_021283245.1 of Pseudomonas sp. NMI760_13. Classification (NCBI taxonomy): domain Bacteria; kingdom Pseudomonadati; phylum Pseudomonadota; class Gammaproteobacteria; order Pseudomonadales; family Pseudomonadaceae; genus Pseudomonas; species Pseudomonas sp. NMI760_13. The sequence continues at coordinate 148,413 of NZ_JAJSRC010000002.1, read as the reverse complement.
GACATAGTCGCCCGCCGCATGGCCGCCCATGCCGTCGGCCACCGCCCACAGGCCAGCCCAGGTCAACTCCAGGCAAGCGTCCTCGTTGATCTTGCGCACCATGCCGACATGGCTGTAGCTGGCCGCTGTGTACTGCATGTCGGTCATTCGGTCCGCGCCTCGCTACCCAGTAGAAACCCGGCGAAATCCTCGCTGCGGGGCAGACCCGCGCAGCGCATCAACCCCGGGGCGATACGTTCGGAACCCCTGCCCCACCAAAGGCTCATGCCCTCACAGGCGCATTCGGCCAACGCCAGCGCACGCCCCTGCGGCGTGGTCGCATCCAACCGCTGCACCCCACCGACAGTCACACGCGGTCCCTGTAGGAGCGGCCTCGCGCCGCGAAAAGGCTGCAAAGCAGCCTCAAAACCCTCAAAGGCCGCCCCAGGCTCAAGCGTCGCCAGCAATGCCACCTCGACCGCCTCAAACCACTCCTCGGCCCCGGCCACCACAGGCGCCAACGGCTGCTCCGGCTCCAGCACCTGGGCCACGGTCAGCGGAAAATACCGCCCGACCCGGTCGATGCTCGGCATCAGCACACCAATGACCGCCTCGGGTCCGCACAGCCCCGGCGCCAGGGCGAATCGCCACAAGGGGCTGACCAGGTAGGCCTCGAGCCAACGCTCGCCCAGCGCCTGCTGGCTGGCCTGCATCCCCGCCGCCAGCCACTGGTCCCAGGGCTGGATGAAGCTGTTTGGAAGGCCGCGGCTGACGAAGTCGCCGCGGCTGGCCAGTTTTCCGTAGAAACCCACGTCGTTCACAAGTGCTCCGGCAGGCTGAAACCGCTGAGCACTCGGCTGCGGAACGGGTTGAAGGCGCTGCTGGCGCGCAGCTCGTAGGACACGCTGGCGCCATCGACGCGCAGGCGCAGGTTGAAGCGTTCCGGCGAGCTGCCGGCCACCAGGTCGGACTGGTCGAGCAGGCGGAACCAGGCCCAGGGGCCTTCCACGGTCAGGCCGGAACGTCCGGTGGCCGAGGGCGGCGAGATCGACAGGCGCACCACGCCGATGCTGTTGGGGTTCGGCCACTGCAACGCCACCGGCCGGCTCGGTCCGTGGTCGTAGCTGACCTGCTGGCCATCGAGGTCAAGCAGGAACTGGGTGATGGTCGCATCCATCGCCACCGGCTTGAGCTCGAAACGCACGCCCGGCTGCACACCGTTGCTGTTGCGGAAGAACGCATCGCGGATGCTCGCCGCGCGCTGGAAGGTGTACAGCACGTTGCTGTTGATCCCCAGTTTCTGCGCCGCGCCCGGTTGCCAGCTCCACGGCGTGCTCGAGGTGTTGACGTAGGGTTGCAGGTACTTGCGGAAGTAGTTGTCCATCACCCCGCCGACGCCGAAGAACAGGCCGAAGTCCTCCAGGGTGGCGTCCCGCGCGCTGCCAGCCACCAGCGGATAACGGCCGCTGAGGGACTGGCGGTAGACGTTCACCACTTCGCTGGTCCAGGCGGCGTTGAGCTGGTTGCGCACGCCGCCCATGACGATGTTGTGGGTCGAGCCGAGCACCGAGCCCACCAGGTTCTGCACCACCTTGGGCTGGCGCGCGGCGCCCAGGGCGACACGCTGCGCGGCGGCCTGGGCCTGGTTCTTGGCCTCGCCCAGCAGCGCGTCGCCGCTGGCGCCGACCATGGCACTGACCTGCACGTACAGGGCGTTGAGGTCGGTGAGCAGGCCGTCGATGGCCGCAGGCTGCCCTTCGCCGGTTTCCACCAGCGCAGCCAGTTCGGCGAAGTGCGCGGTCACCGGGTCCACCTCACGGGCAGCCGGGTTGTCGCTGGGCAGCGGCGCATCGCCGAGCAGGCCGCCGAGGCGCTGGCGCAGCTGGTCGACACCGGCCTGCTCGGCCTTGGCCTGGACCTTGTCGAGGGTGGTCGGCTGCGCCAGGTTGGTCTCCTTGGCGACCGCCTGCAGCAGTTTCTTCATCGGCGAGGTCGGCCCGGACAGCACCCGCAGCACATCGGCGGCCTGGCCGACGCTGGTGATCGGCACGAAGTCCAGGTCCGCCAACAGCGCATCCCAATGACGGATATAGTCCTGGTAGTACAGCTGCAGCACATCGTCGGCCAGGCGCTTGGCATCGCCCGATTCGCTGGCCTCACGGCCCAGCACCCAGCGCTCCTCGGCCAGGGTCTCACTGTGGGCCAGGCTGGCGGCGAGGAACGCCTTGCGGTAGCCCTCGACGGTGAAGATACCCGGCAGCGGCTCGCTCAGCGGCTTGCCGTTCTTGAAGCGGAACACCAGCGCGGCGTCGCGACCGGCGGCGTCGCTGACCCGGAAGTCGCCGACCCCGGCCGGCAGCTTCTGGCGCTTGACCCGATCGTAGACGCGCTGGGCAACCGGCAGCTGCTGCAGCTGGCGACGGGTGTCGTCGATCAGGCGCTGGTCAAGACGGGCATTGGGCGGGCGCTTGTCGAACAGCGCCGCCAGGTGCTGCTCCAGGGCCTGGCGCAGGTCCGGAGCGAGGTCGCGGGGCAGGCTGCGCTCCCAGTCGAGGGTGACCCAGGCCTTGATGAACTCGGCGTCGTAGTGTTCGCCGTCGGCCAGCATCAGGTAGGCCTTGAGCCCCTCGTAGAGATAGTCGGACGGGCCGCCGGCGTACAGCTGCTCCTCGATGCGGGTAACCAGGCGCGGGGCGAAGATGGCGATCAGCAGCTTGCGGTAGACGCTGTCCGACTCGCCTTCGAGCATGTCGCCCTGGTACAACCCCAGGCCCTCGGCCCAGCCGGGCGGATCCTCGGCCAGGCGGCGCACGCCGTTGAGCAGCGGCAGCACGTCGACCACGTTGCGCTGGGCCGGGCTCAGCTCCTGCACGCTCCTGCCCAGTGGTTTGAGACGGCCGTCGACCTCGGCGATGTACTGCTGGTTGGCCCGGTAGCTCAGGGTCCACAAGGTGCCGACCACCAGCACCAGGGCCACGCTCAGGGCCAGGGCGCCGCGAGCGATCCACTTGCGCCGCTGCTCGACCTTGGGGTTGCTGCCGACCAGCCCACGCTCGGCGAAGGCCACGGCGCTGAACAGCTTCTCGATGAAATAGCTGCGCCCGGTGCCGTTCTGCCGCGCCAGGTGGGCACGGTCCAGGCCCATGCTCTGGGCCATGCTGCCGATCAGGCGATCGATGGGGCTGCCTTCCTGGGTGCCACTGGTGAAGTACACACCGCGCAACAGGGCGCGCGCTTCGAAGGCGTTGGGCTTGAAGATGCCGTCGAGGAAAGTCTTGAGGTTGCCGCGCAAGGCGGCGAACTGCTGGACGAAGCCGTAGACCAGGTCGCGCCGCGCCGGGTCGCGTTCCTGTTGCAGGCGTTCGACCAGACGCTGGTTGAGGCGCTGCTCGAGCAGGGCAAACTCGCTGCCGAACTGGGCCAGCGGGCCATCGCCGTGCTGGCCGTCATCCAGGGGGAAGGTCATGCCCCACACCTGGGCGCGCTCTTCCTTGCTCAGGCTGTCGAAGAACTCCATGAAGCCCGGCACCAGGTCGAGCTTGGTCAGCATCAGGTAGATCGGGAAGCGCACGCCCAGCTGGCTGTACAGCTCCTGGATGCGGGTGCGGATCGCCGCCGCGTGGGCGGCGCGCTCGGCGTCGCTGCCCAGCAGCAGGTCGGACAGGCTGATGGCGATGAAGGCACCGTCAATGGGCCGGCGTGAACGCTGGGTCTTGAGCAGGTCGAGAAAGCCCAGCCAGGCCGCCTTGTCCACCTGGGCATGGCTGTCCTGGGTGGTGTAGCGGCCGGCGGTGTCCAGCAGCACGGCCTGGTCGGTGAACCACCAGTCGCAGTTGCGCGTACCGCCCACGCCACGGATGGCGCCCTCGCCCAGCTGCGCCGCCAGCGGGAAATGCAGGCCGGAGTTGACCAGCGCGGTGGTCTTGCCCGAGCCGGGCGGACCGATGATCACGTACCACGGCAGCTCGTACAGGTTGCGCCGCTCATCACCGCCCAGGCGCGCCTTCTTCAGCAGCGTCAGGGCCTCATCCATGCGCTGGCGCAGGGTCGCCAGCTCTTCGGCGGTGGCAACGCCGGCAGGGTCAGGCGCGGTCTCGGCAGCCAGGCTCTGCATCACCTTGGCCGCCTGGCGCCGGGCCTGGACGATGCGCCACACGCGGTAGGCAATCCACACCGCGAACAGCAGGACGATCAGCACCAGGCGCGGCGCGACCGGCACCAGCGCATCGAGCAGCGGACCAAGGAACCAGATGATCAGGCTGAGGGCGAGCAGGCCCAGCACCGGGACCACCCAGCGAATGACAAAACTGAAAAACGCCTTCACTCGACGCCCTCCGCCAGAACGGTGATTTCAACCCGGCGATTCTTCGCCCGGCCCTGCGCGCTGTCGTTCGACGCCAGCGGCTCGGTGTCGCTCAGGCCCTGGGCGCTGAAACGCCCGGGCTGGCCGGTGCGGGCGGCAAGCAGGTTCTTCACCTCCTCGGCACGGGCCTGGGACAACGCCCAGTTGGACGGGAAGCGCAGCGTGGCGATGCGCTGGTTGTCGCTGTGGCCGGTGACTTTCACGTTGCCCTTGACCTTGGCGACGGCTTCGGCGATGCGCAGCATGAGCGGTTCGAAGTCACCCTTGATGCTGGCGCTGGCCGAGGCGAACAGCTCGTCGCCGCGGATGGTCACCACCGAGCGGTCCACCGCATCCTCCACGGCGACCCGGCCGGCCTTGATGTCCTCGGCCAGGAAACCGGCCAGACGCGGGCGCTCGACAGGCTTTGGCTGCACCACCGGGCGGTCCATGGCCTGCACCGGGATCTCGCCCAGGGCATGGATGCCACGGAACACCGGTTCGGCGTCAGCGGCCAGCTTCAGGCGCAGACCGAACAGCACCAGCAACAGCAGCGCGAGGGCCAGGGCCAGGCCGACCCAGGGCGGCACGAACTGCGCCAGGCGGTCACGGGTCACGGTGACGCCACGCCAGTGCGGCGAAAGCTCGCGCTCGATGTCGCCACGGGCGCTGCGGATGGTCGCGGCGGTGCGCTCGCGCAGGGCCTCGAGCTGGGCTCGGCCACCGTTCATCACCCGGTAGCGGCCTTCGAAACCGAGGCTGGTGCACAGGTACAACAGCTCCAGCAGGTGCAGGCGCTCACGCGGACTCTGCAGGCAGTGCTCCATCAGCTGGAACACCTTCTCGCCGCCCCAGGCCTCGTTGTGCACGGTGATCAGCAGGCTCTGCTTGCCCCAGTCGCTGGCGCTACCCCATGGCGTGCTGAGCACTGCTTCATCGAGCGCGGTGCACAGCGCGTAGCGCGCCAGCAGCACCTCGTTGCGCGCGACCCCGGCGGCCTCGGCGCGCTCCTCGAACTGGCGCAGGTAGGCCAGCAGCTGCGCTCGCAGGCTGGCCGGCGCCGGGTGGGCGATGGTGTTGCGCAGGCGGGTGAGCAGCGCCAGCAGCGGGCCGGCAGCCTGCTCCAGCGGGTTCAGGCCCGCCGCCTGGCCCGGCGCCAGTGGTTCGGCCGGCACATTCAGTGGCGGCGGTGGCGCCTGCGCAGGTCCGGGCGCGGCCGGTTGCGGGCCTCGGCCACCGGGGCGCGGCATGAACTGGGTGCGGTCATTGGCGAGCGGATCGTCCGATTGCATCGCGGCTTAGTCTCCGGTCCTTGGATAGCGGGTAGGTTCAGCGTGGGAGCGAGCTTGCCTCGCGATCACCGGCGCAGCCGGTGCCAGGCAATGCGTCGCTTGCATCGCGGGGCAAGCCCGCTCCCACGAGGTTGCGACATGATCGAACGCCATCGCGTTATCCCCGAATCGCCCAGAAGGCCAGGTTCAGGCCGGGGAACTCGCCGGCGACGTAAAAGGCGAAACCACCGGAATGCTGCAGCTGCTTCCAGTGTTCGCTCCCCCGGTCGAGTTCGAAGTAGGTGGAGCCGGCATGGAACGGAATCTGCCGTGGCGCCACCGGCAACGGCAGCAGGCTGATGCCCGGAAGCTGCAGGTTGACCAGGTCGCGGATGTGCTCCACCGCGCCGATCTTGCTCTGCTGGCCGAAGCGGCTGCGCAGGGTCTCGCTGGGCACGTCGGCGCGCACCACCAGGACGAAGCTGGCGCTGTCGAGCAGGCTGCGGTCGGCCAGCATGCCGACATGGATGCCGTAGGCCTTCTCGACCAGTGGGATGGCCACGGCCTTGCTGTCGATCAGCATCGACAGGGCCTCGCGCAGGGCGGCCAGCACCGGGGCGAAGGTGGCCGCCAGGTCGTCGTGCTGGTACACAGGATATGCCTCGGGGCGGCGACCTTCGCGGGTGAAGGTGGCGAACTCGCCGGCCAGGGCCACCAGCTCGCTGTACAGCCGCTCGGGGTGCAGCGGCGTCAACTGGTTGAGGTGCTCGACCAGCGGCTGGGCGCGGTTGACCAGTTGCAGCAGCATGAAGTCGGCGATCTCCGAGGCACCGCCGTTGGCCGATGCCACCACGCGCCCGGCCAGGGCCTCGCCGCGCTGGTGCAGCAGGCCGAGCAGCTCGCCACGGAAACCTGACAGCAGGTTGCTGGCGGTCACATCGAGCAGCGGCGGGATGTAACCGTCATCCAGCACCAGGGCGCGGTCGGCGCGCTTCTCCCGGATGCGCACCACGCCCAGCGCGGCATAGTCGCTCAGGCCGTCCTCGGCGCGCAGCAGGCGCAGGGCGCGGCTGCCCAGGGCCAACGGCGCGCGGTTCTCGAACGGGGCGTTGTCGTCGCGGACTTCGCTGATACGGCTGACATAGCGCGCACCATCAGGTATTTCACCGTCGTCGACGGTATCGCGGGCACCGGCGCGCTTGAGCGGCAGGCCCAGGTAGATCACGCCGTTGCGCAGGTCGTCGGGAATCTCCAGCGGCGCAGGCGGCAGGTCGTCACGCGGGATATCGAACGGCGTGCCGTCCGGCAACAGGCCACGGGCGCTGAGGATCGCCAGCTTGCCCTGGGCCAGCAGGCCCTGGTCGACCAACAGCTCGGAAAAACCCCAGGCGGCGGCGCTGAGCGGCCGGTTGCGGGCGTCGACGAAATTTTCCAGGTAGCGGTCGTGCTGCTGGAAGTGCTGGGTGGTGATGAACATCCCTTCCGACCAGACCACGCGATTGTTCCAGGACATGGGTTCTCCGATTGCCTAGCGGGCAGGCTCAGGTTGTGGGGTGGCCACGGCGCTGCGCACGGCGCGCGCATCGAGGCTGATCTGATAGTCACGAGGCGGCACCGGCAGCACGCTGCGCCACTGGGCCTGGTCGACCTCGCGGTAGCCGACCACCAGGCCGACCTGGCGCGTGGCCGGGTCGAGCGGACGCTCAAGGCGCAGTTGCTCGCCGGGCTGGAGCAGGACCTCGTCCTGGTCGATCAGGTCGGCGGCCAGGGTGGCCTGGGCACGCTCGGCCAGGGCGAAATAGTCGGCGCGGGCGAAGGCGGCGCTGTTCTTCAACTCGTAGATGCGTACCCGCACCGGCGCGGGCGTGCCACCAGCGCCCGGGTTGAGCCCGGCCGCGGCACTGAAGTACAGGGTAATGCCCGTGGCCGCCGGCGCCGCGTCGGTAACGGCGGGCTCGACCGGGCTGTCCTTGCTGCAGGCACTGAGCAGCACCATGGCCAGGGCTGCGATCAGTCTCGTTGCACTCATCCTCGTCCTCATGACGTCCTGTGTTCTTCCTGTGCTCCAGGCGTTAGCCTCAGGAGCGTTGAATGCGTTGGCTATGGGCCTCGTAGGCGCGACTGAACTCGCGACCGAACAGGTCCTGGAAGTCGTCTTCGGCTTCCCGGGAAATCTGGCTGTAGAGCTCGGTGAACTGCTGCCAGCAGTGGGCCTGGCGCGAACCGCCGAACAGCTTGGCCAGCCCGGCGGCGGGCGCCAGGCGCTGCTCCAGGCGGGCCGGCTCGAAGCGCTCGAGCAGGTGCTTGATGGCCGCCTCGACACCCGCCATCACCGCCAGCTGGTGGGCGCGCAGGTCGTCGAAACTGTCGCGCACCGCCTGGTCCGGGGCCATGAACGCCTGGTTGCCCTCGCGCAGCAGCAACAGCAGCGCTTCGTCGGCGTTGGGGGCGAACTTCAGCGGGTTATTGCGCACCGGGGCGATGGTGGTCTGCTGCATGCGGAACTCGCCCTTCAGGCTGCTGCGCGCGCGCAGCACGTCGATCAGACCCTCGACCATCAGGCGGTAGCTGCGCCCGACCGCCTCCATCTGCGCGGCGGCATCGGCCGCGTCGATGCGCAGGTGCTCGATGCCCGCGCCACGCAGGAAGGCCTGCAGCAAGGCATCGCCGGCGCCAACCGGGTCGGGCGCAGGTGCCGACACGGCGGTGGGCGCCGGCATAGGCGTGACGACCGGTGCCACCGGCGCTTCCGGCTCTGGCAGGGGCGGCGCGATGACAGGCGCAGGCTGGGGAGCAACGACCGGCGTTTCGTCGAGCAGGTTCCAGTCATCGGGGATCATGCCCGGCGCGGCGGGCATGGCGGCCGGCACTGGCGCAGGCGGCGGCGCCACTGGCGTGGGCGGACGGAAGTCATGCTGCTGGGCGGGGACATGATCCGGCTGGCTGACCGGAGGCACAGTGGATGGGCCAAGAAAGTCGAACAGGTCCGGCAGGGTATCGTGGCTCGACGCCCCCTGCAGGAATGCGGCCGGCGCGCCGACGATGGGCGCGCTCGGGGCGGCCACCTGGTTGGCCATCAGGGCTTCGAAACTGTGGGCTTGCGGCTGCCCGGCGAGCGGAATCGACAGGCCTGCGTCGATGCGCGCCTGGATTTCGTAATCGCCAATTCGAATAACTTCGCCATCCATCAGCGGCTCGCTGTTACCGCGACGCAGGCGAATACCGGCATGCACCAGTTCCACGCCGTTGGTGCTGTTATCGGTCAAGTAATAGCGGCCATCCTTGAACTGGATCACACAATGTTTCGAAGAAACAAGGCGTTCCGGATCGGGAAGTACCCAGTCATTATCCGCCGCACGACCTACGCTGATGGCACCGTTTTCCAGCAACTTCTCCGGGCATTGCCCAGGGGTGATCTTGTGATAACTGGTAATGGTCAGGCAAAGTGCCATCACGCCTCCTTGCATATATATGAAACACTCACACATCCATTTGAGTGGATTCGCGAGCCCGACCCCGCTTTCCGGCTAAACCCTTGTAAATACTGGGCCTCACACCGAAATTCGCTTCCCGGAAAGGTCGTATTAAACCCTATCGGCAAGGCACTTTGATGGCACCTGACCAATGGACACGAATACCTGCCAACTGGTTCACAGTCGCCCTTCGCGGCGCGTAGCTTACCTTGACAGCAATTTGGAAATAAACCATAAATGCGCAACTTAAGAGTGCCAAAGTGATATCACGGTGATATCAACTTCGCATTCTTTGACAAGTTTGTGCGCCATTTCACATTTGCAACTTGGCGCAAACGACGCCCTCACCAAGGGCCGATATGGAGATCGATTTCTGGTGAACTCACCGCAGCTGCTCGCCGCTGTTTCCGCAGACTTTCCGTGCGGCGACGACCTCGAATACGATGCCGATTTCCTGCAACTGGAACGTGATGCCCAGGGCCGCCCCGAGCGTGTGATGGGCGACGCCGTGCAGCCGGCCGAACCGCCGCAGTGGCGCGCCATCGAACAGTCCTGCACAGGCCTGCTGCAACGCAGCAAGGACCTGCGCATCACCCACTTTCTGGTCCAGGCCAACCTGGCCCTGCACGGCCTGCCGGGCCTGGCCGCGAGCCTCGAACTGATCCGCGATCTGCTGGGCGAATACTGGCTGCACCTGCACCCGCAGCTGGACGCCGCCGACGACAACGACCCTACCGTGCGCGTCAACGCCCTGGCCGGACTCACCTGCGACACCAACATCGCCCTGCTGCGCGACGCCGTGCTGGTGCGTTCGCGCACCTTCGGCCCGGTCACCCTGCGTGCCGCCCTGCATGCGGCGGGCGTGCAGCACTTCGCCAGCGAGCAGTTGAGCGCCGAGGAACTGGCCGCCGCCCTGCGCGACGCCGACCCCGAGCAGCTCGCGCAATGTCGCCAGGCCCTGCAGCTGGCCCGCGAAGCCCTGGACACCATCGAGGGCCGGGTCAACGACCAGGTCGGTTCGGCCAGCGGCGTTGACCTGTCCGCCCTGCGCCAGCCGCTGCGCCAGGTCCAGCAGGTGCTGACCGACTACAGCCCGGAAGGCTCGGCGCCGGTCAGCGCGAGCATGGACGAAGTGACGGCGCCTGGCGCCAATGACGACCCGCAGCCCGCCGTCGCCGCGCCACGTGCCGCGGCTGTCGCGGCGCGCCCCGGCGAGGTGAACAGCCGCGATGACGTGCTGCAGAGCCTCGAGCGTGTGCTCCAGTACTACGCCCGCCACGAGCCCTCCAGCCCGCTGCCGGTGCTGCTGCGCCGGGCGAAGAAGCTGGTCGACGCCGACTTCGCGACCATCGTCCGCGACCTGATCCCCGATGGCATGTCGCAATTCGAGAACCTGCGTGGCCCGGAACACGACTGACGTCGTTCCGGCCGCCTAAACACCGACGCCCGCAACAAACAGAGCCGCCGTACCGGCGACCAGGAGGAACAACGTGGCGAAAGACAGCTCCCAGAAATTCATCGCGCGCAACCGTGCGCCGCGAGTGCAGATCGAATACGACGTCGAGCTGTACGGCGCCGAGAAGAAGGTCCAGCTGCCCTTCGTCATGGGCGTGCTCTCGGACCTCGCCGGCAAGCCCGCCGAGCCACTGCCGGCCGTGGCCGACCGCAAGTTCCTGGAGATCGACGTCGACAACTTCGACTCGCGCCTGAAGGCCATGAAGCCCCGCGTGGCGTTCAACGTGCCCAACGAGCTGACCGGTGAAGGCAACCTGAGCCTGGACATCACCTTCGAGAGCATGGACGACTTCAGCCCCGCCGCCGTGGCGCGCAAGGTCGATGCCCTGAACCAGCTGCTCGAGGCCCGCACCCAGCTGGCCAACCTGCTGACCTACATGGACGGCAAGACCGGCGCCGAGGACATCATCCTCAAGGCCATCAAGGACCCGGCCCTGCTCCAGGCCCTGGCCAGCGCGCCGAAACCTGCCGACACCGAGCCGAAGGCCTGAGGAGACCGACCATGAACGATCCGTTGCGCGACAGCCAGGCCCCGCAGGCGGCCACCCAGGACCCGAGCGAGTTCGCCAGTCTCCTGCTGCAGGAATTCAAGCCCAAGACCGAGCGGGCCAAGGAAGCCGTCGAGAGCGCCGTGCGCACCCTCGCGGAGCAGGCCCTGGCGCAGACCAGCCTGGTCTCCAACGATGCCATCGGCTCGATCGAGCAGATCATTGCCGCCATCGACGCCAAGCTCACCGCCCAGGTCAACCAGATCATCCACCACGATGACTTCCAGAAACTGGAAAGCGCCTGGCGCGGCCTGCACTACCTGGTCAACAACACCGAGAGCGACGAGCAGCTGAAGATCCGCGTGCTCAACATCTCGAAGAACGACCTGCACAAGACCCTGAAGAAGTTCAAGGGCACCGCCTGGGACCAGAGCCCGGTGTTCAAGAAGCTCTACGAAGAGGAATACGGCCAGTTCGGTGGCGAGCCCTACGGCTGCCTGGTGGGCGACTACTACTTCGACCAGTCGCCACCCGACGTCGAGCTGCTGGGCGAAGTGTCCAAGGTCTGCGCCTCGATGCACGCGCCGTTCATCTCCGCCGCCTCGCCGACGGTGATGGGCATGGGCTCGTGGCAGGAGCTGTCCAACCCGCGCGACCTGACCAAGATCTTCACCACCCCGGAATACGCCGGCTGGCGCTCGCTGCGTGAATCGGAAGACTCGCGCTACATCGGCCTGACCATGCCGCGCTTCCTGGCGCGCCTGCCCTACGGCGCCAAGACCGACCCGGTGGAGGCCTTCGCCTTCGAGGAAGACACCGACGGCGCCGACAGCAGCAAGTACACCTGGGCCAACGCCGCCTACGCCATGGCGGTGAACATCAACCGTTCGTTCAAGCATTACGGCTGGTGCTCGCGTATCCGCGGCGTGGAATCCGGCGGCGAAGTCGAAGGCCTGCCGGCGCACACCTTCCCCACCGACGACGGTGGCGTGGACATGAAGTGCCCGACCGAGATCGCCATCTCCGACCGCCGCGAGGCGGAGCTGGCGAAGAACGGCTTCATGCCGCTGCTGCACAAGAAAAACACCGACTTCGCCGCCTTCATCGGCGCCCAGTCGCTGCAGAAGCCGGCCGAATACGACGACCCGGACGCCACCGCCAACGCCAACCTGGCCGCGCGCCTGCCGTACCTGTTCGCCACCTGCCGCTTCGCCCATTACCTGAAGTGCATCGTTCGCGACAAGATCGGCTCGTTCAAGGAAAAGGACGAGATGCAGCGCTGGCTGCAGGACTGGATCCTCAACTACGTCGACGGCGACCCGGCGCACTCCACCGAGACCACCAAGGCCCAGCACCCGCTGGCGGCCGCCGAAGTGGTGGTCGAGGAAGTCGAAGGCAACCCGGGTTACTACAACTCGCGCTTCTACCTGCGCCCGCACTACCAGCTCGAAGGGCTGACCGTGTCGCTGCGCCTGGTGTCGAAGCTGCCTTCGGCCAAAGGGGCCTAAGCCTGAACGGGGCCGCTGCGCGCCCCATCGCGGGACAAGCCCGCTCCTACAAAGGCTGCACAAATCCTGTAGGAGCGGGCTTGTCCCGCGATGGGCTGCACAGCAGCCCCAATAGCACCGCCAACCGACTGGAAATTCCGAGGACATCATGGCTGTAGATATTTTCATCAAGATCGGCGACATCAAGGGCGAGTCCCACGACAAGGCCCACAAGGACGAAATCGACGTGCTCAACTGGAGCTGGGGCATGTCCCAGTCCGGCAACATGCACCTGGGCAGCGGTGGCGGCTCGGGCAAGGTCAACATCCAGGACCTGTCGATCACCAAGTACATCGATAAATCCAGCCCCAACCTGATGGCCCACTGCTCCAGCGGCAAGCACATCGACAAGGTCAAGCTGACCGTGCGCAAGGCCGGTGGTGAAAGCCAGGTCGAGTACCTGATCATCAACCTCGAAGAGGTGATCATCAGCTCGCTGAGCACCGGTGGCTCGGGCAGCGACGACCGCCTGACCGAGAACGTGACCCTGAACTTCGCCAAGGTCACCGTCGACTACCAGCCGCAGAAGGCCGACGGCACCAAGGAAGGCGGCCCGATCAAGTACGGCTGGAACATCCGCTCCAACGTCAAGATCTGACCGACCGCGCCCGCGCCGCCCCAGGCGGCGCGGGCGCCCTTCCCCACGCCTCACCCGCCCACGGTGAACATCATGGCCAAGCCTTCCTTCATCAATCTGTGGAATGCCTATCCGAGCGAATCCTCGCCTTGCGATGGAGGCTGGGACAACCAGTGCGCCATCCGCATGAGCATCGCCCTCAATGGTGAACACACGATCAAGGTCAATGCCAGAACCTACAGCGAGCCACGCTGTGCCCATGACCACGCCAGGGGCGCGGAGTCACTGGCGAACTGGCTGTGGAAACAGCATCTCGGCGCGCCTCTGCAACTGAGTGGCAGTGCGAATGACCGTCTGAAACTCAATGAGAAACGCGGCATCATCTTTTTCAAGGACTGCTTCGCCCGTGCAGGGCAGTCATACGAGAACCGCACCGGCGATCACATCGACCTCTGGGATCGAGGTCGGGTAACCGGCTACTTTGCCGACCAGGCCCATCGCTCCAAGGCTGTATGGTTCTGGGAGCTGAAATGAAAAGACTGCGCAAAGTCGTCCCTGGCCTGTTGATCGCGCTTGCCCTGAATGCATGCGCTCAGCAGAGCTCGACTGGCACCCCCCAAGACCTTCAGGTCAATCTTGCGGCCCAGACGCTGTCGTTGGTGAACCACGAAGGTCGCTGCGCATTGCGCAAGGCCGATCAGTCGTTGCTTGAGCTGGACATGCCTTGGCCCTGCCAGCTCAGTCCGGAGCGGCTGACTGGCAAGCCTCGCGTCGAGCATTTCAATGGTTCGCAGATCATCATCGTCAGCCATGTGGAGGCCGACCCGTCGCAACCCGGCCGGTGCAATAGCCAGTATCAGGCCGTACGCCTGGTAGGGGCCAGCCTTGAGCCTTCGATTCTCGCGAAGGGTGGCAGTTGCTCGACAGGCCCTGTAGATCAGAAGGACTTCGTGGGGCTGTTCCAGTGGTAGCCGAGATCGCCACCCGCGACCGCCTGCAGCCCTCGCTGCTGGATCGCCTGACCGACGACGACCCGGGCAATCCGCAGGAAGCCCCCGACAAGCGCGTGCTCAGCCTGCAGCAGCTCAAGGCCTCGGTGCTGCGCGACCTGGCCTGGCTGCTCAATACCACCTCGCTGCTCGACACCGGCGCCACGCTGAATTCCCCGGCCGGCGCCTCGGTGATCAACTACGGCCTGCCGGCCCTGGCCGGCAACAGCGCGTCGAACATCGACCTCAACGCGCTCGAACGCATCATCCACCAGGCCATCGCCACCTACGAGCCGCGTATCCTCGCCCATACCCTGAAGGTGCGCGCCCAGGCCGCGCCCGGCGAGATGAACGCCAACGCCCTGAGCTTCGAGATCGAAGGCGACCTGTGGGCCCAGCCGGCGGCCTTGCCGCTGCTGTTGCAGACCGACGTGGACCTGGAGTCCGGGCACGTGCGCGTGGCCCCCGCCGACCGCCGGAGACGCGCATGAACCCGCGCCTGCTCGAACTGTACAACCAGGAACTGCAGCACATCCGCGAGGGTGCCGCCGAGTTCGCCAAGGAATACCCAAAGATTGCCGGGCGCCTGACGCTGTCCGGGATCGAATGCGCCGACCCCTATGTCGAGCGCCTGCTGGAAGGTTTCGCCTACCTCACTGCGCGCGTGCAGCTCAAGCTCGATGCCGAGTACCCGACCTTCACCCACAACCTGCTGGAAATCGCCTACCCGCACTACCTGGCACCAACCCCGTCGATGACCGTGGTGCAACTGCAGACCGACCCCGACGAGGGCTCGCTGGCCGCCGGTTTTCAACTGCCTCGCAGCAGCGTGCTGCGCGCCAATCTCGGTCGCAACTCACAGACACCGTGCGAATTCCGCAGCACCCAGGACGTCACCCTGTGGCCGCTGCAGGTGGCCCGCGCCGAATACTTCGGCAACCCCGGCGCCGTGCTCGGGCGCCTGGCCGACAGCGAACCGAAGGCCCGCGCCGGGCTGCGCCTGACCTTGCGCAGCGGCGCGGAAATCCCGTTCAACAGCCTGCCGCTGACGCACCTGCCGCTGTACCTCAATGGCGCCGACGAAACCCCATTCCGTCTGTACGAACAACTGCTGGGCAGCGCCTGCGCGGTGTTCGTGCGCCAGCCCGGGGCCGACTGGGTCGAGCGCATCCCGGTCGAACAAGCCTTGCTGCCGTGCGGCTTCGACGACCGCGAAGCGGCGTTGCCGGTGGTGCCCCAGGCGTTCCAGGGCTATCGCCTGTTGCAGGAGTACTTCGCCCTGCCGCAGCGTTTCCTGTTCGTCGATTTCGCCGGGCTGGAGCGCGCGGTCAAACGTTGCGATGGCCAGGAACTGGAGCTGCTGGTGCTGTTCGAGCGCTTCGACGCCGCGCTGGAAAGCAGCGTGGGCAGCGCGCAGTTCGTGCCGTTCTGCACCCCGGCGATCAACCTGTTCCCGCGCCGGGTCGACCGCATCCACCTGACCGACCGGGTCCACGAGCACCATGTGATCGCCGACCGCACCCGGCCTACCGACTTCGAGATCCACTCGCTGCAGCAGGTCAGCGGCCACGGCACCGGGCCGGACCAGGCGTTCCTGCCGTTCTACGCCGTGCGCGACCCGTCGCGCTACGGCCGTGACCAGGCCTACTACATCGTCCGCCGCGAGCCACGGGTGCTGTCCAGCGAGCAGCGACGCAACGGCACGCGCTCCAGCTACATGGGCAGCGAGACCTTCGTCAGCCTGGTCGACGGACACCAGGCGCCGTACCGCCACGACCTGCGCCAGCTGGGCATCAGCGCGTTGTGCAGCAACCGCGACCTGCCGCTGTTCATGAACGTCGGCGACGGGCGCAGCGACTTCAGCCTGGCCGACAGCGCGCCGGTGTCCGCGGTGCGCTGCCTGGCCGGCCCCAGCCGACCGAAGGCCAGCCATGCCCACGACAACCGGGCCTGGCGCCTGATCAGCCAACTGTCGCTGAACTACCTGTCCCTGGCCGAACAGGGCCAGGGCGCCGCCGCCCTGCGCGAACTGCTGCGCCTGTACGGCGACCAGCAGGACAGTGCCCTGCAACTGCAGATCGACGGCCTGCGCGAAGTCAGCTGCAAGCCCTGCACCCGGCGCCTGCCGATGCCCGGCCCGATCGTCTTCGGCCGTGGCCTGGAGATTACCCTGACGTTCGACGAAAACGCCTTCCGCGGCACCGGCGTGTTCCTCCTGGGCGCGGTGTTCGAGCGTTTCCTGACCCGCTACGTGTCGATCAACAGCTTCACCGAAACCGTGCTGCGCACCAGCGAACGTGGCGAGATCATGCGCTGGAAAGCCAAGCCCGGGCGCAGGCCGACCCTGTGAACACGCTACAGGCCATGCAGGCAGAGCCCTGGGAGTACGACTTCTTCCAGGCGTTGCGCCGCCTCGAGGCGGAAAACCCCGAGCTGCCGCGCTTCGGCCATTCGCTGCGCCTGGCCGATGAGCCGGTGCGCCTGGGCCAGCGCCTGGATTGCAGCTTCGCCCCGGCAACGCTGGCCTCGGTCACGGCCAACGACGATCAGCCGGCGCGCCTGGAGCAGTTCTTCTTCGGCCTCGGCGGCCCCAACGGCCCACTGCCGCTGCACCTGACCGAGTACATGCGCGAACGCCAGCGCAACCACGCCGACCCGACCAGCAAGCGCTTCCTCGACATCTTCCACCACCGCCTGCTGAGCCTGTTCTACCGTGCCTGGGCCGAGGCCCGGCCGACCGTCAGCCACGACCGCCCTGGCGACGACTACTGGGCCGCGCGCCTGGCCGCCCTCAGTGGCCGCGGCCAGCCGGAACTGCAAGGCCAGGGGCCGCTGGCCGACACCGCCAAGCTGCACTGGTCCGGCCACCTGGCGGCGCAGACCCGCTACCCGGACGGCCTGTGCAGCATCCTGTCGAGCTATTTCGGCGTGCCGGTGCAGCTCGAGGAATACGTCGGCCAGTGGCTGGAGCTGCCCGAGCGCAGCCAACTGGGCGCGCGCGCCAACCGCCTCGGAGTGGACCTGTGCCTGGGCCGTTACGTCTGGGACCGCCAGCACAAGTTCCGCTTGTGCCTGGGCCCGCTGACCCTCGACCAGTACCACGCCCTGCTCCCCGGCGGGCAGGCGTTTATCGAGTTGGCGGCCTGGGTCGCCGAGTACCTGGGCCAGGAACTGGACTGGGACCTCAACCTCATCCTCGCGCAGGGCCAGGTGCCCGCGCTGCAACTCAATGCCGGTCAGCGCCTGGGGTTCGACACCTGGCTCGGCCGCCCCTCGCACGATGCACGCGACCTGAAGCTGGCCCGGTACTACGCCGACCAGCCAGTCGCCGCGCCCCACACAAGGAGTCAGGACCATGGGTGAAATCAGCCGCGCCGCGCTGTTCGGCAAACTCAACAGCGTCGCTTACAAGGCCATCGAGGCCGCCACGGTGTTCTGCAAGCTGCGGGGCAACCCCTATGTCGAGCTGGCGCACTGGCTGCACCAGCTGTTGCAACTGCAGGACAGCGACCTGCACCGCATCATCCGCCAGTTCAACGTCGAGCCGGCGCGCCTGGCCCGCGACCTGACCGACGCCCTGGACCGCCTGCCACGGGGCTCGACCTCGATCACCGACCTGTCCTCCCAGGTGGAAGAAGCCGTCGAGCGCGGCTGGGTCTACGGCAGCCTGATGTTCGGCGAAAGCCAGGTGCGTACCGGCTACCTGCTGATCGGCATCCTCAAGACCCCAAGCCTGCGCAACGCGCTGCTGGGGCTGTCCAGCGAGTTCGCCAAGCTGAAGATCGAAGCCCTGAGCGAGCGCTTCGACGAATACGTCGGCGACTCGCCGGAAAACAACCTGGCCGCCAGCGACGGCTTCAGCGCCGCCGCGCCGGGCGAGGCCAGTGGCGCCGTGGCCCCGGCGGCGATGGGCAAGCAGGAAGCGCTCAAGCGCTTCACCGTCGACCTCACCGAGCAGGCCCGCAGCGGCAAGCTCGACCCCATCGTCGGCCGTGACGAGGAGATCCGCCAGCTGGTCGACATCCTCATGCGCCGCCGCCAGAACAACCCGATCCTCACCGGCGAGGCCGGCGTCGGCAAGACCGCCGTGGTCGAAGGCTTCGCCCTGCGCATCGTCGCCGGCGACGTGCCGCCGGCACTGAAGGACGTCGAACTGCGCAGCCTGGACGTCGGCCTGCTGCAGGCCGGCGCCAGCATGAAGGGCGAGTTCGAACAGCGCCTGCGCCAGGTGATCGAGGACGTGCAGGCCTCGCCCAAGCCGATCATCCTGTTCATCGACGAAGCCCACACCCTGGTCGGCGCCGGCGGCGCGGCCGGCACCGGTGACGCCGCCAACCTGCTCAAGCCGGCCCTGGCCCGTGGCAGCCTGCGCACCGTGGCTGCGACCACCTGGGCCGAGTACAAGAAGCACATCGAAAAAGACCCGGCCCTGACCCGCCGCTTCCAGGTGGTCCAGGTGGACGAGCCGAGCGAGGCCAAGGCGCTGCTGATGATGCGCGGCGTGGCCTCGACCATGGAGAAGCACCACCAGGTGCAGATCCTCGACGAAGCGCTGGAAGCCGCCGTGAAGCTGTCGCACCGCTACATCCCGGCGCGCCAGCTGCCGGACAAGTCGGTAAGCCTGCTCGACACCGCCTGCGCCCGCGTCGCCATCAGTCTGCACGCGGTGCCGGCCGAGGTGGACGACAGCCGTCGGCGCATCGAGGCGCTGGAGGTGGAACTGCAGATCATTGCCCGTGAGGCCGCCATCGGCGTCAGCACCGAGCAGCGCCAGGCCCAGGCCGACAGCCTGCTGGCCGAGGAGCGCGAGCGTCTGACTGCCCTTGAGAGCCGCTGGACCGAAGAGAAAGCCCTGGTCGATGAACTGCTGGCCACCCGCGCGCAACTGCGCGAGCAGGTCGGCGTGGTCGACCGGGAAGTGGACGCACAGGGCAGCCACGAACTGCGTGAAGCACTCATCGACCTGCAACGGCGCCTGAGCCAGCTGCAGGGCGAAAGCCCGCTGATCCTGCCGACCGTGGACTACCAGGCGGTGGCCTCGGTGGTCGCCGACTGGACCGGCATCCCGGTGGGCCGCATGGCGCGCAACGAGATAGAGACCGTGCTCAACCTCGACAGCCACCTGGCCAAGCGCATCATCGGCCAGGACCACGCGCTGAAGATGATCGCCAAGCGCATCCAGACCTCCCGCGCCGGCCTGGACAACCCGAACAAACCCATCGGCGTGTTCATGCTCGCCGGCACTTCCGGCGTGGGCAAGACCGAAACCGCGCTGGCCCTGGCCGAAGCGATGTACGGCGGTGAGCAGAACCTGATCACCATCAACATGAGCGAGTTCCAGGAAGCCCACACCGTCTCCACCCTCAAGGGCGCGCCACCCGGCTACGTCGGTTACGGCGAGGGCGGTGTGCTGACCGAAGCGGTGCGCCGTCGCCCGTACAGTGTGGTGCTGCTGGACGAGGTGGAAAAAGCCCACCCCGACGTGCACGAGATCTTCTTCCAGGTGTTCGACAAGGGCGTGATGGAAGACGGCGAAGGCCGCCAGATCGATTTTCGCAACACCCTGATCCTGCTCACCACCAACGCCGGCACCGAGCTGATCGCCAACATCTGCAAGGACCCGCAGGCCCTGCCCGATCCGGAGGCCGTGGCCACCTCGCTGCGCAAGCCGCTGCTGGAGATCTTCCCGCCGGCGCTGCTCGGCCGCCTGGTGACCATCCCCTACTACCCGCTCAGCGACGCGATGCTCAAGGCCATCACCCGCCTGCAGCTGGAGCGCATCCGCAAGCGCGTGGAAGGCACCCACAAGGTCGGCTTCGCCTACGACGAAGGCGTGGTCGAGCTGATCGTCTCGCGCTGCACCGAGACCGAAAGCGGGGGCCGCATGATCGACGCCATCCTCACCAACGGCCTGCTGCCGGACATGAGCCGCGAGTTCCTGACCCGCCTGCTCGAGGGCAAGCCGCTGGCCAGCGTCAGCATCAGCCGCCGCGACAACGACCTGCACTATGACTTCGGCGCCGCCGACTGACAGGACCGACCATGCTGTTCAAGCAGTTCACGCGCCTGGCGCAGATCAACAGCCCACTGGGGCCGGACAAGCTGATCCTTGCCGAGATGGGCGGCAGCGAGGAGCTCGGCCGCCTGTTCGACTACGAGCTGCAGCTGACCAGCGACGACCCGGCCATCGACCTCAACCAGCTGCTGGGCAAGCCCATGAGCCTGAGCGTGCAGCAGAGCGTCGGCAGCTCGCGGCACTTCCACGGCATCGTCGCCCGCTGCAGCCAGTCGGTGGACCAGGGCCAGTTCGCCGCCTACCGGGTCACCCTGCGCCCGTGGCTGTGGCTGCTGACGCGCACCAGCGACTGCCGGATCTTCCAGCACCTGAGCGCGCCGCAGATCATCAAGCAGGTGTTCCGCGACCTGGGCTTCTCGGATTTCGAGGACCTGCTCAGCCGCAACTACCGCGAGCGCGAGTACTGCGTGCAGTACCGCGAGACCAGCTTCGACTTCGTCAGCCGCCTGATGGAAGAAGAAGGCATCTACTACTTCTTCCGCCACGAGCAGGAACGCCACGTGCTGGTGCTGGCTGACGCCTACGGCGCGCACCAGAAGGCCCCGGGCTACGAGACCGTGCCCTACTACCCGCCGGACGGCCAGCACCGCGAGCGCGACCATATCAACGACTGGCACCTGGCCCAGGAAGTCCAGCCGGGTTCCCTGGAGCTCAACGACTATGACTTCCAGCGCCCCAGCGCGCGCATCGATGTGCGCTCGGCCATGCCGCGCCCGCACCAGGCCGGCGACTACCCGCTGTACGACTACCCCGGTGCCTACGAGCAGACCCAGGACGGCGAGCACTACGCCCGCACCCGCCTGGAGTCGCTGCAGAGCCTGCACGAGCGGGTCGAGCTGCGCGGCAATGCCCGGGGCCTGGGCAGCGGCCACCTGTTCAGCCTGAGCAACTTCAGCCGCCAGGACCAGAACCGCGAGTACCTGATCGTCGCCGCCCGCTACTACGTACACCAGGAACGCCTGGAAAGCGGTGGCGGCAGCGGCGCGGCGCAGTTCGAGAGCAACCTCAGCTGCATCGACGCGCAGCAGAGCTACCGCCCGGTGGGCAGCACCCTGCGGCCGATCGTCAAGGGGCCGCAGACCGCCGTGGTGGTCGGCCCGTCCGGCGAGGAGATCTGGACCGACCAGTATGGCCGGGTCAAGGTGCACTTCCACTGGGACCGCCACGACCAGTCCAACGAGAACAGCTCGTGCTGGATCCGCGTGTCGCAAGCCACGGCGGGCAAGAACTGGGGCTCGATCCAGGTACCGCGCATCGGCCAGGAAGTCATCGTCAGCTTCCTCGAAGGCGACCCCGACCGGCCGATCATCACCGGGCGGGTGTACAACGCCGAACAGACGGTGCCCTACGACCTGCCCGGCGGCGCCACCCAGAGCGGCATGAAGAGCCGCTCGAGCAAGGGCGGCAGCCCGGCCAACTTCAATGAAATCCGCATGGAGGACAAGAAGGGGGCCGAACAGCTGTACGTGCACGCCGAGCGCAACATGGACACCGTGGTCGAGCAGAGCGAGACGCTGTCGGTGGGCATCAACCGCAACCAGACCGTCGGCATGCTCGAGACCATCACCATCGGCCAGGACCGCATCCGCGCCGTACGCCGCGACGACATGCTGCTGGTCGGCGCCAGCAAGACCGACAGCGTCAGCACCAGCTACCTGATCGAAGTCGGCGAGAACCTGCGCCTGGTCTGCGGCAAGAGCGTGATCGAGCTCAACGCCAGCGGGCAGATCAACATCAGCTGCGAGCAGTTCAGCTTCCACGCCAACGCCGACGCCGAGATCAACACCGGCGGCACCCTGGACCTGAACGTGGGCAGCGGCGCGCAGACCGACCCGCAGAACCAGGGCGTGAAATCGACCATCGACGGCGCGGTGAAGGCCCTCTTCCCCGCCGCCGGCAAGTAACGAGACCGAACCATGAGCTACCGCCTCAACGAATTCCGCTTCGCCCTGCCCGACGCGCAGGTACGCGACACCAGCATCAACATCCTGCGTTTCGAGGCCCTGGGCACCTCGCTGATCGTCAGCCGCAGCCTGCTCGAAGAGGGCGAGACCCTGCAGAGCAACTTCGACGGCCAGCTGCAGCGCCTGCAGCAGCAGGTCAAGGACCTGCAGTTCCAGCCGGCCCGCGCCACCCAGGTGGGCGCGGCCCAGCCGATCGAGGCGATCGAGCTGAGCAGCCAGTTCAGCAAGGGCCAGGAGAAGGTCTACCAGTACCAGCTGGCGCTGGTGCTGCCGGGCACGCGCAAGATGTTCGCCCTGAGCTACGTCAAGCCAACCCCGCTGGGCGAGGCCGAGGCCGCGCACTGGGCGACGCTCAAGCAGTCCCTCGCCTTCGACAACCTGGGCTGACGTAGCGGATGTCCGACGCACTCTGGGCCGCCCGCGAGGGCGATGCGCTGTTGCACACCTCGGTGATGGCCGACATCATCGGCGGCGTGCTGGAAGTGGCCGCCAACGTCGCCATCGGCGCCCTGGCCACCGCCGCGGTGGCCGCGGCACTGGGCCTTACCGTGGTCACCGGCGGCCTGGGCTGTTTCGTGCTCGGCGCGGTGGTGGGCCTGGTGGTCGGCGTGGTCATGGCCAAGACCGGCGCGGACACCGGGCTCAGTCGATTATGCGAGGGCATCGGCAACGCCCTGTTCCCGCCGACCGTGCAGGCCACCATCGTCAGTGGCTCGCCCAACACCAAGACCAACGGCAAGCGCGCCGCACGCGCGGCCGGCGTGGTCACCGCTCCCTCCGCCCCGGCCAGTGGCGGGGGCGGTGGCGCGCAGGCCGAGGAACAGGAAGAGACCTTCCTCGACATGGCCAAGGGCTTCTTCTCGCAGATGTGGCGGCCGACCGTCGCCAGCCCCGCGCCCAACACCCAGGAAGCCCCCGACGACAAGGTGCTGTGCACCAAGCATCCGCCGATGCCGCCGCAGTACCTGGCCGAGGGCTCGAGCAAGGTGCTGATCAACGGCCACCCGGCCTGTCGCAGCGGCGATCGCAGCACCTGCGAGGCGGTGATCGTCGATGGCGGACTGGTGTCGAACAACGTGCGCATCGGCGGCGGGCCGATCGTGGTGCGCGAGATCCGCAGCGGCAAGACACCGGGGATCGGCCTGGCGATTACGGCGTTGATGATGTTGCGGGGGCGCGGGGGGAAGTTCTATAGCAAGTTCGGGTGCATGCTCGTCGGAGGCGTGGTCAGTTTTGCCAGCAGCCAGGTGACCGCCGCCCTGACTTCGGCCATCGTCGGCTCGCCAAACCCTGTCCACGCGCCTACTGGCGCGAAGATCCTGAGCGACGAACACGACCTCGACTTCACCCTCCAGGCCATGATCCCACTGGACTGGCAGCGCTACTACAACAGTCGCGACGAACGTCGCGAGGGCCTGTTCGGTGCCAGCTGGAGCGTCCCCTACGAAGTGTCTGTGAGGGTCGAGCACGACCGCCTGATCTATACCGACGAACAAGCTCGCGTCATCGACATGGGCATGATCGCCCTCGGCGACGCCGTCTTCAGCGCTGGCGAAGGCATCAGCGTGCGACGCGCCCTTGATGGCGAGCTGCTGATCGAAGACATCAGCAGTGGCCTCTATCGTTTGTTCGAACCCAGTCCACAGGACGCCAACCACCTGCGGCTGGCAAAACTGGGAGATCGCAACGACAACCGCATCCACCTGGACTATGACGATCTCGGGCGCCTGATGTGGCTGCGCGACACCTTTGACCGCGTGCGGATCAAGCTGCACTACAGCGACGCTTGGCCACGTCGAGTCAGCCATATCGAACGGGTGTTCGTCGATGACGATGCTGAAACACTCGCCAGCTATCGCTACGACGCCGCTGGCGATCTGGCCGAGGTCCACGATGCACTGGGGCAATTGCAGCGTCGATTCATGTATGACGAAGGTCGGCGCATGGTCGGGCATCAAACAGCCAATGGCCTGCTTTGCCATTACCAGTGGCAGAAACTGGACGACTGGCGGGTGATCCGGCACTGGACCAACGCCGGCGACGAGTATCACTTCGAATACGATATCGAGGCTGGCATCACCTGCATCACCGACCCGCTGCTACGCACCAGTGTGCGGCGCTGGAACGCGCAGTTCCAGATCATCGAGTCGAGCAACGCGCTGGGCCAAACCTGGCGCTTCCACTGGAACGATGAACGTCAACTGCTTGCCGCTACCGATCCTGAAGGCGGTGAATGGCGCTTCAGCTACGACGAATCCGGCAACCTGTGCGAAACCATCGATCCGTTGGGACGCAGTGAATCGACCCAGTGGCTCGAGCATTGGGCGTTGCCTCGCAGTGAAACCAATGCCGCCGGGGCAACCTGGACCTATCGCTACGACCAGCACGGCAACTGTATTCGCGAAACCGACCCCTTGGGCGAGGTGACGCGCTACCGCCATGACGAACATGGCCTACCGCTGGAAACCATCGACGCCACGGGCAAGCGCCAACGTCAGCGTTGGAACGAACAAGGTCTGCTGATCGAGCAGGTGGACTGCTCAGGCTACGCCACACGGTTGCGCTACGACCGGCGCGGCCATTTGCAGAGTCTGACCAACGCCCTCGGCCAGACCAGCCACTTCCAACACAATGCCTTGGGACATCGGATACGCCAGGAGCTGGCGGATGGGCGCATTGTCCAGTACCGGTACACCGCCTCGGGCCTGCTCGAATGCTTCATCGATCCGCTCGGCAACGCCGAGCATTTTCGCTATGACCTGAATGGCCAGCTCATCGAGCAGCGGGACAACCTCGGCCGGCCGACGCTGTTTACCTATGACCGTTGCACACGACTGGTGGCACTGACCAACAGCAACGGTGAGTCCTATCGTTTCACCTGGGATGAGGCGAACCGCCTGGCCGAGCATGAAAATCTGGATGGCAGTCGCAAGGCCTACCAGTACGATGGACTCGGCCAGATCATCGCCATGGACTTCATTCCGGCGCCGGGCGCCAGAGAGGCGCCGATCCATCACCGCCTTCGACGTGACGCCGCCGGCAGGCTGGTTGCGTTGCTTACCGAGGACGACAGCACTACCTACAGTCTCGATCCGATGGACCGGTTGATGGAGGTGATCAGCGAGGATCGTCAGGGGAATGTGCAACGCGTCGCGTTCGAGCATGATGCCTGCGGACGCCGCACTGCCGAAAGCAACAGTGCCGGAAGGCTGGAGCACACCTACGACGCACTGGACAATCGCTTGCAGACGCGGCTGCCCGATGGCCGCCAACTGAACCGCCTGGTGTATGGCTCGGGACACCTCCATCAGATCAACATCGACGGGCAGGTGATCTGCGATTTCGAGCGCGATCGCCTGCACCGTGAGGTCTCGCGAACCCAGGGACGGCTGCTTACCCGTAGCCAATATGACCTCAGTGGCCGGCCGAGCGCCCGTCTGCGCTGGGGCGCCGACCACAACGAACACCTGCCCGCGCCCTGGCAGCAGCGCTTCGACTTCGATGATCGCGACAATCTGGTGCTCTACCTGCGCCAGCAACCCGATTATCAACATCAGCTGCTGATGCATTACGACGCAACGGATCGCCTGCTTGCCAACCAGGGACCGTTGCCAGGCCAAAACGAACAATACCTCTATGACGCTGC
Source organism: Pseudomonas sp. NMI760_13 (assembly GCF_021283245.1). Taxonomy (NCBI): domain Bacteria; kingdom Pseudomonadati; phylum Pseudomonadota; class Gammaproteobacteria; order Pseudomonadales; family Pseudomonadaceae; genus Pseudomonas; species Pseudomonas sp. NMI760_13. The sequence continues at coordinate 122,546 of NZ_JAJSRC010000002.1, read as the reverse complement.
GGCAAACCGTGTGCCCGGTGCTGGGCAAGTCGCCCGCCATGACCAGTTGCTACAGCTGAAAGATCGCCACTACCGCTATGACGGTTTCGGACGCCTGTCGGAAAAACGCAGCACGCTGTATGGCGAACAGCATATGAGCTACGACCAGCATCATCGCCTTGTTCAGGTGCGCTCTGTACGCGGCGGGCGCGAGCGCATCGTCAAATTGCACTATGACCCTCTCGGGCGCCGCATCGGCAAGACCGAGCAAGACGATCAGGGCAATCTGCTGGGCAGCACCGACTTTGGCTGGGACGGTCTCAAATTGCTGCAAGAGCGCTGCAACGGCCACCTCACTTTGTATGTCCATGAACCGGGCTATAGAGTCCTGGCACGTGTCGACGGTCAAGGTGCGCATCAACGCACGCTCCATTACCACAACGCCCTCAACGGTCTGCCCGAGCAACTGACCGACAGTGACGGCACGCTGGCTTGGGAGGGCGAATGCTCCGCCTGGGGCATGACCTTGCGCGAGTGGAGGACTGAGGACTTCATCGAACAGCAGAACCTGCGCTTTCAAGGTCAGTACCTGGACCGTGAGACTGGCTTGCACTACAACCTGTTCCGCTACTATGACCCACAGAGCGGCCGCTTCACTCAGCCCGACCCTATTGGCCTGGAAGGCGGCATCAACCTGTACCGCTATGCGCCGAACCCTGTCGGCGGGATAGATCCGCACGGGTTGGACTGGAGCTATTTCCTTTCCGACGAGAAAGGCAACCCGTATTACAACGGGCGAGCCTCGGACAACGATACGCTCGAAGGCGTGGTACGCCGACATATGGAAACCAAGGGCGCAGACGGCCCACGCTTCAAGGAAGGTGACCGCATCAACCGCGTGACACCGATTGGTACCGACTACGACACGATACGCGGCATCGAGGACTCAGGGATCCGCGAGCGAGAAGTGCTCGGCAGAAAGAACCCGAACGTGCGAGGCAACAAGATCTATGGCATCTCCGACGCCAAGGCGAAAAAAGACCCTGGCCTCGAGCGGATAGCGCTCGCCAACGACTTCCTGAAGGCACGCGGTGTCAGCAAAGTCACGCAACTGCCCGTGCTCGACAGCCGTGGCGCCCTGCCCCCCAAGGCCAACAAAAGCTCCTGCGGGAAATGAACATGAATGCAACTCCTGAACAACTTTGCAAGATCCTCAAGGCCCAGCATCCCAGCGAGCCACCAAGCTCGGCGCTGGTAGCCACAGGCCTGGCGACCGAGACCCGCAGAATGAGCCATGACCAGGTGCTTACCTGGCTGTTCAAGGCGCGAGAGACCGTGGTGAAGAAAGAGGTGGTCGCCAACTTTCTCACCGGTGTCGAGCGCAACCAGGCCTACCTGCGCGCGGCCCTGTCGGCCTATGCTTGCGCGACACACCTGCCGCAACACGCCTTCACGGCGCAGGACCAACTGAACTGTCAGGTCTGCAGTTTCTTCAAGGAGCGCGAAGTCAACTTCATTGCCCTCAACAGGGTGCGTTTTCTGATCGGCGCAGCGCTTTTCGGCAGCCCCTCCAATATCGCGTTCCAGTTGCAGGAGCATAACGCCGGGCCGAAAGAACAGCCGGGCAACCTGGAGCTGATGGTGTCGATCCTGGACCTGATCCGTAACGTGCCTGCCGTGACCAAACCCAAGGACCTGCTCAAGCTGCTGCGTAAACTACCCGGTATCAAGATGAGCGAAGAAGAGGGCCGGGGGTTCCTCGACCTGCTGGGACACTGCGGAATACTGCAGACGCCAGAGCATCCAGGCCTGCTGTACCGCTACACCAACCTCGGCCTGGCGCCACGTAGCGCGCGCTCGTCAGATTGGAGCTACCCGATGGACTTCTGGCGCGGTGAGCATGGTCTCAATCAGGATGCCCTGGACTATTGGTTCAGTGACTATCCCGAGCTGCTCAAGGTTTAAGTCCTTGGCGGCCAATCTGCTCGCTGGGCGCCGCATGGGCAATACAACTGTTGCGCGACCCCCTCATGGCAATGGCTCTATGAAAGACGTTGCGACCAGAACAGCAAGAGCCGTGAAGCCTGATATGAACATCTATTTTGTCAGCAACGCACAAGCACCCTGGGGCGATTGGGGTGAGGTGCTAGCCTACGGCATGATCGCCTGGGACGAAGACACCGACATTGACAGCATCGAGCGTACCGGCCCCTACACACCGCCCGCCTACATCCGCTCTGGCCTGCTGGTACTGACCGAGCCGACAAAGAAGGCGTTGGAGAACTCTGGCCTGAAAGGCATCAGCCGCTTCGAGCATCTGGAAAAGACCCATATTGTCGAACTCGACTGGCAGCAATGGGACGCGGCCAAGGACATCAGCGTCTACCTGGAGCTGGATGACGAGCCCGAATCGATCATCGAGTCACGCCCCCATGCCCCACAACTGGCAGCACGCATGCCGGCGTTCTGGTGCGCCTACGTCGCTGGCAAGGTCGCCTTGCGCATGGACGAGAGTGTAAAGAGCAATGATCCCTCTCATTACCTGCAGGTAGTCCGTGCTGATGAGCACGCCGACTTCTTCAAGGCCGATGTGCACGGCGGCTATTTCGTCAGTGAACGGGCAAAGAACTGGCTCGAGCAGCACTGCCCGGAAGCATTCCAGTTCGCCTTGATCCCCCTCCCGGGCAAGTGATATTTCCGTGGGGCTGACAAGGGTCTTACTTAACCTGAACCAGACCCTCGGACGGGGAACCGCTATTTGATGATCGGTTGGCAACAACTCTACGAAAAGCATGAGACCAAGCTCGACCGCCTCTACGACGATGTAGAAGAAGGCAAGCTGGAGCGGCTACGTGCGTTCGCGCAGAAATACCCCGAACTGCTGGTGCTGCCCCGCTATGGCGAGGCCGACGAGGAGGGGCTGCTGCACATGGCCGCTCGAGCCGGACAGGCGGCTAGCTGTGGCCTGCTCCTGGAGCTGGGCCTGGCGCCGAACCAGCCGTATGTAGACGAGGGTCATGCCAGTGCTCTTGAACTGGCAGCCAGCGAAGGGCACCTTGAAACCTGCGTTTGCCTGCTCGATACCGGTGCCTGGGTCGACGGCCTGCCACTAAGCGTCTGCCCACCGCTATACGCAGCGGCCCAGTCGGGCCACAACGAGGTCGTTGCACTGCTGCTGACACGAGGCGCACAGGTCAATCGCCTGCACCGACGCGCCAATGACAGCGCACTGGACGCTGCGCGCGAATGGGGGCATCAGCGCACGGTCGATCTGCTGCTCGAACACGGTGCACGCAGCATCAACGATGTCGAGGACGCCGATGCCGAAGGCGCCGGACAGGCCATTGTCACCTTTGTGCACAATACCGCTGGGTGGGTCCTGCCTACCGCGTTCTGCCCTCCCAGTGAAGACCCTCGCGGCACGCTGCATGTCAGCCTGATCGATAGCAAGACCGACTACAAGCTGCTGTTCACCACCGGCCTGTACCAGGTTGCCCCGATGACCGAGTTGTTCCTCTGCCTGCCGGGTGACTGGGCACTGCCCCAGGCCGGATTGCCGGTGCCAGACGCCTGGTATTTTCCAGTAGGAATGCTGGCACGCCTCGCCGCCAGAACCTTCGAGCAGGGCCCGGTGGCCGAGGGCATGCTGTTCCAGCGTGACGATCCACAGTTTGCCGACCTGCACTGGCCTTGCGCGGTGGATGCGCTGTTGGCAGTGGACAAGCCCTGGAACAAGCATGGTGAAGGCGAGCGGATTCCCGAACGTGAGAAGGTCACCCTGCTGACCCTGGCACCGGTGAAGTTCACCGGCAAGGGTGCTCCGACCGCCAAGGCCCTGGCCGCGCTCATCGAGCGTAAACGCAAGGCGAGCTGGAAGGTCCTGGCGCTGGAGACGCCGATCTGAAGTGGAACAACCCGTAAGACGCAAAGGATGCTATTGACCATGACCTCGCAAAAAATCGTGCTTTCCGGCCAGGATCACGGTCTGGGCCAGATCGGCGGCGGCGCCCGCCTCAAGGATGCCTCGCTATGGCCACGAAGCCCGGACACTGATGAGCCGATGACCCCGCTGCTGACATTGAGCGACCGCTTCCTGCCCGTCACCTTCATTCCACCCGGCATGGCGATCACGGTGTTCATCACCGCGCGTCAGCAAGACGGCGCCTTCAACCGGTCCACCCAGCGCCACTACACTGTCAATCAGCAGAGCGAGCTCGACGAAAAGCGCGCCAATCGTTTTGCCCGGGTCATCCTGCACGAGCTGGCCGACCAGTCGATCGCCCCGCCCGCCGCGGCCTTACTGCTGGACCGAGCCTACATTCAGTTCGAACCCTTCAGCGATGAGGAAGAAGAACAGGAACTGGAGGACGAGGACAGCGGTATCGACCTGAGCAAGCCCGTCGGCAGGCCTTGCTGGCTGCAGGACCCGATCTACGAACCCCAGCGCTTCCTGTTCCTGATGCAACTGCTCGACAGTGATGTGGCCGCCGCCAGCCGGCAGCACGTGGGATTGTTCTCGGACGGTATCGGCTACCTGTATGTCGACAGGCAGGCACGGCGCGGCAAGCAAGGCGATGAAGCCGGCTTCTTCTTCATCCAGTTCACCTGATTGGAGACCGGGGCCCTGGCTACAGTCAAACCTGGCCATGTGCTCTCCAGGCAATTCCGCGTCGAGTAACAGTCTTTTACCGAAACCCCAGGTTTTCCCCCCGCAGCCTTTGCCTATCCTAGGCCGGGTCATCCCGCCTGCGATGGACCCATGAAAGACTCGCTCCCCAGCCGCTATGCCTGCCTGTTCCTGTGCCTGGTCTTCACGATCGCCAGCGCTCCGTTCCTGCCTGCGCACACCTGGCTCTGGCCCTTCACCGTCATCAGCGCCCTGCTCAGCCTGGTCGGCCTCAACGACCTGCGCCAACGCCACCACGCCGTGCGCCGCAACTATCCGATACTGGGCAACATCCGCTACCTGATCGAGACCATCCGCCCGGAGATCCGCCAGTACCTGATCGAGGGCGACGACGACAAGCTGCCGTTCTCCCGCGCCCAGCGTTCGCTGGTCTACGCCCGGGCCAAGAACGAGAGCGCCGAGAAAGCCTTCGGCACCCTCAACGATGCCTACAAGCCGGGCTTCGAGTTCATCAGCCATTCGATGCTGCCGGTGCCGATGGCCGACCCGGCCTCGTTCCGCATCCGCATCGGCGGCCCGCAGTGCCGCCAGCCGTACTCGGCGTCGATCTTCAATATCTCGGCCATGAGCTTCGGCGCCCTCAGCGCCAACGCCATCGCCGCGCTGAACAAGGGCGCGCGCCTGGGACGCTTCGCCCATGACACCGGCGAGGGCAGCATCAGCCCCTACCACCGCGAACACGGCGGCGACCTGATCTGGGAAATCGGCAGCGGCTATTTTGGCTGCCGTACCGAGGACGGCCACTTCGACCCCGATCGCTTCGCCGAACAGGCCCGCGCGCCACAAGTGAAGATGATCGAGATCAAGCTCAGCCAGGGCGCCAAGCCGGGCCATGGCGGGATTTTGCCGGGGCACAAGGTCAGCGCCGAGATCGCCGCCACCCGGGGCGTGCGCGAAGGCGAGGACTGCATCTCGCCGGCCGCCCACAGTGCCTTCAGCACACCGCGGGAGCTGCTGCAGTTCGTCGCCCGCCTGCGCGAGCTGTCCGGCGGCAAACCGGTGGGTTTCAAGTTCTGCCTGGGCCATCCGTGGGAGTTCATGGGCATCGCCAAGGCCATGCTGGCCACCGGCATCACCCCGGACTTCATCGTCGTCGACGGCAAGGAAGGCGGCACTGGCGCGGCGCCCCGGGAGTTCTCCGACAACATGGGCGTGCCGCTGCGCGAGGGCCTGATGTTCGTGCACAACACCCTGGTGGGGCTGAACCTGCGCGAGCGCATCCGCATCGGTGCGGCGGGCAAACTGGTCAGCGCCTTCGACATCGCCAGCGTGCTGGCCATCGGCGCGGACTGGGTGAACTCGGCGCGGGGCTTCATGTTCGCCATCGGCTGCATCCAGTCGCAGAGCTGCCACACCAACAAGTGCCCCACCGGGGTGGCGACCCAGGACCCGCTGCGCCAGCGCGCACTGGTGGTGCCGGAGAAAGCCGAGCGGGTCGCCAGTTTCCACCGCAACACCCTGCATGCCCTGGCCGAGATGCTTGCCGCCGCCGGCCTGGACCATCCCTCTGAACTCAAGCCCAAGCACCTGGCGCGGCGTATCAGCGCCAGCGAGATCGGCCTGTTTTCGCAGCTGCACACCTTCCTCAAGCCGGGCGAGCTGCTCAGCGGCACGATCGACAGCGAGTTCTATGCGCGGATGTGGCGGATGGCACGCAGCGACAGCTTTGCACCGGAGACGGGGGAGATCGAGGTGGCGGCGGCCAGCGTGCGCCGGAAAGAAACAGCCCCGGCATAGGCCGGGGCTGCGGGTCACGCAAGATCAGGATCAGAAGATGCTGATCGGGTACTCGACGAATACGCGGACTTCGTTGCCGTCGTCGGTGTAGTTGTCGGCATAACGAACGGCGTTGTTGGTACGCAGGAAGGAACTACGCAGCTTGATCGACAGATCCTTGGCCGGGCCTTCCTGAACCACGTAGCGAATCTGGTTGAAGATTTCGCGCTCTTTACCTTCACCGTAACCCTCAGGCTTGCCGACGGTGCGAGTGTTGATATTGTCACCCACCACGTAGGCGAGCTTGTAGGTCAGGCCAGGGATACCAAAGGCACCGAAGTCCAGGCCGTAACCCAACTGCCAGGAGCGCTCGTCCTCGGCGTTGAAATCGGACCAGTAGGAGTTCGCCAAGTAGATGGTCGAACCACCATCACCCACGCCACCCGCGTTCTGATACCAGCCATATTGATAGCCGGTGCTGCCGGTGCTGCGCTGGTGCGCCAGGGTGAACGAGTGCGGGCCGTAGGCGTAGGTCGCCGCCAGGCTCCAGATGGTGTTGGAGTCGCCGTTGAGCTTGGCCGCACGCACGTACTTGTTGTCGATGTCCGACTTGTAGCCGTTGAAGTCCAGGGTCAGGGACTGGTCGCTGGCGATCGGGAAGACGTAGTTCAGGCCCAGGTAGTGCTTCTTCATCACGTCTTCGTTGTCGGCGGTGTACAGCGACGCGGTGAAGTTATCGGTGAACTTGTAGCTGCCGCCGAGCACATTGATCGACTTCAGGCCACCGCCATCACGGCGTTCGGCACTCTTACGCGCCTCCTGGGTGAAGCGACCGGCGTTCAGCTCCAGGCCTTGGATTTCCTTGGAGGTGATCAGCGTACCGGTGAAGCTTTCCGGCAGCAGACGGCCATCGTCGTACTGCAGTACTGGCAGGGTAGGCATCTGGTCACCGTATTTGAGCACGGTGTTGGAGATGCGGAACTTCACGGCTGCACCTGCACGGGCCAGGTCATGCGGACCACTGGCGTTGCCATCGGCGTTCGTGGAGTTGTGCGGTTTGAAGAAATCGACACCCGCGCCACCGTTGTGACCCTTGCCACCATCCAGACGCACGGCGTACAGGCCGAAGGCATCGACACCGACACCCACGGTGCCCTGGGTGAAACCGGAGGAGAAGTTGGCGATGAAGCCTTGGCCCCACTCGATCTGGTCATCGGTACCGTGCTTCTTGTCACGGTTGATGTAGGCGTTACGCAGCAGTACGTTGGCGTGGCTGTCTTCAACGAAGCCCTTGCTTTCGGCCTGCTCATTGGCCTGTGCCTGGGTCGCGGCGATCATCGCCAGGGCGACCAGGCTGATCCTGGTTTTCAACATGTTATTTTCCTTATTTCGTATTCAAAAACGCTCTGCATGAGAACGCCAGGAACCAACGCCCCTTCGTAGGTTCGACGCTATGCGGATCCAAGCCGAAGGCCCGCCAATGGTCTGCAACGGGCCTTGCAGCCGCATGGCCAGAGAATGGCCAGCAGGCGTAGAGCCCGAATCCTAGCCCTGCCTGCTCATACATGTCAAAAAAACGTGAAATGCAGGTTGATATAACCAAAAACAAGGTCGGCGCTGGTGCATTTCCATGCATATCTGCCGTGGGTCAGCGCAAATTTGTCTCTTTTGTGGAAAGCGGGCGAAATCCATAAAACCGTCATACGACCGTGCTTCCGCAGGCCTCTCGATACCCTGTCGGAAATTGCCCTGAGCAGCGTGGGAGCGGCGGTGCGACTTGCCCCGCGATAAGGTCGGCAATGCCCTCATCACCGTCCAGCCAGGGCGCCATCGCGGGACAAGCCCGCTCCTACAGGTCATCCCCGTGCGCATCCGCATGAATATCAAGACAATTCAAAATCAATCCGAATAGATAGCAACATTTTGAAACATATGTAAAGACAACCCTTTACAAATGTCGATGCAACAGTAAATAGCAAGCATTACCATTCGCGCCCAATTTCTCACTCCATTCCTTGGACGCCTTCGATGCCTGCCCCCTGCCGCCTTTCCCCCCTGACCCTGGGCCTGTCACTGCTGTTCAGCGCCGGCCTGGCCAGTGCCGCCACCACGACCCTGCCGGAAACCTCGGTGACCGCCGACAGCACCCGCGAAGAGGACAACCCGCGGGTCAAGGACGTGACCACCGCGACCCGCACCTCGACCCCGGCGCGCTATGTGCCGCAGGCCATCGACTCGGTGAAGACCCGCAACGTGCTGGACTACGGCAGCAGCAACCTGGGCAAGGCGCTGGAAGGCATCCCCAACGTCAGCAGCGGCGCCGACACCCGCTTCGACAGCCTGCGCATCCGCGGCTTCGACGCCAGCAACGACTTCTACCTGGACGGCATCCGCGACGACAGCCAGTACACCCGCGACCTGCACAACATCGAGCGGGTCGAGGTGCTCAAGGGCCCGGCGGCGGTGCTCTATGGCCGTGGCAGCCAGGGCGGCATCGTCAACCGGGTGAGCAAGGCGCCGGAGCACGGCCGCCGCTCGAGCATCGAGGCCCAGGGCGGCAGCCAGGACCTGCGCAGCCTGTACGCCGACCTCAGCGCCGACCCCAGCGACACCCTCAGCCTGCGCCTGAACCTGGGCAACGAAGACAAAAACAGCTTCCGCGACGGCATCGACGGCAACCACCGCCAGCTGTTCGCGCCGTCCATGAGCTGGCAGATCACCCCCGAGCTGAACTGGCTGGTGCAGTACGAGTACAGCCGCTACGACCGCACCCCTGATCGCGGCATCCCCGGCAACCCGCTCACCGGGCGCCCGGCCGATGTCAGCCGCAAGACCACCTACGGCGACACCCAGCGCGACTACATCAACGACCGCGCCGAATCGCTGCGCTCGCGCCTGAACTACGAGCTGAACGACCAGTGGCAACTGCGCCACACCTTCAGCCTGTTCACCCTGGAGAGCGACTTCGACAACACCTACCTGACCGCCTACCGCCCGGCTGCCGGGCTGGTGGATCGCCAGCGCTGGCAACAGGACCTGAGCACCCGCAACCTCTACAACACCGTCGAGCTGGAAGGCCATGTAGAGACCTTTGGCCTTGAGCACACGCTGCTGGTGGGCCTGGAAATGGGCGAGCAACGCCGCAACTCGCTGCTGCACCAGGGCGTCGGCGTGCCATCGGTACCCGTGCAGGGCTCGACGGCCGGCCAGCAGCACAACGGCACGATGCGGGTGTCCAGCAACAACCACACCGACGTCGAGAGCACTGGTATCTACCTGCAGGACCAGATCCGCCTCAACGACCAGTGGCAACTGCTGGCGGGCGTACGCTTCGACCAGTTCGAGGTGGACACCACCAACAAGCTGCGCGACATCTCGGAAAAGCAGAAGGACAACAGTTTCAGCCCGCGCATCGGCGTGGTGTACACGCCCTGGCAGGACCACTCCTTCTATGCGTCCTGGAGCAAGACCTACTCCCCGGTCGGCGGCGGCCTGATCGGCATCACCCCGGGCGCGGCCGGCAACACCAACCAGACCGACCCGGAACAGACCCGGCAGAAGGAGATCGGGGTCAAGAGCGAATGGTTCGACCAGCGCCTGAGCACCACCCTCGCGATCTACGAACTGGAGCTGTACAACCGCCGTACCCGCGACCCGATCAACCCGGAGCTGATCCAGCTCAGCGGCCTGCAACGCTCGCGCGGCATCGAGCTGACCGCTACCGGCAACGTGGTGGGCAACTGGTATGTGCGCGGCGGCATCGGCCTGCAGGACGCGACCATCGTCAAGGACAACAACGGCCAGCAGGGCAACCGCATCAACGACGTGGCCAAGCGCAACGCCAGCCTGTTCGTCACCTGGAAACCGGAGCTGGGCTGGTACGCCGAAACCGGCCTGACCCTGGTCGGCGACCGCTACGCCGACAACCAGAACACCGTGATCCTGCCGGGCTATGGCCGCTGGGACGCGCTGGCGGGCTACCGCACTCATGACTGGGATGTGCGCGCGGCGCTGAGCAACATCACCGACAAGACCTACTACAGCTCGGCCACCAGCGCCGCGCAGATCCAGGTGGGCGATCCGCGCAGCCTGGTGGTGACCGGGACGTATAGTTTCTAAGTTACATGGCCTTTGTAGGAGCGGCCTTGTGCCGCGAAAGGGCCGCAAGGCGGCCCCAGGATTTCAGCGTTCATGCAAGATCGCCGGGGCCGCCTTGCGGCCCTTTCGCGGCACAAGGCCGCTCCTACACACAGGGGATGCGTACTTCTGCTGCACGCCTCACAAACGAAAACGCCACCGCAGATGCGGTGGCGTTTTTTTCTGCGACGGGTTCCTTCCCGATCAATGCCAGACAGCCAGCAGAGCTTCGAGCTCTTCCTCGCTGATCAGGCCTTGAGGGTATCGCCCATCCAGCAGGCGTCGTGGGTCGGTCGTCCTGACCCGATTGTCTCCATGACGTTTCAACCACTGAGCCAGGATTCTGAGCGATCGGTGGCTGGCTGCCGCTGGGGGCAAAGCCGACTCACTTGCTGCGTTCATTTCCTCACGTACTCCCCGGGCCTAGTGAGCGGCTAAGGTACTTCAGGCGCGTTACAGAATGGCGTAGGTCCATTCCCCTGAAGCACGAGGAAAAATCAATACAATTGCTGTGCCATGCCGCCCGACCGACTATCGCGAGCATAAAAAAACCCGTCATCCGACGGGTTTTTCACTCATTGGCCGATCAACGTTTTACCGGTGCCGGCTGCTGCTGGGTCAGGCAGTGGATATTGCCACCGCCAAGCAGCAGTTCGCGCCCCGGGATCATCACCACTTCGTGATCCGGGAAGACCTTGGCCAGGATCGCCCGGGCCTGGGCATCGGCCGGGTCGTCGAAGCTCGGGGCGATGATGCCGCCGTTGACGATCAGGAAGTTCACGTAGGAACCGGCCAGGCGCACAGAAGGGTCACGCTCCTGGCTGCCCACCACATGATCGACGCCGTCGCATTCCGCCTGGGTGGCATACAGTGGCCCCGGGATCGGCATCTTGTGCACCACGAACTCGCGGCCTTTGGCGTCACGGGTGTTTTTCAGCACCTCGTAGGCGGCATGGCAGCGTGCATAGTTGGGGTCATTGGAATCATCGGTCCAGGCCAGTAACACTTCGCCGGGGCTGACGTAACAGCAGAAGTTGTCGACGTGGCCATCGGTCTCGTCGTTGTACAGGCCGTCCGGCAGCCAGACGATGGTCTCGACCGCCAGGTGCTCGCGCAGGATCTCCTCGATCTGCTCGCGGTTCAGGTGCGGGTTGCGGTTACGGTTGAGCAGGCATTCCTCGGTGGTGATCAGGGTGCCTTCGCCGTCGACGTGGATCGAACCGCCCTCGAGCACGAAGCCTTCGGTGTGGTAGCGCTGCACGCGCTCCATCTCCATGACCTTGGCGGCCAGCTCTTCGTCGCGGTTCCAGGGGGCGTACAGGCCACCGTCGAAGCCGCCCCAGGCGTTGAAGCCCCAGTCCACGCCACGCACTTCGCCATGGTCGTTGATGACGAAGGTCGGCCCGGTGTCACGCACCCAAGCGTCATCGTTGCTGATCTCGACCACGCGGATGTTGGGCAGGTCGAGCTGGCGACGGGCATTCTCGTACTGGCCGGCGGACACCGCCACGGTGACCGGCTCGAAACGGGCGATGGCCTTGGCCAGGGTCACGTGCGCGGCCTGCGCCGGCTTGCCACCCAGACGCCAGTTGTCCGGGCGCTCCGGCCAGACCATCCACACCTGGGTCTGCGGGGCCCACTCGGCGGGCATATGGAAACCGTCGGCGCGGGGAGTCGAGTTGAGCGTTTTCATCGATGGCCTCTGATGGCAACTGTCGGTGGTCCAGGGCCCGCTGCGCGCGCCTTTCGCGGCACAAGGCCGCTCCTACAAAGAAAATGTGTGGGACCTGTAGGAGCGGCCTTGTGCCGCGAAAGGACCGCATCGCGGTCCCGGCTACGGTAAAGCGGACATTTATAAACGATAAATATCGACTTTAGAAGTTATCGGCAAGACCGTTTTCGTATAAACGACGCACAAAATCCGATAAAAATCGATATCACAAACCTTCACTCAGAATCCGCTCCACGCTGTCGACAAAGTAGTCCACGCTGGCCCGCGTGGTGCACATCGGCGGCTTGATCTTGAGGATGTTCAGGTAATCGCCGGTAGGCTGCATGAAGATCCCCAGGTCACGCAGGCGATCACACAGGATCATGGTCTCCTCGGTCGCCGGCTCCAGGGTCTGGCGATCGCGCACCAGTTCCAGCCCCAGGTAGAACCCGGAACCGTGGGCGGCGCCGGCTAGCGGATATTTATCGACCAATGCCTGCAGGCGTGCCTTGAAGTGGCGGCCGACGTCACGGGCGTTGTCCCACAGCCCTTCGTCGCGCATCACATCCAGCACCGCCATGCCGATGCGGCAACTGACCGGGCTGCCTCCGGCCGAGGAGAAGAAATAGCCCTCGGCCTCCAGTGCCTCGGCGATCTCGCGCCGGGTGATCACCGCGCCCAACGGCTGGCCGTTGCCCATGCCCTTGGCCATGGTGATGATGTCCGGCACCACGCCCTGCTCCTCGAAACCCCAGAAATACTCGCCCAGGCGCCCATAGCCGACCTGCACCTCGTCGGCGATGCACACCCCGCCGCGCTGGCGCACCTTGGCATAAGCCTCGCGCAGATAGCCCGGCGGCAACGAGATGCCCCCGGCGTTGCCGTACACCGGCTCGCAGATCATCCCTGCCAGCTGGCGGCCACGGGCGTCGAGGTCGGCCAGCTTGGCATCGACGTCGCGCAGATAGTCGGCGGCGCTGTCGGCGCCCCGGTAGCGGCCGCGGAAGGTGTTCGGCGCCTCCACCGGATGCACCCAGTCCGGACGGGTCTCCAGGGCCTGGGGGTTGTCGGCGATGGAGGTGGAGATCGCGTCGGTGGCCACCGACCAGCCGTGGTAGGCCTCCAGCACGCTGAGCAGGTCGCGTCCGCCGCTGTAGGCCCAGGCCAGGCGGATCGCCAGGTCGTTGGCCTCGGTGCCGCTGTTGACCAGGAATACCCGGTCAAAGCCTTCCGGGGCCACTTCCAGCAGGCGCTCGGAGAACTCGGCGATGGCCGCGTAGTGGAAGCGCGAGTTGGTGTTGAGCAGCGACCACTGGCGCGCCGACTCGGCGACCATGCGCGGATGGCCATGGCCAAGCACCGCGACGTTGTTGAGCATGTCGAGGTACGAGCGGCCCTGCATGTCGATCAGGTAGTTGCGCCAGCCGCGCTCGATGTGCGGCGGCTGGGCGTAGTAATGCTTCTGCGAGCGGGCGAAGCTGGCATCGCGACGGGCCAGCAGGGCCTGCGCGTCGGCCAGTGGCTCGGCATCGCAGTCGAAGCCCAGCAGGGCTTGCGGTGACGGGCACAGGGCCAGCCAGGCGGATGCGTGGGACGGTGTGGCGAAGAACGGTGGGCGGGTATCGGCATCCAGGCACAGCTGCACGCTGAGGAAGCCACAGGTCGCGCCCAGCGCCTGCCCCTTGAGCAGCGCCTGGCCATCGGCCGGCGTCTCTTCCAGGCCAGCGAGCCACAGGCTCCAGTGCGTGGTTCGCAGGCAGCCACGACCATCTCCGGTGCGCTGCCATACACCAGCCTCGGGGGCTTGCAGCGCGCTGCCGGGCAGCAGGCTCAGCTCCACGCCCAGGGCACAGGTGGCCGGCTCTTCGGGCCGATCGATATGGGTTTGCGACAGGCGGTACTGCCCATGGAGGCTGCACGCCGGCCCCGGCTGGGCGGCGAGCAGGCGCTGGTCGAAGCCCGGCTGCTCCCAATTGCCCACCTCGCAGAGGGGGCTGAGCACGCCCAGGTCGACCCGGGCGACCGGCTGCCCGGCAAGACTCGGCAGCAACGCGGCGCAAGCGCTCATGTCCGGCGTCACGGGCACCTGGCCCGCCGCCTGCAGGATCGCCGCCTCCATCAGCGCGGCGGGCACGGCGCAGGCGGTGTCGAAGATCTCCCATTCATGGTCGATGTTGTCGCGGGTGTACTGGTTGTCCGGGTCGATCGCCAGCTGCTGCTCGCTACTGAGCACCAGCACCGCGGCGCGGTTCAGCACCAGCGGCCACAAGGCGCGCAGCTCAACCTCCTGCAACGGGTTCGCCGCGTGATAGGCGCTGACCGCTGGCAGGATGCGCAACGGGTCGCCCTCGGCATGATGCAACAAGGCGGCGCAGGTTACCGACAGGTCGGCGATGCGCCAGGTGCGCAGCAGGTCGCCGAAGTCGATGACGCCCTGCACCTGCCACTGCCGCTGGTCATCACGGGCCCAGACCACGTTGTCGTCGGTGATGTCCAGGTGCACGGCCTGGACCGGTAACTGCTCGACCAGCGGTTGCAGGCGAGTGGCTGCGAGCTCGGCGACCTGTGCCACCTGCTCGCGACGTCGGGCATCCTGTAACACCGGCAACAGGTACTGGATCAGCGCTTGAGCGTGCCGCGGGTCCCACTGCAGGGTGCGCTCCAGCCCTGGGTGATCGAAATCGGCCAAGGCCCTGTCGACCTTGGCACAGAGCGCCCCCATCCCGGCCATCAACCGCGGGGCCATGTGCTTGAGGCGGGTCAGCGGCTGACCGTCGATAAAATCGAGCAAACGCACGCGTAGAGCCTGGCCATCGATATCCAGCGCCAGCAGATCCTCGCCGTCGATGGCCCGTCGGACCGCAGGTACCGGCAATGCGCGTTCGCGCAAATGACCCAACGCGGCATGCTGGGCTTCCAGTTCAACCTTGGCGTAGCTGCCGTGACAGACCTTGAGCACATAACGCGCATCGCGGCCATCGACCTGGAAGTTCAGGTCCTGCTGGCTGCCCAGCGACTGCAGGTCTCCCTCCAGATCGTAATGCGCCCGCAGCAAGGCATGGGCCCGGGCCTCGCTGAGCGAAGGAGCGGGCAAGCTGGAGCGCTGGATCAGGGTGGAAAGCGGCATGGCGAAAAACCTCGTTTTTCTTGTATGACGCCACCAGGCAGGCAAATTGGCAAGCTGGCAGCGTACAATTGGCGTTTCGTCGCGCTGGACATGCAACCCGGCGCATTCAACTTGCCTCCCGCCTTGTCAGCCGACAAGCTGTGAGCCCGTTAGCCACCGTCATTATTGGAAGGAAAGGGAATCCGACATGCGTATTCTCATTACCGGGGGAGCCGGTTTCATCGGATCGGCCCTGGTACGCCACCTCATCAGCAATACCGAGCATGAAGTCCTCAATCTCGACAAGCTGACCTATGCAGGCAACCTGGAATCACTGTCGAGCATCGCCAGCAATTCGCGCTATGAGTTCGCCCAGGTCGATATCGTCGACCAGGCCGCCGTCAGTGCTGTGCTCGCCCGGTTCCAGCCACACGCCATCATGCACCTGGCGGCGGAATCGCATGTGGATCGCTCCATCGACGGTCCTTCGGACTTCATCCAGACCAACATCGTCGGCACCTACAGCCTGCTGGAGGCTGCCCGGGGTTACTGGAACACGCTGGACGACGAGGAGCGCAAGGCTTTCCGCTTCCATCACATTTCCACCGACGAGGTCTACGGTGACCTTCACGGGGTCGACGACCTGTTCACCGAAACCACGCCCTACGCCCCCAGCTCGCCCTATTCGGCGAGCAAAGCGGCCTCCGACCACCTGGTCCGCGCCTGGCACCGTACCTACGGGTTGCCGGTGCTGCTGACCAACTGCTCCAACAACTATGGGCCGTTCCACTTCCCCGAGAAGCTCATTCCACTGGTCATTCTCAACGCCCTCGAAGGCAAGCCGCTGCCGGTCTATGGCGATGGCCTGCAAGTGCGTGACTGGTTGTTCGTCGAGGATCACGCCCGCGCACTGTTCAAGGTGGTGAGCGAAGGCGAGGTCGGCGAGACCTACAACATCGGTGGCCACAACGAGCAGAAGAACATCGATGTGGTGCGTGGCATCTGTGCCCTGCTCGAGGAGCTGGCTCCGCAACACCCTGCAGGAATTGCGAACTACGCTGACCTGATCACCTTCGTCAAGGATCGCCCGGGCCACGACCAGCGCTATGCCATCGACGCCAGCAAGATCGAGCGCGAACTGGGCTGGGTTCCCGAGGAAACCTTCGAGACAGGCCTGCGCAAGACCGTCCAGTGGTACCTGGACAACCTTGAATGGTGCCGCCATGTCCAGGATGGCAGCTATCAGCGTGAACGACTGGGCAACAACGATTACAAGGATTCGATCGCATGACCAAGGGCATCATCCTCGCCGGCGGCTCCGGCACTCGCCTGCACCCGATCACACTGGCCACCTCCAAGCAGCTGCTGCCCATCTACGACAAACCGATGATCTACTATCCGGTCTCTGTCCTGATGCTGGCGGGTATCCGCGATATCCTCCTGATCTCCACGCCCGCCGACCTTCCGCAGTACCGCCAGCTGTTCGGTGACGGCAGCCAGTTCGGCATCAACCTCAGCTATGCCGAGCAACCGTCACCCGACGGCCTGGCCCAGGCCTTCCTGATTGGCGAGGAGTTCATCGGCAACGACTCGGTATGCCTGATCCTGGGCGACAACATCTTCCATGGCCAGGGTTTCAGCGAACAGCTCCAGCGCGCGGTCAAGCACCAGGCCGGCGCCACGGTGTTCGGCTACTGGGTCAAGGACCCCGAGCGCTTCGGCGTGGTCGAGTTCGACGGCAATGGCCGGGCCTTGTCGATCGAAGAAAAGCCAGCCAAGCCAAGGTCCAGCTATGCGGTTACCGGCCTGTACTTCTACGACAACGATGTGGTGAAGATTGCCAAGGGGGTCAAACCCTCCCCACGCGGCGAACTGGAGATCACCGACATCAACAACGCCTACCTGGAGCGTGGCGACCTGCGCGTGGAGCGCCTG
Organism: Pseudomonas sp. NMI760_13; assembly: GCF_021283245.1. Classification (NCBI taxonomy): domain Bacteria; kingdom Pseudomonadati; phylum Pseudomonadota; class Gammaproteobacteria; order Pseudomonadales; family Pseudomonadaceae; genus Pseudomonas; species Pseudomonas sp. NMI760_13. The sequence goes on along the minus strand of NZ_JAJSRC010000002.1, from coordinate 105,275 downwards.
GGGCGCGGCCTTGCATGGCTCGACACCGGCACCCACGACAGCCTCCTGGAAGCTTCCCAGTATGTGCGGACCATCGAGCACCTGCAGGGATTGAAAATCGCGTGCCTGGAAGAGATCGCCTATCAGAAAGGCTGGATCAGCCGTCAAGAATTGCAGAAGAAGGCCGAAGAACTTAAGAAGACGGGGTACGGACAGTACCTCAGTAAATTGATAGAAGAGACCCCATGAATATCATCGCCACGGCCATCCCGGATGTTCTGATCATCGAACCGAAGATTTTTGGTGATAGCCGTGGCTTCTTCTTCGAAAGCTTCAACGCACGGGATTTTGCCGACAAGGCTGGCGTTGACGTGAACTTCGTGCAGGACAACCACTCACGCTCGCAAAAGGGCGTGTTGCGCGGCCTGCACTACCAGATCGACAATCCCCAGGGGAAACTGGTGCGGGTCATGCAGGGCGAGGTCCTCGACGTCGCCGTGGACCTGCGGCAAAGCTCACCTACCTGTGGAAAGTGGGTCGCGACGCGACTGAGCGCCGTGGAGCACCGTCAATTCTGGATACCACCAGGATTTGCCCATGGCTTCCTGGTGCTGAGCGAGTCGGCCGACTTCCTCTATAAAACCACCGATTACTACACCCCGAGCGCCGAACGCTGCATCCGCTGGGATGACCCTCAGCTGGCGATCGACTGGGGCCTGCTGGAAGCACCGATCCTGTCCGCCAAGGACCAGGCCGGCAAATTGTTCAAGGATGCGGAGCTGTTCCCGTGAAAATCCTTGTCTGCGGCCACAATGGCCAGGTTGCCCAGGCGTTGCAGGGCGCCCTGGCCGGACTGGGCGAGGTGTGCCTGGTTGGCCGCGACCAGTTCGACATGGCCCGACCGGAACAGCTGCGCGAACCACTGCGCCGACAGACCCCCGACCTGATCATCAATGCGGCGGCACACACTGCGGTGGATCAGGCAGAGAACGAGCCGGAACTGGCCTTCGCCATCAATGCCGAGGCGCCAGGAATAGTGGCCGAGGAAGCCGCACGCCTTGGCGTGCCACTGATCCACTACTCCACCGACTATGTCTTCGACGGCAGCAAGGCCACGCCATACGACGAGGACGACGCGCCCAACCCCCTGGGAATCTACGGACGCAGCAAGCTGGCCGGAGAACAGGCGATCCGCGCAGCAGGCGCAGAACACCTGATCCTGCGCACCAGCTGGGTCTATTCGCTGCATGGGCGCAATTTCCTGCTGACCATGCAGCGCCTGCTTCAGGAACGCGCTCAACTGAAAGTGGTGGACGACCAGATCGGCGCCCCGACCTGGGCAGCCACAATTGCAGCCAGTACGCGTGCATTGATCGAGCGCTGGCAGAACGGCCAGGCCGGCGCCTGGGGCACCTACCACCTGACCGCCCAGGGTGAAACCTCCTGGTTCGGCTTCGCCCAGGCCATCGGCGAACAGCTCAAGACCCGTGGCCTGCCCTGCGCCGAATTGCTGCCGATCCCTTCCAGCGAATACCCGACACCGGCAAAGCGACCGCTCAACTCGCGCCTGGACTGTTCGCGCCTGGCCCACGAATGGCAGGTCAGCCAGCCACACTGGCACGATGCACTCATCGACTGCCTCAAGTAGCGCATAATTGCGCCAGATCCTACTGGCGCCATTATCGCAATGATCCCAAGACCCACGCCTCCCCGCCGCCCCCGCTGGCGCAGCCTGGCCCTGCTGGCGCTGTGCCTGGCCCCGCTGCTGTGGCCGCTGCACCACCTGGCCGAGCGCTACTATCAGGACGAACTGGCTTCGCAGAACCGCCAGACCCTCGACCTCTACGTCGCCAACCTGCTGGGCACCCTGCACCGCTATGAAACCCTGCCGCAGATCCTCGGCGACCTGCCGGCGCTGCGCAGCGTGCTGGCCGACCCGTTGCGCCTCGAGGCGGTGACCAACGCCAACCGCCTGCTCAAGCACATCACCCAGCAGACCGGCGCCGAGGTGATGTACCTGATGGATGTCAGCGGCAACACCCTGGCCGCCTCCAACTGGGACAAGCAGGACAGCTTCGTCGGCCGCAACTTCTCGTTCCGCCCCTACTTCATCGAAGCAATGGAGGGCCGCCTGGGGCGCTTCTTCGGCCAAGGCACCACCTCGGCCAAGCGCGGCTACTTCTTCGCCGCCGCCGTGCACGACCGCGACAAGGTGATCGGCGTGCTGGTGGTCAAGGTCGATCTCGATCACACCGAGACCCTCTGGGGCCGCACTCCGGAACAACTGCTGCTGACCGACCAGAACGGCGTGGTGGTGCTCACCTCGCGCCCGGACTGGCGCTTTCGCGCCACCCGCGAGCTGACCGCGGCCGAGCGCCAGGCCATCGTCGCCATCCAGCCCTACCCGACCCAGGCGCCGCAGCCGCTGACCCTCGACCAGGCCGCCTGGCTGATCCAGACCCGCGACATCAAGGAAACCGGCTGGCAGGTGAGCATCCTCGCCCCGCGCCTGCTGGTCGACCGCTCGGTGCAGACGGTCATGGCCATCGGCGGCGGCGCGCTGCTGGTGACCATGCTCCTGGCTGGCCTGGTGATGCAGCGCCGTCGCCACTACATCGACCGTATCGATTTCGAGGCCCGTGCCCGCCAGGAGCTGGAAAACCGCGTGATCGAACGCACCGCCGACCTCGAAGGCCTCAACACCCGACTCAAGAGCGCGGTGCTCGAGCGCGAGAGCGCCCAGCAAGAGCTGGTGCGCGCCCAGGACGAACTGGTCCAGGCCGGCAAGCTATCGGTGCTCGGCACCATGTCGGCCAGCATCAGCCACGAGCTGAACCAGCCGCTGGCGGCCATCCGCAGCTACGCCGAGAACGCCGAGATCCTGCTTGATCATCAGCGCACCGAGGACGTGCGCGGCAACCTCAAGCTGATCGGCGAGCTGACCGGGCGCATGGCCTCGATCATCGCCCACCTGCGCGCCTTCGCCCGCCGCGACCAGCACGCCCCGGAAAGCGTGGCCCTGCAACCGGCCCTGGACGACGCCCTCGCGCTGCTGGCCAAGCGCCGCCGGGCCATGGCCGTGGAACTGGTGCGCGACCTGCCCGAGGCTACCCTGTGGGTGCAGGCCGGCGAGACCCGCCTGCGCCAGGTGCTGGGCAACCTGCTGGCCAACGCCCTCGATGCCCTCACCGAGAAAGCCAACCCACGCAGGCTGTGGCTGAGTGCCGAACGCCAGGATGACTGCGTCTACCTGTACATCCGCGACAATGGCCCCGGCTTCAGCCGCCAGGCCCTGGAGCACGCCAAGGAACCGTTCTTCACCACCAAGACCCGCACCCAGGGCCTGGGCCTGGGCCTGGCCATCTGTGAAAGCCTGATGCATGCGCTGGGCGGCGAGCTGCTGCTGGGCAACCACCCGGAAGGCGGTGCCCTGCTGACGCTGAAACTGCGTGTGGCCAAGCCCGGCGCCAACCTGCAATCTTCGGAGGACACCTCGGCATGACCGAGACACTGATCGACAGCCACGCCCAGGTGCTCCTGGTCGACGACGACCCGCACCTGCGCCAGGCCCTGAGCCAGACCCTGGACCTGGCCGGGCTCAAGGTCGTGGCCCTGGCCGACGCCCAGGGCCTGGCCGGGCGCATCGAGGAAGACTGGCCAGGGGTGGTGGTCAGCGATATCCGCATGCCCGGCATCGATGGCCTGCAACTGCTGGAACAACTGCATGCCCGCGACAACGAGCTGCCGGTACTGCTGATCACCGGCCACGGCGATGTGCCGCTGGCGGTGCAGGCAATGCGCGCCGGCGCCTACGACTTCCTCGAAAAGCCCTTCGCCAGCGACGCCCTGCTCGACAGCGTGCGCCGTGCCCTGGCCCTGCGCCGCCTGGTGCTGGACAACCGCAGCCTGCGCCTGGCCCTGAGCGACCGCCAGCAGCTGGCCACGCGCCTGGTCGGCCAGTCGCCGGGCATGCAGCGCCTGCGCGAGCAGATCGGCGCTCTCGCCGGGACCCGCGCCGATGTGCTGATCCTCGGTGAGACCGGTGCGGGCAAAGAGGTGGTGGCCCGTGCCCTGCACGACTTGTCGAGCCGCCGCGACGGCCCGTTCGTGGCGATCAACGCCGGCGCCCTGGCCGAGTCCGTGGTCGAGAGCGAGCTGTTCGGCCACGAGCCCGGGGCTTTCACCGGGGCGCAGAAACGCCGGATCGGCAAGTTCGAGTTCGCCAACGGCGGCACACTGTTCCTCGATGAGATCGAGAGCATGAGCCTGGATGTACAGGTCAAGCTGCTGCGCCTGCTGCAGGAACGGGTTGTCGAACGCCTGGGCGGCAACCAGCTGATCCCGCTGGATATCCGCATCATTGCCGCGACCAAGGAAGACCTGCGCCAGTCTGCCGACCAGGGCCGCTTCCGCGCCGACCTGTACTACCGCCTCAACGTCGCGCCGCTGCGTATTCCCGCGTTGCGCGAGCGCGGCGATGACATCCTCGTGCTGTTCCAGCACTTCGCCGACGCCGCCAGCGAGCGCCACGGCCTGCCGCCCCACAGCCTGCAACCGGCGCAGCGCGCCGTGCTGCTGCGCCACGATTGGCCGGGCAACGTGCGCGAACTGCAGAACGCAGCCGAACGCTTCGCCCTGGGCCTTGAGCTGGCCCTCGATGGCCAGGCGCCCGCGGCGATCCATGACATCCAGGTGCCCGTGCCAACCGGCAACCTCAGCGAGCAGGTCGAGCAGTTCGAACGCTCGCTGATCGCCGCCGAGCTGGGCCAACCGCACAACTCGATGCGCAGCCTCGCCGAAGCCCTCGGCATCCCGCGCAAGACCCTGCACGACAAGCTGCGCAAGCATGGCCTGAGCTTCGACGGCGGCGGCGGGCACGACGACCAGGAGGACAACCGTCCATGAGCACCGACAGCCAGTACCTGCAATCCGTGTTGCACAGTGATATTCCCCTGACCCGCGAGATGGGGATGGAAGTCATCGATTGGCAGCGGCACTGTCTGCGCCTGAAGCTGCCGCTGGCCCCCAACGTCAACCACAAGAGCACCATGTTCGGCGGCAGCCTGTACTGCGGCGCGGTGTTGGTGGGCTGGGGCTGGCTGCACCTGCGCCTGCGCGAGCTGGGGATCGATGACGGGCATATCGTCATCCAGGAAGGGCAGATCAGTTATCCGCTGCCGGTTACCGGTACGGCGGTGGCACAGTGCCCGGCGCCGGACGAGAAGACCTGGGAGCGGTTCCTGACGATGTACCAGCGTCGCGGGCGGGCGCGGCTGACGTTGGAGACGGTGGTGAGCAACGAGGGTAGCGACGAGCCTGCGGTGAGGTTCAGCGGGCAGTACGTGTTGCATCGCTGAAAGCTTGGAGGCCCTTCGCGGCACAAGGCCGCTCCTACAGGGAAACGTGATCCCCTGTAGGAGCGGCCTTGTGCCGCGAAAGGGCTGCAAAGCAGCCCCAGCTATCTCAAGCTCAGATAGCGTCCACCAGCTCAACCAACGCCTTCCGCCAACCGGCAGCCTTGGGCAACGCCAGGAAAAACGGATTGAGCAACGACTCCCGCGCCGGATACCGGAACGCCAGCCCATCCAGCCCGATCACCTCACCCCCGGCCCCTTCCAGCACGCCCTGCGCAGCCGCCGTATCCCACTGCGAGGTCGGCGCCAACCGCGGATAACAGTCGGCACTGCCTTCGGCCAGTAGGCAGAACTTCAGCGAACTGCCGATATTGGCCAGCTCCAGCTCACCCACCGCACCACTCAACCCGGCCAGCAGGGCCTCCTGCTGCGGGCTGGAATGCCGACGGCTGGCGACGACGGTAAACTTCGCCCCCTGCGGTGGCGCGTTGCGTACCTGGATCGGCTGCGCACCGCCATCACGCTCCACACGCCAGGCCCCCAGGTTGCGCCCGCCGAAATAACAGCGGCCATTGGTCGGCATCGCCACCACCCCGAACACCACCTCGCCGTTCTCGATCAGCGCGATATTGACGGTGAACTCTTCGCTACCGGCAATGAACTCCTTGGTGCCATCCAGCGGATCGACCAGCCACCAGCGCTGCCAGCCTTGGCGGGTGGCCAGCGGAATCTCGCAATCTTCCTCGGACAGCACCGGGATCTGCGGTGCCAGCGCCTGCAACCCATCCACGATCACCCGATGAGCCGCCAGGTCGGCAGCGGTCACCGGCGAATCGTCGGCCTTGCTGGTCACGGCCACATCGGCGCGCCAGAACGGCAGGATCGCCTCGCCGGCCGAACGGGCGAGATTCACCACGTCCTGCATCAATTGCCGATCGTTCATACCCTCAGCACCCCACGCTGGATCAGCAGGTCACGGGCCAGGTACAACGCCGCCAGCGCCCGACCTTCGGTGAACTGCGGGTGCATGGCCAGGGCCGAGAGCTCGCGCAGGTTGACCTTGTCGACCCGCATCGGCTCGGGCTCGTCACCCTCCAGGCGTTCTTCGTACAGGTCCGAGGCCAGCACCACCTGGATCTTCTGGCTCATGTAGCCGGGCGACAGCGACAGCTCGGTCAGGTGCTCCAGCTGGCGTGCGCCGAACCCGGCCTCTTCCTTGAGCTCCCGGTCGGCGGCAGCCAGCACGTCCTCGCCCGGCTCGATCAGGCCCTTGGGCAGGGACAGCTCGTATTCATCGGTCCCGCCGCAATATTCCTCGACCAGCACCGCGTGCTCGGTATCGAGCATGGCCACGATCATCACCGCGCCATAACCGTTGCCACGACCGACCAATCGCTCGTAGGTGCGCTCGGTGCCGTTGGAAAAGCGCAACTGCACGGCCTCGACCCGGAACAGGCGGCTGCTGGCGACGATCTCGCGGCTGAGGACGGTGGGTTTCTGGCGCATGGGGCGGCTCCTTGGCGTGAACGGGTTACTATACCGTGGCTTGCCGACTGATCGAGAATTTCCCATGCCCGTTCTTCCCTGGTCCGCCATCGATACCGTCCTGCTGGACATGGACGGTACCCTGCTCGACCTGCACTACGACAACCGCTTCTGGCTGGAGCACCTGCCCCAGCGCTACGCCGAGTTGCATGGCGTCAGCCGGGCCATGGCCGAGCTTGAGCTGCGCCCGCTGTTCGAACAGCATGCCGGCACACTCAACTGGTACTGCCTGGACTTCTGGAGCCGTGAGCTGCGCCTGCCGATCCGCGAGCTGAAACAGGAGATCGCCGACCTTATTGCCCTCAAGCCGGATGCCGACACCTTCCTCGCGGCCGTGCGCAAGGCGGGCAAGCGGGTGGTGATGATCACCAATGCGCACCGCGATTCACTGTCGCTGAAACTGGAGCGGGTGGAACTGGCGCCGTACTTCGAACGGCTGATCAGTTCGCATGACTATGGGTATCCGAAGGAGAGTCCGCAGTTCTGGGACGCGTTGCACGCGGATATCGGCTTCGAACCGGCGCGCAGCCTGTTCATCGACGACACCCTGGCGATTCTGCGCAGTGCCCGGCGGTTCGGGGTGGGGCATCTACTGGCGGTGCGCCAGCCGGACAGTCGGGCGGAGCCTCGGGATACCCAGGAGTTTGCGGCGGTCGAGGATTACCGGGAGTTACTGGTTGGCCTGTGAGGGCCTCTCGCGGGTAAACCCGCTCCCACAGGAGTTGCACAGTCCTTGAATGTGGTGCAGTACCTGTGGGAGCGGGTTTACCCGCGAAAGAGCCGGATCAGACGATGAAGATTAATCCGGAATACGCAGCACCTGCCCCGGATAGATCTTGTTGGGATCCTTCAGCATCGGCTTGTTCGCCTCGAAGATCTTCTGGTACTTGTTGGCATCGCCATAGACCCGTTTGGAGATGGCGCTCAGGGTGTCGCCTTTCTCGACCTCGACGAACCGCGCCGCCTGGGCCACCGGCCCGGTGACGGTGATCTGGTCATCCACCGAAGCCACCCCCGCGATATTGCCGGCGGCCAGTATGATCTTCTCCTTCTCTTCCTGGCTGGCCACCTCGCCCTTGAGAATGACCTTGTCGCCCTCTACAGTGGCCGAGATGTTCGGGTTGCCCAGACCCACGTCCTGGACGTGCTTCTTCAACTGTTCCTCGGCATTGGCATTGCCCGGCGTCAGCAGGTCGATCAACTTCTCGCCGGCTTCCTTCACGAAACTGAACAGGCTCATGTGGCGCTCCTTTGATGGTGAATCCATGGAAGCAGGAGTCTAGGCCAGGATCCCTCATCCCGCCCCACTGCGACCAATCGACGCGCTCTATCACGGCATAGACGCTAGCGATTAGACGCCACCGGCACAGGGGCCTAGGCTTGTGGGGTCAAACTGCCAGCCGGTATTCGCCCCGATGAACAGCAAGCCACCGGTCTGCGCGGCGTCCACGTCTTTTGCGCTGCCCGCCGCCAGTAACACCTACGACTACGTCCAGCTCACCGACACAGCTCGCGAAAGCACGCCGTTGGCCGAGGAAGTGGCCCTGGCCATCGTCTACAACGGCCTGAACCAGGCGGTGATGCTGGTCAGCCCGACCGACCTGGAAGACTTCGCCGTCGGTTTCAGCGTGGGCAGTGGCATCGTCGCCGGTACCGAAGAAATCTACGACGTGAAGCTCTCCGGCAGCGGCTCGGCGCTGTATGCCGACCTGGAGATCTCCAGCCGCGCCTTCTGGAACCTGAAGAACCAGCGCCGTCAGCTGGCCGGCACCAGCGGCTGCGGCCTGTGCGGCGTCGAGGCCCTGGAGCAGGCATTGCCCGAGCTGGACGTGCTGCCTGGCGCGCCGCTGCCGCCCGCGCACTGGCTGAAGGACCTGCGCCAGCGCATCGACGCCTTCCAGCCCCTCGGCCAGCACTGCGGCGCGGTGCACGCGGCGCTGTTCATGGACCGCGACGGCCAGCTGCTGCTGGGTCGCGAGGATATCGGCCGGCACAACGCCCTGGACAAGCTGATCGGCGCCCTGCTGCGCCAGCGCATCGACACCACCGGCGGCCTGGCCATCGTCACCAGCCGCTGCAGCCTGGAGCTGATCCAGAAAGTCCTGCGCGCCGGTATCCAGACCCTGGTCAGCCTCTCCGCGCCCACGGGCCTGGCCCTGCAATGGGCGCGCAAGCACAACCTCAACCTTATCCATCTGCCCAAACACAGCGCACCGCGGGTGTTCAGCCCAGCGGCGGAGTAGCAACAGCCGTGACCTCCTACGAAAAACTGCCAGACAACGCCCCCGCCTCCACCCCTCGCTACAAGCCCTACCCCGGACCCGCCGGCGGTTGGGGCGCGCTGCGCAGCGTGGCCAAGGCCTGGGTAGGCAGCGACAACGCCCTGAAGAACATCCGCGCCCTGCTCAAGACCAACCAGAACGGCGGTTTCGACTGCCCCGGCTGCGCCTGGGGCGACTCGCCCGAAAGCGGCATGGTCAAGTTCTGCGAAAACGGCGCCAAGGCAGTCAACTGGGAGGCCACCAAGCGTCGCGTCGATGCGGCGTTCTTCGCCCGTTACAGCGTCAGCGCGCTGCGCGAGCAGAGCGACTACTGGCTCGAATACCAGGGCCGCCTGACCGAGCCGATGGTCTACGACCCGGTCACCGACCGTTACCGGCCGATCGACTGGGACGCGGCCTTCGCCCTGATCGCCCGTCACCTGAACAACCTGTCCAGCCCTGATCAGGCCGAGTTCTACACCTCCGGCCGGGCCAGCAACGAGGCGGCGTACCTGTACCAGCTGTTCGTGCGCGCCTACGGCACCAACAACTTCCCCGACTGCTCGAACATGTGCCACGAGGCCAGTGGCGTGGCGCTGGGTCAAAGCGTCGGCGTGGGCAAGGGCACGGTCACCTACGACGATTTCGAGCACGCCGACACGATCTTCGTCCTGGGTCAGAACCCCGGCACCAACCACCCACGCATGCTCGACCCACTGCGTGACGCGGTGAAGCGCGGTGCCCAGGTGGTCTGCGTCAACCCGCTCAAGGAGCGTGGCCTGGAGCGTTTCCAGCACCCTCAGAACCCGCTGGAGATGCTGACCAACACCGATCGCCCGACCAACACGGCGTTCTTGCGCCCGGCCCTGGGCGGCGACATGGCGCTGCTGCGCGGCATGGCCAAGTTCCTGCTGCAGTGGGAGCGTGAAGCCCAGGCCAAGGGCGAGCCGGCGATCTTCGACCATGCCTTCATCGCCGAGCACGGCCATGGCGTGGACGAGTACCTGGCAGCGGTCGATGCCACCCCGTGGGAGCAGATCCAGGCGCAATCGGGCCTGACCCTGGCCGACATCGAACTGTCGGCGCGCATGTACTGCAAAGGCAAGCGGGTGATCATGTGCTGGGCCATGGGCATCACCCAGCACCGTCATTCGGTGCCGACCATCCAGGAAATCGTCAACCTGATGCTGCTGCGCGGCAACCTCGGCGTGCCGGGCGCCGGCCTGTGCCCGGTGCGCGGCCACAGCAACGTGCAGGGCGACCGCACCATGGGCATCAACGAACGCCCGCCAGTCTTCCTGCTCGACGCCCTCGAAAAGCGCTTCGGCTTCCCGGTGCCGCGCCACAACGGCCACAACACCGTCGAGGCGATCCACGCCATGCTCGACGGCCGGGCCAAGGTGTTCATCGGCCTGGGCGGCAACTTCGCCCAGGCCACGCCGGACACCGAGCGCACCGCGCAGGCGCTGCGCAACTGCGAGCTGACCGTGCACATCAGCACCAAGCTCAACCGCAGCCACCTGGTTCACGGTAAGCAAGCGCTGATCCTGCCGTGCCTGGGCCGCACCGATATCGACCTGCAGGGCGAAGGCCCGCAGGCGGTGACGGTGGAGGACTCGTTCAGCATGGTCCATGCCTCCAACGGCCAGCTCAAGCCGCTGTCCCGGCAGATGCGCTCGGAGCCGGCCGTGGTCGCCGGCATCGCCGCCGCCACCTTGGGCAAGCAGCCGGTGGACTGGCACTGGCTGGTGGCCGACTACGCGCGCATCCGCGACCTGATCGCTGACACCATCCCCGGCTTTGCCGACTTCAATGAACGCCTGCGCCTGCCCGGCGGCTTCTATCTGGGCAACAGCGCCGGCAGCCGCCAGTGGAAGACCGCCAGCGGCCGTGCCAACTTCAAGGCCAACCTGCTGCCCGACAGCCTGCTCGACGAGCGCGTGCGCGCCAGCGGCCAGTTGCCGGACCTGATCATGCAGTCGATGCGTTCGCACGATCAGTACAACACCACCATCTATGGCATGGACGACCGCTACCGCGGCGTGCGCGGCCAGCGCGACGTGCTGTTCGTCAACGAAGCCGACATCGTCCGCCTGGGCTTCCAGCCAGGGCAGAAGGTCGACATCGTGTCGCTGTGGGGCGATGAGCATGTGCGCCGGGTGCATGGCTTCACCCTGCTGGCGTTCGACATTCCCGCCGGCCAGGCGGCGGCCTACTACCCAGAGGTGAACCCGCTGGTGCCGCTGGAAAGCATCGGCGACGGCAGCCATACGCCGACGTCGAAGTTCATCGCCATCAAGCTGGAGCGGGCGCGGGACGACGGGCGCATCATCTGAACCGTCCTGTAGGAGCGGCCTTGCCGAGGCGTCGGACCGGCCGGAAAGGGCCGCAAAGCGGCCCCGGCGATATCTGCTTGATGCACAAATCGTGGGGGCGCTTCGCACCCCTTTCGCGGCACAAGGCCGCTCCTACAAGGGCAAGCGCAGATTCCGAGCAATTGCCCACAAAAAAGCCCTGTTCCGCAACGGTTCAGGGCTTCGTCATAAATAGCTCAGACAACCGAAAATCGAGAAAGTTTCATACATAATTCAATAACTTAGAGAATTGTGTACAACTCGTGCTACTCGTCGGATTCCGATTGCCAGGCGCCTCGGCGAGCCTCAAATTCCGCTTCGTCATCCCTCTGAGGCTCTCTTGATGAAGAAGTACTCCTCGATTCTGTTGTTGTCTTTTGGTCTGCTCAGCGGCGTTGCCATGGCAGGCGGCACCACCGAAGCCGGCATTGGCGGCGCATTGGGTGGGGTACTGGGCTCCGTGGTGGGCAACTCCATCGGCGGTAGCACCGGTGGCGCCATCGGTGCCGGTCTGGGCGGCGCGGCCGGCGGTGCGCTGGGTGCCGACAAGCGCCAGCGTGGCGAAGCGGCCATCGGTGGCGCACTGGGCGCCGCAGGCGGCAACGTGGTGGGTCGCTCCGTGGGCGGCACCACCGGTAGCTACATCGGCGCAGCCGCCGGTGGTGGCGCTGGTGGCGCACTGGGCAACTACATGGGCAACAAGGCCGACGAAGACGAACGCCACGAACGTCGCTACCGTCGCGACTACGACGATCGCCGCTACTACGACCGCGGCCACCACTACGGCCATCGCAAGCACAAGCGCCACTGGCGCCATGACTGATGGCCAGGCTTACGCCCGAGGCCTAAGGCCCTGCCCTCATCGGCAGGGCCTTTTCGTTTGCATACCCGCCAGAGGATTAGGGGCTGCCCCGATATGGAGGCCACTAGCCACTAGTTATCATCGCTGTTTCGATCAAGCACAGGACGCAGGGAATGCGCACGATCATCACCGACCCCGTCTGTCTGCCCCGGGCCAGGAGAGGCTGAAGGATGCCCGGTCGTCGCCCGCCACTGCTCGGCGAAGCCAGCTTTGCATCAATTCGCCAGCGGGTCGTGCAGGCCACCGGCGTGCAACTGGCCGACGATCGCCGTGCCGTGGTCGCGGCGCGCCTGCACAAGCGCCTCAAGGCCCTGGGCCTGACGGACTTCGAACGCTACCTCGCCCTGCTCGACAGCCCCCGAGGCGCGGAGGAGCACGAGCACCTGCTGCGCCTGCTGGTCGCCCGTGACAGCTACTTCTTTCGCGAGCATCGCCACTTCGAATGCCTGGCCCGCTGGCTGGCCGACCTTGACCACCCCGCACGCCTGTGGAGCGCCGCCTGCGCCACCGGGGAGGAAGCCTGGAGCCTGGCCATGGTCGCCGCCGAAAACGCCCGCCATCCCGACTGGCAGGTGCTGGCCAGCGACTTCGACCCACAACTGCTGGAGACCGCCGCTGCCGGCATCTACGACATCGCCCAGGCACGCTACTTCCCCGAAGGCTGGCTGGCCCGCCACTGCCTGTGCGGCGTCGACGAGATGGCTGGCCGGCTGCGGGTCACGGCGGCCCTGCGCGAGCAGGTGCGCTTCGAGGCGCTCAACCTGATCCGGCCCCTGCCCGAACAGCTCGGCCGCTTCGACGTCATCCTGCTGCGCAACCTGTTGTCGAACCTGGCGCCACGGTACAAGAACGAGGTACTCCAGCGCCTGCTGGCACACCTGCGCCCCGGTGGCCTGATGATCATCGGTCACAGCGAGAGCGTCCACGCCCTGGGCCTGCCCCTGCGTCCACTACTGCCGTCGGTGTTCGAACGCCTATGATAAGAGGCACTGCCGCGCCCATCGGCAGACAAGGACTGATCGCGCAACCGCGCGGCAGTGCGCTTTCGGATCGAGCAGGCCTGCCGCCCCCCTTCCCTTGCGAAACAGGCCCTTATCCATGCCCTGCCGAATCCTGCTTGCCGATCACTCGCCGCTCTTCCGCGCCGGCCTGCGTGCCCTGCTTGAACAGAAGAAAGATTTCGTCGTGGTGGGCGACACCGGCGATGCCATGACGGCCGTGAGCCTTGCGGAAAAACTCAAGCCGGACATCGTGGTGCTCGACATGAGCGGCGAGCTGGACAGCCAGCAGGCCCTGCAGGAGCTGTTCATCCGCGCCCCTGCCTGCCGGGTGCTGATGTTCTCGCCACGCTCGGAGCTCGAGCATGTGATGAGCTGCCTGCAACTGGGCGCCCATGGCTTCCTGCTCAAGAGCGCCACGGTAAGCGAACTGGAGCAGGCCCTGCAGACCCTGCGTGGTGGCGGCCAGTACCTGTCGTCGGCGGTGCTGCCGATGGTCATCGGCCAGGCCCTGAAGCACAGCCGCAAGCGCGTCGTCAGTCAGGTCCAGACACCGCCGCTGACCACCCGCCAACTGGAGATCCTGCGCCTGATCGCCCGTGGCGAGACCACTCGCTCCATCGCCGACGGCCTGGGCCTAAGCATCAAGACCGTCGAGGCTCACCGCTCGCAGATCATGCACCGCCTGCAGATCCACGACGTGCCCGGCCTGGTGCTGTTCGCCGTGCGCGAGGGGATCATTCGCCTCAACGATTGAGCGACAGCCCGGCGAGGATCAGCTGCAGCGTCTCCGGTAGCGCCACAGGACGCCCCGAGGCCCGCTCGATGAACACCTGCACCACACTCCCCGCCGCGCAGGCCTCGGCCTCGCCCGGGCGGAACAGCGCCAGGCGGAACTCCACGGTACTGCCCGCCAGGCGCGTCACGCCCAGGCCCACCTCGAGCACGTCGGGAAAGCCCGGCAAGGCGAAGAAATCCGCCGCCGAGCTGACGACGAAGCCGGCCAGCTCACCGTCGCGCAGGTCCAGCTCGGCCTGTTCGACCAGGAAGGCCTGGATGGCGGTTTCGAAAAAGGCATGCACGGTGGCGCCGGCGAGGTGACCGTTATGGTCGTTGTCCTGCGGGCGGGTAAGGATGGGGTGGAAATGGGAGAAGGCGGAGCGTTGGGGGGATTCTGTCATGAGGCATCTGCTTTCTGGTGGGTGCCCTGCAAGTGAAACAGATTCTGGCCGTGCTGTATTGATGCGGCTATCCGACAAACCTTCAGGAACGGTGTGTAAATCCTGTAGGAGCTGGCCTTCCCTGCGATAGCCTCAGTAGACACAGCACCCAAAGCGGGCTTTCAGATACGAAAAAGCCGCCCCGAAGGGCGGCTTTTCTTCCGAACCGGCAGCAGCTTAGAGCTGCGGACCAGCGGCCTTGATGGCGTCGGAAACGTCGAACTTCTTGAAGTTCTCGGTGAACAGCGTGGCCAGGCCCTTGGCGGCTTCGTCGTAGGCAGCCTTGTCAGCCCAGGTGTTGCGTGGGTTGAGCAGTTCGGTCTCGACGCCTGGAACAGCCTTCGGCACGTCCAGGTTGATGATGTCCAGGTGCTCGGTTTCGGCACCGACCAGAGCGCCGCTCTGGATGGCAGCGATCACGCCACGGGTGGTCGGGATGCTGAAACGCTTGCCGACGCCGTAGCCACCACCGGTCCAGCCGGTGTTGACCAGGTAGACCTTGGAACCGAACGCCTTGATACGCTTGATCAGCAGTTCGGCGTAAACGCCGGCCGGACGCGGGAAGAACGGTGCGCCGAAGCAGGTGGAGAAGGTCGACTTGATGCCGCCGCCCGAACCCATTTCGGTGGAACCGACCAGCGCGGTGTAGCCGGACAGGAAGTGGTAGGCCGCCTGCTCGTTGTTCAGGATCGACACCGGAGGCAGTACGCCGGTCAGGTCGCAGGTCAGGAAGATGACCGCGTTCGGCTCGCCGCCCAGGTTCTCTGCCGAGACCTTCTCGACGTGCGCCAGCGGGTAGGCGGCACGGCTGTTCTGGGTCAGGCTCACGTCGGCGTAGTCGGCGTGCTTGTTGGCGTCGATCACGACGTTTTCCAGCACCGCGCCGTGCTTGATGGCTTTCCAGATGACCGGCTCGTTCTTCTCGGAGAGGTCGATGCACTTGGCATAGCAACCGCCTTCGATGTTGAACACCACGCCCTCACCCCAGCCGTGCTCGTCGTCACCGATCAGGTAACGGCTTTCGTCGGCCGACAGGGTGGTCTTGCCGGTGCCGGACAGGCCGAAGAACAGGGTGACGTCACCCTCTTCGCCGATGTTGGCGGCGCAGTGCATCGGCAGCACGTCGGCGGCCGGCAGCAGGAAGTTCTGCACCGAGAACATGGCTTTCTTCATTTCACCGGCGTAACGCATGCCGGCGATCAGCACCTTCTTCTGGGCGAAGTTGATGATCACGCAGCCATCGGAGTTGGTGCCGTCACGCTCAGGCACGCACTCGAAGTTGGCGACGTTGAGGATCTGCCACTCACCACGGCCAGCTGGGTTGTACTGCTCGGGGTTGATGAACAGGCAACGGCCGAACAGGTTCTGCCAGGCGGTCTGGGTGGTCATCTTGACCGGCAGGTAGTGCTCGGCCGCAGCGCCTACGTGAACGTAGGAAACGAAGTGATCCTGGGCGTTGTTGAACGCCTCGACGCGGTCCCACAGGGCATCGAACTTGTCGGCCGGGAACTTGCGGTTGATCGGGCCCCAGCCAATCTGGTCCTGGGTGGACGGTTCTTCGACGATGAAACGGTCAGCCGGCGAACGGCCGGTGCGATGACCGGTTTCCACCACCAGCGCGCCAGTATCGGCCAGCACGCCTTCACCGCGGGACAGCGCTTCTTTTACCAGCTCATCGACGCTCAGGTCGGTGTACACGGTGTTGTTGGCTTGCGTCATGAGATACCCCATCCGGCCCGAGGCCGAGTGCTCCAAACGTTTTGTAGTCGTCTCGAAAAAACTACTACAGCGAAAAAAGTGGCCGGATTATGCCAGAAACGCCCAAAAAAAGTAGGCCCCTCCTGTCAGAACTGCGTTTTTGCGCAATTCGACAGGAGTTTTTCCTGTAGTTAACCGTTTCAGTGCTGAGTTTCTGACGGCGCCTCGGTGCCGCCACCGGCAAACAATTGCGCGACATCGCTTGCATCGAAGAGATAGCGCTCGTTGCAGAACTGGCAATCGATCTCGACCTGGCCGCCGCATTCGGCCACCAGCGCCTTGGCATCCTGCTCGCCGAGGCTGACCAGGGCGTTGGCGGAACGCTCGCGCGAGCAGCTGCAACGGAAGCGTAGCGGCTGGATATCGAACAGGCGAACCGCGTCCTCGTGGTACAGGCGGTGCAGCACGGTTTCGTTGTCCAGACCGAGCAGTTCCTCGGTCTTCACGGTGCTGGCCAGGGCCTTGACGTGGGCCCAGCTTTCCTCGCGGTCCTCGCTGTCCTTGTGGATCTCGGCCGGCAGTTGCTGCACCAGCAGGCCACGGGCGCGAGCACCATCGGCGGCCAGGGAGATGCAGGTGTTCACCTGCTGTGACATGACGAAGTAGTTGGTGAAGCACTCCGACAGGTCCTTGCCGTCCAGTTCGACGGTGCCCTGGTAGCGCTGGCCGTTGACCGGAATGATGGTCAGCACCAGGTGACCGCCCGGCATCAGGTCGGCCAGATTGGCATCCACCTTGATCTGCTCGGCTTCATAGCGCGCCAGGCCACGGATGTCGTGCTCGCTGGTGTACTCGATGGCCAGCAGCGGCACCGGGCCCTGGGACTGCGCCTGGAGCACCAGCAGCCCGTCGAACTTCAGGGTGCCGACCAGCAGCGCGGCGGCGGCCATCAGTTCACCGAGCAGATGCTTTACCGGCTGCGGGTAGGCGTGCTTGGCCAGCACCTCGGCGTAGCTGCGTTCCAGCGCGACCATCTCGCCGCGCACGTCGCGGTCGTCGAACAGGAAGCGTTGAGTGAAATCGGTATCTGGCAAGTCGCTCATGGTTGTCTGGCTTTCTAAAAATGATTACAAAATAATTACAGGAGACCGAAAGGTCCGTCGCAGAGCGCTCACAAGGCGCTCACTTCCTGCTGGATATCGAGGTATTTTATGGACAATCGACCACTGTTCCAAGCAAGGTGGTCCTGGGGACCATTGGCAGCCTGCACCCTGCTGCCCATCGCACTACTGTGTTTCTGGTTGTGGCCCGTTTGCCAGATCCTGTGCCTGACTTTCGACGAATGGCTATTCCACAGCCTCAATGCGCCACTGGCCGACAACCTGGTCTGGCGGTCGATCTGGGCAGTCGGCAGCCTGCGCCCCTTCGACATCCTGGTCGGCCTGATCATGCTGTCGCTGCTGATCCGCGGCGATTGGGTATTCAGGGCTACCCAAGCGCGCCAGGCTTTTTTCGGCTTTTTGGTGACCCTACTCCTCTTAGTGGTGATTCGCGCGCTGTTTTCCAAGTGGGTCAGCGCAATGGGCTGGCAACACAACAGCCCGTCGATGGTGTTCGACGACGCCGTGCACCTGAGCGACTTCTATCCGCACATGGAAGCGAAGTGGGAACTGAAGGACCGCTCCAGCCAGAGTTTCCCGGGTGACCACGCCTCGGTGCTGCTGATCTGGGCGCTGTTCATGAGCCTGTTCAGCCGTCGCCTGGTGCAGCACCTGGTGATCTGGGCACTGGCCTTGCTGTTCATGCTGCCGCGCCTGGTGGCCGGCGCCCATTGGGGGCAGGACGACTACATCGGCGGCCTGTTGATGGCGGTGCTGGCACTGGGCTGGAGCTGCCACACGCCCCTGGCGGCCAAGGCCAGCGAGGCGTTGGTGCGCTGGACGGTGCCGCTGTTCGGCCTGCTCGGCAAGCTGCCGCTGGTCGGGCGCATGAGCGTGATGCGCACCGCCTGATCCATTGCCGGGGCCGCCAGGCGGCCCCGGCCCTCAAGCCCTGGCCAGCTCCGGCAAGTCCCCGGACAACCCCAGGGCCTGGCGCACGAACAGCGCCTTGGCCTCGGGCATCTGCTCTACCAGCTTCAAGCCGCTGTTGCGCAGCCAGCGCAGGGGCAGCGGATTGGCCTGGAACAAACGCTCGAAGCCCTCCATCGCCGCCATCAACGCCAGGTTGTGCGGCATCCGTCGCCGCTCGAAGCGGCTCAGCACCTTCACATCGGCCAGGCGCTCGCCACGCTCGCAGGCACGGACCAGTTCCTCGGCCAGCACCGCGGCGTCGAGAAAGCCCAGGTTGACTCCCTGCCCGGCCAATGGGTGGATGGTGTGAGCCGCATCACCGATCAGCGCCAGCCCCTCCTCCACGTAGCGCTTGGCATGGCGCTGGCGCAGCGGCACGCAGACCCGCGGATCTGCCTCCAGCACATCGCCCAGACGCCCCTCGAAAGCCCGCTCAAGAGCCTGACGGAAGGCCGCGTCGTCCATCGCCATGGCCTGCTCGGCCTGCTCCGGGGTGGTCGACCAGACGATCGAGCACCAGTCCTGGCGACCATCGCGGCTGAGCGGCAGGAACGCCAGCGGGCCTTCGTCGGTGAAACGCTGCCAGGCCGTGGCCCTGTGTGCCTCGCTGCAGCGCACGCTGGTGACGATGGCGTGGTGGAGGTAATCCCACTCACGTGTTGCACAGCCGGCCAGGCGGCGTACCGCCGAGTTGGCGCCATCGGCGGCGATCACCAGCGGCGCGCGCAGCTTGCGGCCATCGGCCAGGGTCAGCAGCCACTCATCACCGGAGCGGCGCAGTTGCTCCAGGCGAGCGTTGGCCAGCAGCCCGACATCGCTGTCGTGCAGACGCTCCAGCAGGCCATCCTGGACCACGCGGTTCTCGACGATATGACCCAGCACCTCGGCATGCACGCTGGCCGCGGAGAAATGGATCTCGCCAGTGCCGCTGCCGTCCCAGACATGCATGTCCGAGTACGGCGAGACACGCCGCCGGGCGATGCCGTCCCAGGCGCCGAGGCGCTCGAGAATGCGCTGGCTGGCGGCCGACAGGGCACTGACCCGTGGTTCGAAAGGTGCCTCGCCGTCAAACGGCTTGACCGTCATCGGGCCGCCATCAAGCAGGAGCACCTCCAGACCACTGTGGCGCAAGGCCAGGGCCAGGGCGCTGCCGACCATACCGGCACCGACAATCAACAGATCTGCGCGCATTTCCATGCCTTACGCCTGCCTCGCTTGCGGCTTGAGCCGCACGTATAGGGTTTTGTCGACCCGCGCCACCAGCTCACCGGCGCCGTCGCGAATCTCCACCTGCAACCGCGGCAGGTATTTCTTGCCGCTGGCGGTCTGCTGGCGGATCTCGTCCAGCAGCGCGTCGTCGACGTGGAATTGGGCATACACCGGGCCCTTGCCCGGCGAGATGAAATCGATGCTGGCGGCCTTGTCCCAGACGATGTATTCACGCCCCAACTGCTCGATCAGCAGCAGCATGTAGAACGGATCGACCATCGCGTACAGGCTGCCGCCGAACTGGGTGCCGACGTAGTTGCGATTCCACCGTGTCAGCTTCATGCGCACCTTGACGCTGCGCATGTCCGGGCTGATTTCCTGGATATGGATGCCGGCGCCCAGGTAGGGCGGGTAGAAGTTCAACAACCAGCGCAGCATCCGTGCCCGCCGTGCGAGCCGGCGAACATCGCTCATGGGCGGCCTCGCGGGTCGGGGCGGGTACCCAGGCCCATGGCCTGGCGGGCGAACCAGCTTTTTGCCGGTGGCAGCAGGTCCAGGCCAAGCAGGCCGAGGTTGCGCCCGGCAGCCAGCAGTGGCTGGCTGCTGCCGAACAGGCGGGTGACCTGGTCGGAGAAGCCGATGGTCAGGGCCTGGTCGAGGCGCTGGCGCTGGTGATAGGCCTGCAGCGTGGCCAGGTCGCCCGGCAGTGCCGGGCCGGCCAGCAGGGCGTCCGCCAGCGATTGCACGTCGCGCAGCGACAGGTTGAAGCCCTGGCCGGCGATCGGGTGCAGGCTGTGGGCGGCATTGCCCAGCACCACCAGGTGCGGGCGTACCTGCTCCTCGGCCTCGACCAGCGACAGTGGGTAGAGATGGCGGGCACCGACCTGGCGCAGGGCGCCGAGGCGATAGCCAAAGGCCTCCTGCAGCTCGCGCAGGAAGCTGCGCTCGTCGAGCTCGGCCAGGCGCCTGGCGTCCATCCCCTGGCGGGTCCAGACCAGCGCGCAGCGGTTGTCCGCCAGCGGCAGCAAGGCCATCGGACCTTGCTCGGTGAAACGCTCGAAGGCCTGGCCGGCGTGGGCTTCACCCGGGGTGATATTGGCGATCAGCGCGCTCTGGTCATAGGGCGTGTTGCGCACATGGATGCCCAGCTGCTCGCGCAGGCCCGAACGGCCGCCGTCGGCCAGCACCGCCAGGTCGCATTCCAGCGAAGTGTCGTCATCCAGCTGCAGGCGGTAGCCACCGGCGATGGCCTGCATCGCCTGCACCTGCGCCGGGCAGCGCCAGCTGATCACTTCGTTGTCGATCGCCTGCCACAGGCACTGGCCAAGCCAGGCGTTCTCGACCACGTAGCCGAGTGCCGGCACGCCCTCCTCCAGGGCGTCCAGGCGGGTGCCGCCAAAGCGGCCGCGGTCGGACACCTGGATCTGCCGGATCGGCTCGGCGCGGCGGCTGATGGTCTGCCACAGCCCCAGGCGCTCATAGATCTGCCGGGTGCCGTAGGACAGCGCCGAGGAGCGTGCGTCATAGCTGGGCTGGAAGCTGTCGCCGGGGGCGAACGGCTCGATCAGCAGGATCTTCCAGCCACGGGCCTTGGCCGCGGCCTGCAGCGTCAGGGCCAGGCTCGCGCCCACCAGGCCGCCACCGATGATCGCCAGGTTGACCCGGTTCATGCGGCGTCCTTGCGGGCGTCGTGCATCAGCGCCTCGATCTCGGCGACCGTGCGCGGCACGCCTGAAGTGAGGATTTCACAGCCTTGTCTGGTTACCACCACGTCGTCCTCGATCCTTACGCCGATGCCGCGCCATTTCTTCGCCACGGCCTGGTTGTCGGCGGCGATGTAGATGCCGGGCTCGACGGTCAACGCCATGCCCGGCTCGAGCACGCGCCACTGGCCACCGACCTTGTATTCGCCCACATCGTGTACATCCATGCCCAGCCAGTGCCCGGCCCGGTGCATGTAGAAGGCACGGTAGGCCTCGCTGTCGATCAATGCCTGCACCTCGCCCTTGAGCAGGCCCAGCGCCACCAGCCCTTCGGTGATCACCCGCACGGTCGCCTCGTGGGCGTGGTTCCAGTGCTTGCCCGGGGCGATCTCGGCGAACGCCGCGGCCTGGGCTGCGAGCACCAGCTCGTAGATGGCTTTCTGTTCCGGCGAGAAGCGCCCGCTGACCGGGAAGGTGCGGGTGATGTCGCTGGCGTAGCAGTCGATCTCGCAACCGGCGTCGATCAGCACCAGGTCACCTTCCTTGAGCGGCGCATCATTCTGCTGATAGTGCAGGATGCAGCCATTGCGCCCGGCAGCGACGATCGAGCCGTAGGCCGGCATCTTCGCCCCGCCCTTGCGGAACTCGTAGTCCAGCTCGGCTTCCAGGCTGTACTCGTACAGCCCGGCCCGGCAGGCCTGCATGGCGCGCACATGGGCACGGGCTGAGATCGCCGCGGCCTCGCGCATGACCTTCACTTCCGCCGCCGATTTATACAGGCGCATGTCGTGCAGCAGATGATCCAGGGCAACGAACTCGTTCGGCGGCTGGGCGCCGAGGCGGGCCTTGGAGCGGATCACGTTGATCCACTCCATCAGCCGGCGGTCGAACTCGGCGTTGCTGCCCATGTTGCTGTAGACCCGCTCGCGGCCTTCGATCAGGCCCGGCAGGATCTCGTCGATATCACTGATGGGGAAGGCATCGTCGGCGCCGAAATCACGCACTGCGCCTTCCTGGCCAGCACGCAGGCCGTCCCACTGCTCGCGCTCGGGGTTGCGCTCGCGGCAGAACAATACGTACTCGCCATGCTCGCGCCCCGGAATCAGGGCGATCACCGCCTCAGGCTCGGGGAAGCCGCTCAGGTACTGGAAATCGCTGTCCTGGCGGTAGACATGCTCGACGTCGCGGTTGCGGATAGCGACCGCCGCGGCCGGCAGGATGGCGATGCTGTTGGGGACCATCTGCGCCATCAGCGCCTTGCGCCGACGGGCGTACTCCGCCTTGGGTATGTGGCTCATGGGCAAACGACCCCGTTCAGATCAGTGCAGCGATGGCTTTGGCGCGGGCGCGGCGGGTGCGGCCAGCTCCGTGTACAGCAGCAGCGGGGCGACGCGCAGGTACTCCATGACCTCCATGTAGTCGCTCTCGCCGTCCTCGGACTCTTCCAGCGCTTCCTGGACCTGGGAAATGGCCACCAGGTCCTGGAGCACTTCCTTGGCATCGGTGGACAGGTCCTTGCCGCCGGCGTTCAGGCCGAAGCCGGTGATGAAGCCCTGGCACCACTGCCCCAGCGCGGTGGCGCGGTCGCTGAGTGCGGCATCATCGGAAGGCAGCAGCAGGACGATGGCGACGTCCTCGCCGGTCAGCTCGGCCTTGACCATCTCTTGCAGGCCGACCAGGGCGTTGCGCACCGAGTCACCGGGCTCGGTCTCGAGCAACTGGGCGGCATCGGCCAGCCAGGCATCGGCATCGAAGCCGGCGCCGGCGCAACTGCGACCGATCAGCAGGCCATGCAGCTCGGCAGGGGTGACGGGGTGGCCATTGCTCGAAAGCAACATGGCGAAGGCGATGTAGGGCGATTGGGTATTGGGCATGGGCAGCTAGGCGCCAGACGGCGCAATGACTAGAATGGAGACCTTGTATCCTAGCACCGGCAGGCGCGCCAAGACCATCGGCACTGGCCGTCGCGCCCTTGGGGCAGGCATGATCGCCAGGCGAGTGAAGGAATCGAGTGCAACCCATGCAAGAGAACGACCTGCAAGCACTGATGAGCCGGTTCGAGTTGCTGATCGAACGGGTCGAGCAACTAAAGCGGCAAAACGCACTCTTAGTAGCTCAGGAACGATCCTGGCGCGAGGAACGCGCCCACCTGATCGAAAAGAACGAGATCGCCAAACGCAAGATCGAATCGATGATCCTGCGCCTCAAGGCCCTGGAGCAAGACTCATGAGTTCAAGCAATAGCGTCACCGTCCAGATCCTCGACAAGGAATACTCGATCATCTGCCCGCCCGAGGAGCGCAACAACCTGGTCGGCGCCGCTCGTTACCTGGACGGCAAGATGCGCGAGATCCGCAGCAGCGGCAAGGTGATCGGCGCTGACCGCATCGCCGTGATGGCCGCGCTGAACATCACCCACGAGCTGCTGCACCGCCAGGAACGCCCCGAAGCGACCAGCGGCGGCACCACCCGCGAGCAGGTGCGCGACCTGCTGGAACGGGTCGATCAGGCCCTGTCCGACGATCCGGTTAGCAAAAGCGACTGAGATTGGTATACTGGCGCCACTCCCTGGGGGATGCGCCAGTCGGTTATGTCCCTGAGCCGATACGCACAACCACGGGGGTTGCACGCTGGGGCCGGTGTGCATGTCCGCCCGACGGAAAGCCTTAACGCCCCCTGCAATCTCCACCTTGAACTTTCGGGTTCAAGGGCTACACCGATAGCGGTCTTGTCGGGGAGCCTGCATTCAGAACTGCCCGCCTCCAACGGCGGGCTTTTCGTTTCTTCTGGGATCGCCCGTGCCATGACCGACACCGCGCCGCTCACCCGCCCCCAGCTTCGCCGCTTCCTGCGCAATGCCCGCCGCGCACTCACACCCGCCCAGCAACGCCAGGCCGCCGAAGGTCTGTATCGCCAACTGGCGCAGGATCCGCTGTTCCGCCGCGCCCGGCATATCGCCCTGTACCTGCCCAATGACGGCGAGATCGACCCACGCCTGCTGCTGCGCGAGGCGCACAAGCGCGGCAAGCGCGTCTACTTGCCGGTGCTGCACGCCTGGCCGCGCACGCGCATGGTGTTCCAGCGCTTCGAGGCCGGCGAGGCACTGCGGCCCAACCGTTTTCGCATCCTGGAGCCGGTGATCGAACGCAAGCGGCAACGGCCGATCTGGGCGCTGGACCTGATCCTGCTGCCGCTGGTCGGTTTCGACGAGGTGGGGGGGCGCCTGGGCATGGGCGGTGGCTTCTATGACCGCAGCCTGGCCTACCAGGGCCGGCGCCAGACATGGAAAAAGCCCTTGCTGCTGGGGCTGGCGCACGAATGCCAGAAAGTGGAGCGGCTCAACCAGGCGAGCTGGGATGTACCGTTGCAAGGCACGGTCTCGGACCGAGGTTGGTACCTGGCACCGAAGTGAGGTGCGATCAGCGGTGCTGTTGCTGCGCCGGATCAACAGGCGCCTGCTGGTAGGCGGCATCCAGCTTGCGTTCCCAGAAGCCTTGCGCGTAACCGGTGGTGACCACGCCCAGCCCGAAGACGAAGGCCAGAATCCAGAGCAGGTCCGGTTTACGTTGTTTCATTGATCGTCCCCCAAGAACAACTGTCCAGGCTCGGCGGCTTTCTTGATGGCGGCCGGAGCGTATAGCTTAAAATCGGCGCATTTTCCGACAACATGAGTCGCCAGGCAAACGTTGACGCCAACCGACTGTCGGTTTCATGCAACGAGTTATTTCAAACTCTTTCAGGAGCAGCATCCATGGCCTACTGGCTGATGAAATCCGAGCCCGACGAGCTCTCCATCGAAGCCTTGGCACGCTTGGGCAACGCCCGCTGGGACGGGGTGCGCAACTACCAGGCACGCAATTTCCTGCGGGCCATGAGCGTAGGCGACGAATTCTTCTTCTACCACTCCAGCTGCCCGCAACCGGGGATCGCCGGCATCGCCCGGATCAGCGCCGCCGCCTACCCGGATCCAACCGCCCTGGATCCGCACAGCCACTACCACGACGCCAAGGCCAGCGCCGAGAAGAACCCGTGGAGCGCGGTGGACGTCGAGCATGTGCGGACCTTCCGCCAGGTGCTTGGCCTGGGCCTGCTCAAGCAGCAGGCGGCGCTCGAGGAACTGCCACTGGTGCAAAAGGGCAGCCGCCTGTCGGTGATGCCGGTGACCGCAGAACAATGGGCGGCGATCCTCGCGCTGAGCTGATTGTGCGGCTATTGTCAGGGGTTTGACCAATATCAACGCGCAAGGAAGCGCGTCGCGCCAGGATAAGGCGTGCTAGCCGCAGGATGCAGACCGATGAATAGAAAAGCCCCCAGAATCTTCGCCTCCGCCCTGGTATTGCTGTTGCTGGCGGCAGGCGGGCTGGGCTACTGGAAGTCTCTTCACGACCGCCTGCCCGAAGGCCTGAGCATGGGCAACGGACGCCTCGAGTCCACCGAGGTGCAGATCGCCAGCAAGATCCCCGGGCGCCTGGCCGAGGTGCTGGTCGACGAAGGCGACAAGGTCACCCGCGGCCAGTTGCTGGCACGCATCGACACCCGCACGATGGAGGCCCAGCGTAGCCAGGCCGAGGCCGAAGTGCTGCGCGCCCGCGAGAATTATGCCGCCGCCCAGGCCAGCGTTCAGCTGCGCCAGAGCGAACTGTTGCTGGCCAGCCAGGAACTCAAGCGGGTGCGCGAGATCTACCAGCGCAAGTTCGCCAGCCAGCAGTTGCTCGACCAGCAGCAGGCCCGCTACGACACCGCCACCGCGGCCGTGGTCGCGGCCCGGGCCCAGTTGGCGGCGATCAAGGCCGCCATCGGCGCCGCCGAGGCCCAGGTCGCCCAGCTCACCAGCGAGATCGACGACAGCAGCCTGCGCGCGCCCATCGACGGCATCATCCAGCTGCGCCTGGCCGAACCCGGCGAAGTGCTCGGCGCCGGTGGCCGGGTGCTGATGCTGATCGACCCCAGCGACCAGTACATGAACCTCTACCTGCCCGCCGCCACCACCGGCCGGCTGACCGTCGGCGACCAGGCGCGGATCGTGCTCGACGCCCTGCCGGACAAGGCCCTGCCGGCCAAGGTGGCGTTCGTCGCGGCCAAGGCGCAGTTCACTCCGAAACAGGTCGAGACCCGCGATGAGCGGCAAAAATTGGTGTTCCGGGTCAAGCTGCGCCTGACCGAACCAAGTGCCGTGCCCCAGGCCAAGCCAGGCATGCCCGGCGCCGGGTACGTGCGCACCGCCGATGTGGGCTGGCCGGCCAACCTGCAATGAACGCGGCGATCGCCCTGCGGGCCGAGGGTGTCAGCCATCGCTATGGCGACCTGCAGTCCTTGCACACCCTCGCGTTCAGCCTGCCGGCCGGGACCCGCTGCGGCCTGATCGGCCCGGACGGCGCCGGCAAGTCGACCCTGCTTGGACTGATCGCCGGGGTCAAGCGCCTGCAACAAGGCGAGTTGCAGGTGCTCGGTGGCTCGATCCGCCAGCGCCGCCACCGCACCGCGCTGTATCCCAAGGTTGCCTTCATGCCCCAGGGCCTGGGCAACAACCTGTACCCGGAGCTGTCGATCCGCGAGAACATCCGTTTCTTCGCCACCCTGTTCGGCCTGGGCCGCGCCGAATGCGAGCAACGCATGACCAGCCTGCTGCGCGCCACCGACCTGGAGCGCTTCGCCGAGCGCCCGGCCGGCAAGCTCTCGGGCGGCATGAAGCAGAAGCTGGGGCTGTGCTGCGCGCTGATCCACGAGCCAGACCTGCTGATCCTCGACGAGCCGACCACCGGCGTCGACCCGCTGTCGCGACGGCGCTTCTGGGAGCTGGTCGAGCAGGTGCGCGCCCAGCGCCCGCAGCTGACCCTGCTGGTGGCCACCGCCTACATGGAAGAGGCCGAGCAGTTCGAGCATTGCCTGATGCTCGACGCTGGCCGCCTGCTGGCCGCCGGCCTCAGCCGCGAACTGGCGGCGGTTACGCCCAGCGGCAAGCTGGACGACGCCTTCACCCACTTCCAGGGCGCCGGCCGCGCACAGCCCGAGCCCCTGCGCATTCCGCAACGCCAGGCCGACGACGGGCCTATCGCCATCGAGGCCCACGACCTGACCCTGCGCTTCGGTGACTTCACTGCAGTGAACAAGGTCAGCTTCGCCATCGGCCGCGGCGAGATCTTCGGTTTCCTCGGCTCCAACGGCTGCGGCAAGACCACCACCATGAAGGTGCTCACCGGCCTGATGCCGGCCAGCGAGGGTAGCGCCAGCCTGCTCGGCCGCCCGGTGGATGCCGGCGACCTGGCCACGCGCAAGCGGGTCGGCTTCATGTCCCAGAGCTATTCGCTGTATGGCGAACTGAGCGCCCGACAGAACCTCGAACTGCACGCCCGCCTGTTCGACCTGGCCAAGGCCGACAGCGCGCCGCGCATCGCCGAGCTCATCGAACGCTTCGACTTAGGCGCCATTGCCGACCAGCCGTCCGGCGCCCTGCCCCTGGGCCTGCGCCAACGCCTGTCGCTGGCCGTGGCGGTATTGCACCGCCCGGAAGTGCTGATCCTCGACGAGCCGACCTCGGGGGTCGACCCGGCGGCCCGCGACGACTTCTGGCGCCTGCTGGTGGAGTTGTCCCGCGAGCAGGGCGTAACCATCTTCCTGTCCACCCATTTCATGAACGAGGCCCTGCGCTGCGACCGCATCTCGCTGATGCACGCCGGTCGGGTGCTGGCCTGCGACACCCCGCTGGCGCTGCAGCGCCAGTTCGGCGGCGAGACCCTGGAAGACGCCTTCGTGCGCTGCCTCGAACAAGCCCAGGACGCGCCCGCCCAGGCGCAGGCCGATGCAGGGTTGGAACAGGCCGCCGCCCCAGCGCCCGCCTTGCGCCAGGCCTTCAGCCTGCGCCGCCTGCTGGCGGTGGCCAGCCGCGAAGGCAAGGAGCTGCTGCGCGACAAGGTGCGCCTGGCCTTCGCCCTGCTTGGCGCGCTGTTCATGATGGTGATCTTCGGCTACGGCATCTCGCTGGATGTAGAGAACCTCGCCTTCGCCGTATACGACCAGGACCAAAGTCCGCAGAGCCGCACCTACCTCGAGGCCTTCCGGGGCTCGCGCTACTTCGCCGAGCAGGCGCCGATTCGCGATGCCCGCCAGCTGCACCAGCGCCTGCAACGCTCGGAGATCAAGCTGGCCCTGGAAATCCCGCCGGGTTTCGGCCGCGACCTGCATGCCGGGCGCCAGCCGGTGGTGGCCGCCTGGCTCGATGGCGGCATGCCGTTTCGCGCCGAGACCAGCCGCAACTATGTGGAGGCCGTGCACCAGGCCAACCTTGAGCAGCTGGCCGCCCTCGGCCCGCACCCGGTGGCGCGCCAGCAGCCGGTACGCCTGGAAACGCGCTTTCGCTACAACCAGGACGTGGTCAGCGTGAACGCCATCGGCCCCGGCGTCATGGCACTGATCCTGGCCTTCATCCCGGCCATGCTCACCGCGCTGGGCATCGTCCGGGAAAAGGAACTGGGCTCGATCACCAACTTCTACGCCACGCCCCTGACCCGCCTGGAGTTCCTGCTCGGCAAACAGGCGCCCTACCTCGCGGTGAGCCTGGTCAACCTGGCGCTGCTGGTGGCGATGAACCGCTGGCTGTTCGGCGTGCCGCTCAAGGGCAGCCCGCTGGCCCTCGCTTGCGGTGGCCTGGCCTACCTGCTGGCGACCACCAGCCTGGGCCTGCTGATCTCGGCCTTCACCCGCACGCAGATAGCAGCGATCCTCGGCACCATGATCATCACCAGCCTGCCGACCATCCAGTTCTCCGGCCTGATCGTGCCGCGCTCGTCGCTGGACGGCGCGGCGGCGCTGATGGGCCAGCTGTTCCCGGCCGGCTACTTCCTCGACATTGCCGTCGGTACCTTCACCAAGGCCCTGGGCCTGCGCGAGCTGTGGCCGCAGTGCCTGGCGCTGCTGGGCTTCTTCGCCGCCTTCACCGGGCTGAGCCTGGCCATGCTGAAAAAGCAGGAGGCCTGAATGAGCCGCCTCTCCCACACCCTGCGCCTGGGCCTGAAGGAACTCACCAGCCTGCGTCACGACAGCGTGTTGCTGCTGTTCCTGCTGTACGCCTTCAGCGTGGCGATCTACATGCCCGCCGCAGGCTCCGTGATCGGCGTGCACAACGCCAGTGTCGCGGTGGTCGACGAAGACCACGGCGCCGTCTCGCGCAAGCTCGCCGAATCGCTGCAGCCGCCGGAGTTCCAGCCCGCCGTGGCACTGCCGGCGGATCGCCTGGACCAGGCCATGGACAGCGGCCAGTACACCTTCGTGGTCAACGTGCCGGTGAACTTCCAGGCCGACCTGCTGGCCGGGCGCTCGCCGGAGCTGCAGGTCAACGTCGATGCCACGGCCATGAGCCAGGCCTTCATGGGGGCCGGCTACATCGGCCGGATCTTCGAGCGCGAACTGCTGGAGTACGCCGGCCGCGGCACCAGCAGCCCGGCCCTGCTCAACCCGAAAGCCCTGTTCAACCCCAACCTGGAAGGAGGCTGGTTCCTGGCGGTGATCCAGATCGTCAACAACATCACCATCCTGGCCATCGTCCTCACCGGCACCGCGCTGCTGCGCGAGCGTGAGCACGGCACCCTCGATCACCTGCTGGTGCTGCCGCTGACGGCGCTGGAAATCATGCTGGCGAAGATCGCCAGCAACGCCCTGGTGGTGGTGGCCTGTACCTGGATATCGCTTGAAGTGGTGGTCAAGGGCGCCCTGGGCGTGCCGCTGGCGGGCTCCATGGGGCTGTTCCTGGGGGTGACCGCGCTGTACCTGTTTGCCAGCACGGCGCTGGGTATCTTCCTCGCCACCCTGGCGCGCTCGACGCCGCAGTTCGGCCTGCTGGCGATCCCGGTGATCATCCCGATGCTGCTGCTCTCGGGGGGCAGCACGCCGCTGGACAGCATGCCGCAGTGGCTGCAGTGGGTCATGCAGGGCTCGCCCTCGACCCACTTCGTCAGCCTCGGCGCGGCGATCCTGTTCCGCGACGCCGGACTGAACGTGGTGTGGCCGGATGTGGCGGCCCTGGCCGCGATCGGCCTGGTGTTCTTCGGCGTGGCCCTGGCGCGCTTTCGCCGCAGCCTCGCCGCCTGATCACTGCACGATCAGGTTGTTGAACAGCAGGTCCTCGACGATCGGCTTGCCCTCTTCGGACTCCATCACCTGCTGCACCTGCTTCAGGGCTTCCTGACGCAGTTTTTCCTTGGCCTCGACGTTGCTCATGTTGTCCACGCCCTGCTGGGTGAACAGCGCCACCAGCTGGTTGCGGATCAGCGGCTCGTGGTGCTTGACCGCGGTGGCGGCGGCATCGCCAGTCACGCGCAGGGCGACGTCGGCCTTGAACACACGCAGCTTGGGGCTGCCGTCGAGGGCGTAGTTGCCGACGAAGGGCGGGCTGAGGCTGATGTAGGCGACCTTGGGCTCGCCTTCCTTTTCCTCGGCCATCGCCGCCACTGGCAGCATCAGGGCCAGCACCATCAAGATCCACGCTTTCACGAATTCGCTCCTCAATACAGTTGGCGCCAGCTTACCCAGCGCGCCGGCCAAACCCAAGCCCGGGCTTATGCCGGCTCATCAGGGCCGGCCATGCTCGTTGACCCTGGGGGTGGCCCTCCTACACTTATCGGCCACCACACGCAAAGGAATAGCCCTGATGAAAGCCTTGTTGTGCAAAGCCCTGGGCCCGGCGCGGGACCTGGTCCTGGAAGAGGTCGCCAGCCCCGCGCCCAAGAAGAACGAGATCCTCCTCGACGTGCACGCCGCCGGGGTCAACTTCCCCGACACCCTGATCATCGAAGGCAAGTACCAGTTCCAGCCGCCGCTGCCGTTCGCCCCGGGTGGTGAGGCGGCCGGCGTGGTGGCCGCGGTCGGCGAGAAGGCCGGCGCGTTCAAGGTCGGCGACCGGGTCATGGCCCTGACCGGCTGGGGCGCCTTCGCCGAGCGGGTGGCGGTGCCGTTCTACAACGTGCTGCCGATCCCGGCGGGCATGGACTTCACCACCGCCGCCGCGTTCGGCATGACCTACGGCACCTCGATGCACGCCCTGACCCAGCGCGGCCAGCTCAAGGCCGGCGAAACCCTGCTGGTGCTCGGCGCCTCGGGCGGCGTCGGGCTGGCGGCGGTGGAAATCGGCAAGGCCCTGGGCGCGCGGGTGATCGCCGCGGCCAGCAGCGCCGAGAAACTGGCAATCGCCCAGGCGGCCGGGGCCGACGAACTGATCGACTACAGCCAGGCCAACCTCAAGGACGAGATCAAGCGCCTGACCGGCGGCCAGGGCGTGGACGTGATCTACGACCCGGTCGGCGGCGCGCTGTTCGACCAGGCCGTGCGCGGGCTGGCGTGGAACGGGCGGTTGCTGGTGGTGGGCTTTGCCAGCGGCACGATCCCGCAACTGCCGGTGAACCTGACCCTGCTCAAGGGCGCGGCGGTGCTCGGGGTGTTCTGGGGCGCCTTCGCCCAGCGCCAGCCGGAGGACAACGCGGCCAACTTCCGCCAGCTGTTCGCCTGGCACGCCGAAGGCAAGTTGAAGCCGCTGGTGTCGCAGACCTTTGCACTGGCCGAGGGTGGCGCGGCGATCGAACGCCTGGCGCAGCGCCAGGCGGTGGGCAAGCTGGTGGTGACGATCCCGCGCTGACCGCTCACGTAAACCATTGATTTGACTTAACCCTGTGGGAGCGGGTTTACCCGCGAAGAATCCAGCGCGGTGTATGGCACCGGCTTCGCCGGTGTTCGCGGCGGTGCGGCGGTCCGACAAGCCCGCTCCCACAGGGATAGCATTTCCCTGCACGACAGGGCCGACCCTGCAGTTCTTCTATCCATATTCCTAAACGGTAGTTCATAAACTTTTTCTAAACGAATAGGGTATATCGACCGGACCACCGGACCAGCAAACGTCTGTCGCCATCAGCTGAGGCGACGCTTTCAACTTTGTGAGGTTAGGAATGGTCAGGATCACAATCACCCCAGTGCATAACGCCAGGGCATTGAGTGCAGCCAAGGAGCGGTACTGATGTCCAGCCAACCAACTACTACCCGATTCCACAGCGATCTCGACAGCTCGCCGCTGCTGCTGCCGGCCACGGTGTTGCGCAACGACGAAGAGGCCCTGCAGGCCGCCCGCGAACTGGCCGAGGTGGCCCGCCAGCAGGCCGCCAAACGTGACCAGCAGCGCAAGCTGCCCTGGGCCGAGATCGAACAGTTCACCCGCAGCGGCCTGGGCAGCATCAGCGTGCCCAAGGCCTTCGGCGGCCCCGAGGTGTCCTTCGCCACCATCGCCGAAGTGTTCCGCCTGATCAGTGCCGCCGACCCGGCGCTGGGGCAGATTCCGCAGAACCAGTTCGGCATCCTGCAACTGGTCCGCCTGACCGCCACCCAGGCCCAGCAGGAACTGATCTTCCGCTCGGTGCTCGACGGCTGGCGCATCGGCAATGCCGGCCCCGAGCGCGGGACCAAGGACACCCTGACGCTCAAGGCGCGCCTTACCCGTGATGGCGATGGCTATCGCATCAGCGGCGAGAAGTTCTATTCCACCGGTGCCTTGTACGCCCACTGGGTGGCGGTCAAGGCGCTGGACGACGATGGTCGCCAGCGCCTGGCGTTCGTCCGTCGCGGCAGCCCTGGGCTGCGCATCGTCGACGACTGGTCCGGCTTCGGCCAGCGCACCACCGCCAGCGGCACCGTGCTGCTCGACCAGGTGCCGGTGGACGCCGACCTGGTGGTGGACAACTGGCGCCTGCGTGAGGAACCCAGCATCCAGGGCGCCGCCTCGCAGTTGATCCAGGCGGCGATCGACGCCGGCATCGCCGAAGCGGCGATCGAGGACACAATCCAGTTCGTTCGGGAGAAGTCCCGGCCGTGGATCGAGGCCAAGGTCGAACGCAACAGCGACGACCCCTATGTGATCGCCGACATCGGTCGCCTGAAGCTCGAACTGCATGCCGCCGAGGCCCTGCTGCGCAAGGCTGCCAAGGTGCTCGACGAGGTGAACGCCGGCGTGATCGATGCCGCCGCCGCGGCCCGTGCCTCGATTGCCGTGGCCGAAGCCAAGGTGCTCACCACCGAGATCTCGCTGCAGGCCAGCGAGAAGCTGTTCGAGCTGGCCGGCAGCCGCGCCAGCCTGGCCGAGTTCAACCTCGACCGGCACTGGCGCAACGCCCGGGTCCACACCCTGCACGACCCGGTGCGCTGGAAGTACCACGCCGTCGGCGCCTACCACCTCAACGGCACCCTGCCTGCCCGCCATTCCTGGATCTGATTTCGAGCCTTGGGGCTGCTGCGCAGCCCTTCGCGGGTAAACCCGCTCCCACAGGGATCGCACTGATTCCGATAACAGCGCTGTACCTGTGGGAGCGGGTTTACCCGTGAAGAGGCGCACGACGTCCCCAGGCTCCGGAGAGCAAAATGACTGCATCCATCATCACCACCGACGCCCAGGCCCTGGCCGTCGCCGACGAACTCGCCCAACACCTGCGCCAGGACAGCGCCCTGCGCGACCGCGAGCGCCGCCTGCCCCATGCCGAACTCGAACGCTTCGTGCAATCTGGCCTGTGGGGCATCAGCGTGCCCAAGGCCTTTGGCGGCGCCGGGGTGTCCAACGTCACCCTGGCCAAGGTCATCGCCCGCATCGCCCAGGCCGACGCCTCGCTCGGGCAGATCCCGCAGAACCACTTCTACGCCCTGGAAGTGCTGCGGGTGAACGGCAGCCCCGAACAGCAGAAACGCCTCTACGCCGAAGTCCTCGCTGGCCGCCGCTTCGGCAACGCCCTGGCCGAGCTAGGCACCAAGAACGCCCACGAGCGCACCACCCGCCTGAGCCGCGACGGCGACCACTATCGCATCGACGGCCGCAAGTTCTATTGCACCGGCGCGATCTACGCCCAGCGCATCCCGACCCTGGTGATCGACGAGCAGGATGTGTCGCACCTGGCCTTCGTGCCCGCCGACAGCCAAGGCATCGAGGTGATCGACGACTGGAGCGGCTTCGGCCAACGCACCACCGGCAGCGGCTCGGTGGTGTTCAACCACGTGGCGGTCCGCGCCGAGGACGTGGTGCCGTTCCAGAGCGCCTTCGAACGCCCGACCACGGTCGGCCCGCTGGCGCAGATCCTCCATGCCGCCATCGACACCGGTATCGCCCGCGCCGCCTACGAGGACGCCCTGCACTTCGTGCGCACCCGCAGCCGCCCCTGGATCGACTCCGGCCTCGACAAGGCCAGCGACGACCCGCTGACCCTGAAGAGCTTCGGCCACCTGGCGATCCGCCTGCACGCCACCGAGGCGCTGCTCGAGCGCGCCGGGGAAATCCTCGACATCGCCCAGGCCGACAGCAACGCCCAGACCCTGGCCGCCGCTTCCATCGCCGTGGCCGAGGCCCGGGCGATCAGCACCGAGATCTCCCTGGCCGCCGGTACCACGCTGTTCGAACTGGCCGGCAGCCAGGCCACCCTGGCCGAGCACAACCTCGACCGCCACTGGCGCAACGCCCGGGTGCACACCCTGCACGACCCGGTGCGCTGGAAGTACCACGCCATCGGCAACTACTACCTCAACGACGAGAAGCCGCCGCGCCGGGGGACCATCTGATGGCCAAGGAGATCCTGCTCAATGCCTTCAACATGAACTGCATCGGGCACATCAACCACGGTTTGTGGACCCACCCACGGGACACCTCCACGCGCTACAAGACCCTCGACTACTGGACCGACCTGGCTCGCCTGCTGGAGCGGGGGCTGTTTGACGGGCTGTTCATCGCCGATATCGTCGGCACCTACGACGTCTATGGCCAGTCGCTGGACGTGACGCTAAAGGAGTCGATCCAGCTGCCAGTCAACGATCCGCTGCTGCTGGTTTCGGCCATGGCGGCGGTGACGAAGCACCTGGGCTTCGGCCTTACCGCCAACCTGACCTACGAGGCGCCCTACCTGTTCGCCCGGCGCCTTTCCACCCTCGACCACCTGAGCAATGGCCGGGTCGGCTGGAACATCGTCACCGGCTACCTCGACAGCGCCGCCCGGGCCATGGGCCTGGAGCAGCAACCCGAGCACGACCGCCGCTACGACCAGGCCGACGAGTACCTGCAGGTGCTGTACAAGCTGCTCGAAGGCAGCTGGGCCGACGATGCCGTGGTCGCCGACCGCGAGCAGCGGGTCTATGCCCGCCCCGACAGGGTGCGCAAGGTCGAGCACCACGGCGAGTTCTACAAGGTCGAGGGCTACCACCTGTGCGAGCCTTCGCCGCAGCGCACGCCCGTGCTGTTCCAGGCCGGCAGTTCGCCACGCGGGCTGGCCTTCGCCGGCAACCATGCCGAGTGCGTGTTCATCAGCGGCCAGAACAAGGTCGCCACCCGCGCCCAGGTCGACAAGGTGCGCGCCGCGGCCAAGGCGGCCGGGCGCGACCCACAGGCGGTCAAGGTGTTCATGGGCATCACCGTGATCGTCGCCTCGACCGAGGCCCAGGCACAGGCCAAGCACGCCGAGTACCTGCATTACGCCAGCGCCGAGGCCGGGGTCGCGCACTTCGCCAGCTCCACCGGTATCGACTTCTCGCGCTACGAACTGGACGAGCCCATCGGTTTCGCCAAGGGCAACGCCATCCAGTCCGCCACCCGCCAGTTGCAGGAAAGCGCATGGACCCGCCGCCGCCTGCTCGAACAGCACGCCCTGGGCGGTCGCTACGTGACCCTGGTAGGCGACGCCGAGCAGGTGGCCGAGCAACTGATCGCCTGGATCGACGAAACCGGCCTGGACGGTTTCAACCTGACCCGCACCGTCACCCCGGAAAGCTACGAGGACTTCATCGAGCTGGTGGTCCCCGCCCTGCAACGCCGCGGGCGCTACAAGACCGCCTACGCCGAGGGCACCCTGCGCGAGAAGCTGTTCGCCAGCGGCGAGCCGCGCCTGCCCGGCGGACACCCCGGCGCCCGCTACCGCAACACCCCCGACCCTGCCCCGACTGGAGCCCTGCACCATGCTTGAGAAACTGTTCCGGCCCGTCGCGGCCATTGCCCTGGGCCTCGGCCTGTCCGCCGCCGCCTTTGCCGCCGAGCCGCTGAAGATCGGCACCACCGCCGCCTTTGCCATCCCCCTGGAGGCGGCGGTGGAGGAGGCCCATAAACAAGGCCTGGAAGTGAAACTGATCGAGTTCAGCGACTGGATCGCGCCCAACGTCAGCCTCAACAGCGGCGATATCGACGTGAACTACTTCCAGCACATCCCGTTCCTGGAAAACGCCAAGGCCGCCGCCGGCTTCGACCTGGTCCCGTACGCGCCGGGGATCATCAACAACGTCGGCCTGTACTCGAAAAAATACAAGAGTCTCCAGGAACTGCCCGAGGGCGCCAGCGTGGCCATTGCCAACGACCCGATCAACAGTGGCCGTGGCCTGCAGTTGCTGGCCAAGGCCGGGCTGATCACCCTCAAGCCGGGCGTGGGCTACAAAGCCACCGAGGACGACATCGTCGCCAACCCGAAGCAGATCCGGATTCTCCAGGTCGAAGCCGTGCAGCTGGTACGCGCCTACGATGACGCCGACCTGGTCCAGGGCTACCCGGCCTACATCCGCCTGGCCAACAGCTTCGACGCCACCTCGGCGCTGCTGTTCGACGGCCTGGAGAACAAGGAATACGTGATCCAGTTCGTCATCCGCCCGCAGGAGAAGAACGACCCGCGCCTGGCCAAGTTCGTCGATATCTACCAACACTCGCCGGTCGTGCGCGCCGCCCTGGACAAGGCCCATGGCAAGCTCTACCAGGCCGGGTGGGAAGGCTGACATGGCCCAGGCCAGCGCCCTCAGGGCGCCCATCCCGCCCGCCGAACCGCTCAAGGCCGAGGAAACGGCCCTGCGCCCGGAGGTGAACCAGGCGCACATACGTTTCCTCGGCCTGGGAAAGACTTATCCGGGCCAGGGCCAGCCGGCACTGCAAGGCATCGACCTGAACATCCGCCGGGGCGAGATCTTCGGCATCATCGGCCGCAGCGGCGCCGGCAAGTCCTCGCTGCTGCGCACCATCAACCGCCTGGAGCAACCCAGCCAGGGCCGGGTGCTGATCGACCAGGTGGATATCGCGCCGTTCGACGAGGACCGCCTGGTGGCCTTGCGCCGGCGCATCGGCATGATCTTCCAGCACTTCAACCTGATGTCGGCCAAGACCGTGTGGCAGAACGTCGAGCTCCCGCTGAAGGTGGCCGGCGTGGCCAAGGCCAAGCGCCAGCGCAAGGTGCGCGAGCTGCTGGAGCTGGTCGGCCTGGCGGAAAAACATCACGTCTACCCGGCGCAGCTGTCAGGTGGGCAGAAGCAGCGCGTCGGCATCGCCCGGGCCCTGGTACATGACCCCGAGATCCTGCTGTGCGACGAGGCCACCTCGGCGCTGGACCCGGAAACCACCGCCTCGATCCTCGAACTGCTGCGCGACATCAACCGGCGCCTGGGCCTGACCGTGGTGCTGATCACCCACGAGATGGCGGTGATCCGCGACATCTGCCAGCGCGTGGTGGTGCTCGAACGTGGCGAGATCGTCGAGCAGGGCGAGGTCTGGCAGGTATTCGGTACGCCGCGCCACGACGTCACCCGCACCCTGCTCGCACCGCTGCAGACCAAGCTGCCGGCAGCCTTGCAGGCCAGCCTGCGCGCCCAGCCGGTCAGCCGCGACGCGGCCGTGGTGCTTAAGCTCACCCTGGTCGGCGAACCGGAGCTGAGCGCCCTGTTCAACGACCTGGGCGGGCGCGTGCGGCTGCTCCAGGGCGGCGTCGAGACCATCGGCGAGCATGCCCTGGGGCAGTTCATCCTGTCCGTGCGCGGCTCGCCGCTGGACACCCACCAATTGCTCGAACGCGCCCGTCGCTGGGCCGCGGATGTGGAGGTACTCGGCCATGTGGATTGATCGCCTGCTGCAAGGCCTGCTCGACACCCTGCTGATGGTCGGCGTGTCCTCGCTGGTCGCACTGCTCGTCGGGGTGCCGATGGCGGTGCTGCTGGTCACCAGCGACAAGGGCGGGATCTTCGAGGCCCCGGCACTGAACCGGGTGCTGGGCGCCATCGTCAACCTGTTCCGCTCGATCCCGTTCCTGATCCTGATGGTCGCGCTGATCCCCTTCACCCGCCTGGTGGTCGGCACCACCTATGGCGTGTGGGCGGCCGTGGTGCCGCTGACCATCGCCGCCACGCCGTTCTTCGCGCGGATCGCCGAGGTCAGCCTGCGCGAGGTCGACCATGGTTTGATCGAAGCCGCCCAGGCCATGGGCTGCCGGCGCTGGCACATCGTCTGGCACGTGTTGTTGCCCGAGGCCCTGCCGGGTATCGTCGGCGGCTTCACCATCACCCTGGTGACACTGATCAACTCGTCGGCCATGGCCGGCGCGATCGGCGCCGGTGGCTTGGGGGATATCGCCTACCGGTATGGATACCAGCGCTTCGACAGCCAGATCATGCTGACCGTGATCGTGATGCTGGTGGCATTGGTGGCGGTGATCCAGCTGGGCGGGGACCGTCTGGCCAAAGGTTTGAACAAGCGTTGATGTATTTCGGGTGTAGGAGCGGCCTTGCCGAGGCGTCGGACCGGCCGGAAAGGGCCGCAAAGCGGCCCCGGCAATTTTTGTATCAACGCTGAAATCCTGGGGCCGCCTCGCAGCCCTTTCCGGCCGGTCCGACGCCTCGGCAAGGCCGCTCCTACAACGGTATGCACAAGGCTTAGCCCCAGTGCAGCTCCGCCGCCGGCACCGGCCGCCCGAACCAGTAGCCCTGCCCCAGCTGGCATTGCTGTTCCAGCAGGAACCGCGCCTGCTCCGCCTGCTCGACCCCTTCGGCGTGCACCTGCATGCCCATGCTCCGGGCCAGGGCGATGATTACCCGCACGATGGCGATATCGTCCTCGTCATGGGGCAGGCCCGCGACGAAGCCCTGGTCGATCTTGAGCTTCTGCACGGGCATCCGCTTAAGCCGCAGCAATGACGAATAGCCCGTGCCGAAGTCATCGATGGCCAATGTCACGCCCAGTTCGCGCAGGCGGTGCAACTGCTCCAGAGCGACTTCAGGGTCTTCCATCACCGCGCTCTCGGTCACTTCGAGTTCGAGCAGCGCAGGATCCAGCCCGGTGTCGTGCAATGCATCGGCCACCTGCCGGTACAGGTCACGCTGGCTGAACAGGCGGCTGGAGATGTTCACCGCGACGAACGCCAGCTGTCGCCCCTCGGTCTGCCATTGCACCATCTGCCGGCAGGCCTGGTGCAGGACCCAGGCGTCGATCTCGGCGATCAGCCCAGTGCGCTCGGCGATGGGGATGAATTCCCCGGGCGGGACCAGGCCCCGCTGGGGATGCTGCCAACGCACCAGCGCCTCGACGCCGATCATCCGAGCGGTGAACAGGTCGTGTACCGGCTGGAAGAACACCCGCAACTCCTGCTGCTCCAGGGCACGGCGCAACTCGCCGGCGGTCTCGACCCGCTGCTGGGCATGGGCGGTGAGCTCCTCGGTGTACAGCGCGTAACAGGCGCGGCCGTTGCTCTTGGCCTTGAACAGCGCCGAGTCGGCGTTGCGCAGCAACTGCTCGGCGCTCAGTGCATCGCTGGGGAACAGGCTGATGCCGATGCTGACACTGATGAACAGGCGGTTGCCTTCGAAGCAGAACGGTTCCTTCAAACGCTCGATGATCGATTGCGCCAGCTTGCCGGCCTGGCCGACCTGCTGGCAGTTCTCGGCCAGCACGCCGAACTCGTCGCCGCCCAGCCGGGCCAGGGTCACGCCACTGCCCAGCACCTCGCGCAGACGCTCGCCGACCAGCTTGAGCAGTTGGTCGCCGATGGTGTGGCCGAGGCCGTCATTGATGCTCTGGAAATGGTCGAGGTCCAGAAGCAGCAGGGCGCAGCCGCGCTTGTTGGCCTGGGCCGCGGCCATCGCCTGCATGGCGCGGTCGTTGAACAGCAGGCGGTTGGGCAGGCCGGTCAGCGGGTCGTGATGGACGAGATAGGCCAGCTCTTCCTCGGTGTGCTTGATCGCGCTGATGTCGCTGAAGACCGCGACGTAATGGCTGAGCGCGCCACTGTCATCGCGAATGGCGCAGATCGTCTGCCACTGCGGGTAGATCTCGCCACTCTTGCGGCGGTTCCAGATTTCTCCGCTCCACTCGCCCTTCTCGGCCAGGGCGGCATAGATCTGCTGGTAGAACGGCGCGCCATGGCGGCCGGACTTGAACTTGCTCGGGCGTTGGCCGATGACCTCTTCCAGCTGATAGCCGGTGATGCGCATGAATGCGCGATTGACATGCACGATCAGGCCATTGCGGTCGGTCACCAGCACACCCTCCAGGGTGCTGTCGAACACCGCCGCGGCCATGCGCAGGCGCTCGCGGTCTTCACTGCGCAGGCGCGCGCCGATGCCGATGAAGTTCAGCAGCCGGGCGCGCGAGACGAAGATCAGCAGGGCGCTGAGCAGCACCCACACCACGACGTTGATCTGACGCCCCACGGTCAGTGCCAGCGGGTCCTCGGTCATGCTGTGCAGAACCCCCTCGGACGCTGCCAGCCAGAGGATCGAGAACACCACGTAGAGCCCGGCCATGCGCAAGGCGTCGCGAACGGAAACAGACATGTCGGGTGGATGAGCCCATGAAAAAGGAAGGGGCATTATAAGGGCTGAAACACCCTGTGACCTCCTATCTAAAAGAGCGACTGGTTTTATTTACCCACCCGGGGATAATGCGAGTGCTGTTCCCCCTGAGTTTTCGAGGGTCTTTCCCGTTATGTGGTACTACGGTCTACTCGACTTGTCGGCCTGGCAACTGGTCGCCGTCACCCTGCTGATGACCCACCTGACCATCGTCAGCGTCACCATCTACCTGCACCGCTACTCGGCGCACCGCGCCCTGGAGCTGAACGCGGGGCTCAAGCATTTCTTCCGTTTCTGGCTGTGGCTCACCACCGCGCAGAACACCCGCGAGTGGACCGCCATCCACCGCAAGCACCACGCCAAGTGCGAAACCCCGGACGATCCGCACAGCCCGGTGCACAAGGGCCTGGGCACCGTGCTGCGCAAGGGCGCCGAGCTGTACCGTGAAGAGGCGCGCAACGAGGAAACACTGCGTATCTACGGCAAGAACTGCCCGGACGACTGGATCGAGCGCAACCTCTACACCCGCTACAAGCTCGGCGGCATCGCCCTGATGGCGGTGATCGACCTGCTGCTGTTCGGCACCATCGGCATCACCATCTGGGCGATCCAGATGATGTGGATCCCGTTCTGGGCCGCTGGCGTGGTCAACGGCCTGGGCCATGCCGTGGGCTACCGCAACTTCGAATGCCGCGACGCCGCCACCAACCTGGTGCCGTGGGGCATCATCATTGGCGGCGAGGAACTGCACAACAACCACCACACCTACCCCAACTCGGCGAAGCTCTCGGTGCGGCGCTGGGAGTTCGACATGGGCTGGATGTGGATCCGCCTGCTGAGCCTGCTGCGCCTGGCCAAGGTGCAGCGCGTCGCGCCCATCGCCCATCGCGTGGAAGGCAAGGCGTCGCTGGACATGGACACCGCCATGGCCATCCTCAACAACCGCTTCCAGATCATGGCCCAGTACCGCAAGCTGGTGATCGGCCCGCTGGTCAAGCAGGAACTGGACAAGGTCGACGCCTCGGTGCGCCACCGTTTCCGCCGTGCCAAGCGCCTGCTCTCGCGGGAGACCAGCCTGCTGCAGGACCGCCACCACGTGCGCATCGAGTCGATGCTGGCCCACAGCCAGGCACTCAAGACCATCTACGAAAAGCGTCTGGCACTGCAGCAGATCTGGGCGCGCACCAGCGCCAACGGCCATGACATGCTCGCCGCGATGAAGGATTGGGTGCACGAGGCTGAGGCCAGTGGCATCCACTCGCTGCGTGACTTCGCCGCCCAGCTCAAGACTTACTCGCTGCGCCCCAACGGCGCCTGAACACCGTTGATCGGCATGCCCCGCAATGGGGCGTGCCGGCCGGAACTTCCCCCCCGAAAACCGACTCAAACCCGGCATATCGCCCGCGTGGCGGGCCGGACCGTGGCCGCACGCCCATCGTCGAGAAATGTTCCGTGCTCATGGCCAAAGACCTCCCACCCACACCTGCCAGCACTCCCCGCCCAGAAGCCGCCCAGACCCTGCTGGCCCTGCTCCACGCCCAAGGCGAAGTGGCTCGCCTGAGCGAACGCGAGCAGCTGTACAGCTCGCTGCTCGACAGCGTCAACGCCGTGCTCTGGGCCTTCGACTGGGAAACCCGCCAGGTGCTCTACGTCAGCCCCGCCTACGAGCGCATCTTCGGCCGCCCGGCCAGCCTGGTACTGGCCGACTACAACGAATGGCGCGACGCCATCTACCCGGACGACCTGGAGTACGCAGAGCGCAGCCTGGCCCAGGTGCTGGTCAAGGGCACCGTCGAGGACCGTGAGTACCGCATCCTCAATGCCGCCGGCGAGGTG
This sequence comes from Pseudomonas sp. NMI760_13, assembly GCF_021283245.1. Taxonomy (NCBI): domain Bacteria; kingdom Pseudomonadati; phylum Pseudomonadota; class Gammaproteobacteria; order Pseudomonadales; family Pseudomonadaceae; genus Pseudomonas; species Pseudomonas sp. NMI760_13. The sequence goes on along the minus strand of NZ_JAJSRC010000002.1, from coordinate 62,598 downwards.
CGCTGGCTCAGCGACAAGTGCTACATCAACCAGCAGCGCGAGGGCGACCAGCGGGTGATCATCGTCGGCATCGCCGAGGACATCACCGAAAAGAAACAGCTCGAAGGCGAGTTGCAACGGCTGGCCACCACCGACGTGCTCACTCAGAGCAGCAACCGCCGGCACTTCTTCGAATGCGCCCAGCAGGCCTTCGACAGCGCCCGCGAGGACGGCACGCCAATGGCCTTCCTGCTGCTGGACATCGACGATTTCAAGCACATCAACGACACCTACGGCCACCAGGAAGGCGATCAGGTGCTACAGCGCATCGCCGACAGCGGCAAGGCCGTCCTGCGCCGTGGCGATCAGTTCGGGCGAATCGGTGGCGAGGAGTTTGCCGCCGTGTTCCCCGGCTGCACCGCGCAGGTGGCCGAGCAGATTGCCGAGCGTCTGCAGCGGGAAATCCAGCGGTTGAGCTTCAGCCATGGGCAGCAGACCTACGGTGTGACGGTTAGCCAGGGGCTGACCGGGCTGACCGACGAAGACGACACCCTCGACAGCCTGTTCGCCCGGGCCGATGCGGCGATGTACAGAGCCAAGCGTCAGGGCAAAAACCAGATTGTCCGCGGATGATCCTCTTACCTGCCGAACGGTGAATAGCCTGACAGAGGCTCTCTTCTACCGCGCAGGACCCAGGTACGAACTTTCTCTTTTGCCTGTGCGGCCACGTTTCTAGAATCTGAGGATGTCATCCTGAACCCCTGGAACTGTACCAGGGTGGTGTATGGCAATCAGATTCGAGCCTAGGATCGGGCAGTTGCTGGAATGCAACTTCGGTGATTATCGTCTCGAGCAGGGCGGTACCTGCTCAAGCCGCTTTGACTTCCGATTGCGACCGGAGATGGTCAAGCACCGCCTTGTCGTGGTGATCAACAGCAAGATCAATTCGAACGCCTGCATTGTCGTGCCACTGTCCACCACGAAAGATATGCACAAGGCTGGTCGAGGTTGGCATGTCCACCTTCCTGCCGACCTGATTCAAGACCTTCCATACTTCAAGCAGCAAGAGCGCTGGGCCAAAGCGGATCTGGTCGCACAGGTAAGTCGTGAGCGCCTGTTCAAACCGCGCGCCCTGAACCGAGGGTACCTGGATCAGGTTCTGGACCGTGAGTTAATCGAGCGGATTCAGCGCGCCATGGTGAAAGTCATAAACGCTGGAAGTCTGCTCAAAAATTGACAGATTCCACCGTTTTACCTATCGTGAGACGCGTAGCCCTTAGAGGCACTCTGCGTCTTATCCCCCTTGAGGGACCTGCAAAAACCCAGCCCATGCTGGGTTTTTTGCCCTCTCAAATCTGTTTTTCCTCTCCAGCGCCTTCAGCTGCGCTCGCCATTGGCACGACCTCCAATTCGCTTTCGGCAGCCTGTGCTTCCTGACGCTCGGCCTCCTCCCGCGCCAGCGCCTCAGGGTCCACCTTGCGCAGCCGCGACAGCTCCGGCAACCCAAGCTTGAGCAAGCGCGCCGTCTTGCTGCTGGCGACCTTCTCCAGCCCTTCGCTGGGCTTGAGCCGCGACAGCTGCCCGGCCAGGTTCATCGCCAGGATCTCCCGGGAGTAGACGCCGCCGCCCAGCTGGTACACCGCGGCGATCAGCTCGCGCAGGTCCAGCGGCAGGCGCCAGCGGGTGCGCAGCGCCGAGCCGAACGGCGCGCCGAATTCGTTGAGCGACAGCTCCACCTGGTCCTCGTCCAGCTCGCCACCGGCCAGGCGCCACTCCTGCAAGGTGCGCAGCACCGCCAGGTCACCCAGGCAGTGCAGCAGCCCCGCACAGTAACAGCGTGCTTCGTCCACCTCGAGCATGCGCGCCAGGGTGCGGCCGTACTCGGCGGTGTGCAGCGACAGGTTCCAGTAATGGGTGGCGTGCCGCGCCAGCAGCGGGTCGGTCAAACGGGCGCTGCGCTTGAGCGTCAGGCCGAGGATGAGGTTCATGCTCTGGGTGCTGCCAAGCTTGTTCAGTGCCTGCAGCAGGGTCTGTACCGGCGCTTCGCGGTGCAGGGCGGCACTGTTGGCGGCGGCGATGAGCACGCCGGTGATCTGCGGGTCGTTGCGCACCTCTTCCTCAAGCACCTTGAGGTTGAGGCCGTGAGGGTTGAGGGCACGCTTGACCGCCACCTGCACATCGGCGAACAGCGGGCCGCCATCGGCGCTGGCCCGGCGCTGTTCCAGGTAGGCCGGCAGTTGCGCGCCCGGCTGCAACGGCGGTACCGGGCAGGCGATCTGCTCACCCACCGCCAGCAGCAGGTTTTCCAGGCGCTTGCGCAGGTTATCCAGGTCGAGTGGCTTGCTCAGGTAGGCGGTCGGGTGCAACGGCAGCGCCTCGCGCACACTGGCGCTATCGGTGCGGTCACTCATCAGGATGAACGGCAAGCCGGGCTTGTCGCCCTTGGCGCGCACCTTGCGCAGCAGATCGAGGCCGTCGAACCCTGAGAGTTCACGGGCGGCGATAATCAGGTCGGGTTTGGCCGCCAGCGCGCTCAGCGCCTCGGAGCCATCGGCACAGACCTGCAGGCGGGCGTCGCAGCGCACGCTGAGCAGCATTTCGCTGAGCATGTCGCGCACCCAGGGATCGCCTTCGGCAATCAGCACGCAGGGGGGGACGGGGTCGACAGCGCTCATGGGCTATTCTCCAGGCTATGACGCGCGATCCATCGCAGCTTCCACGGAATCCTCGTACAACCTTAGCGCCTGATGCCGGCCAACGGCACAAAAAAAACCCGCCGAGGCGGGTTTTTTTCTGAAGCGTGTCACATTTTTCAGGCCAGTTCGGCGAAGCACTCTTCGATGATGGCCAGGCCTTTGTCCAGCAGCGCGTCTTCGGCGGTCAGCGGAACCAGGATCCGCAGGACGTTGCCGTAGGTGCCGCAAGACAGCAGGATCAGGCCCTTGTCGCGAGCCTTGGCGACCACCTGGGCAACGGCGGCGGCGTTCGGGGTGTGGGTGCCTTTCTCGAAGACTTCCACGGCGATCATCGAGCCCAGACCACGGACATCGCCGATGATCGAATGCTTCTTCTGGATTTCACGCAGGCCGGCGGTCAGGCGCTCGCCGACAGCCTTGCTGCGGTCCAGCAGTTTCTCTTCCTCGAACACTTCGATCACGGCCAGGGCCGCGGCGCAGGCGATCGGCGAACCGGCATAGGTGCCGCCCAGGCCGCCCGGGGCGATGGCGTCCATGTACTCGGCCTTGCCGCACACACCGGCCAGCGGGAAACCGCCGGCGATCGACTTGGCGAAAGTGGTCAGGTCAGGCGCGACGCCCATCTGTTCCATGGCGAAGAAGGTACCGGTACGGCCGGCGCCGGTCTGCACTTCGTCGGCGATCAGCAGGATGCCGTGCTGGTCGCACAGCGCGCGCAGGCGCTGCATCAGCTCTTTCGGCGCTGGCAGGAAGCCGCCTTCGCCTTGTACCGGCTCGAGGATGATCGCGGCGATATCACGCGGCTCGGCGTCGTTCTTGAAGATGCGCTCGACCGAGGCGATGGCGTCGTCGACGCTGATACCGTGCAGTTCGCTCGGGAACAGGGCGCGGAAGATGCCGCCTGGCATCAGGCCCATGCCAGCGGAGTACGGCACAACCTTGCCGGTCAGGCCCAGGGTCATCATGGTGCGGCCGTGGTAGCCGCCGGTGAAGGCGATCACGCCGGCACGGCCGGTGGCGGCACGGGCGATCTTCACGGCGTTTTCAACGGCTTCGGAGCCGGTGGTGACCAGCAGGGTCTTCTTGTCGAAGTTGCCTGGGACCAGCTTGTTGATCTTCTCGCACAGCTCGACGTAGGGCTCGTAGGCCAGCACCTGGAAGCAGGTGTGGCTGACCTTGGTCAGCTGCTCTTGCACGGCGGCTACCACTTTCGGGTGCAGGTGGCCGGTGTTCAGTACCGCGATGCCGCCGGCGAAGTCGATCAGTTCGCGGCCTTCGACGTCGATCACCGTCGAGTTCTTCGCGGTATCGACGAAGATCGGGTGGATCTGGCCGACGCCACGTGGGACGGCGGCGACACGGCGTTGCATCAGGGATTCGTTGGTCTTGCTCATAGTGCCCTCAATTGCGCCGGTTCTGCGGCGCTTTTATTCGGGGGTGGCTGGATGCAGGCGTGCACAGTATTCGTTGATCGACTGCCACACATGCCCTGGCCACCAGGTACCGCTATGTCAAAAAGGCCAGCGAGACGTCGCTCTCGCGCCCCGCTGGCAGAGGTAAAAGCGTTTACCTGGCGATCAGACGCTGATGCACAGGTATTTGATTTCGAGGTAGTCCTCGATACCGTACTTGGAGCCTTCACGGCCCAGGCCCGAAGCCTTGATGCCGCCGAACGGCGCCACTTCATTGGAGATCAGGCCGGTGTTGATACCCACCATGCCGTATTCCAGGGCCTCGGCGACGCGGAACACGCGGCTCATGTCGCGGGCGTAGAAGTACGAGGCCAGGCCGAATTCGGTGTCGTTGGACATGGCGATGACTTCGGCCTCGTCCTTGAAGCGGAACAGCGGCGCCAGCGGGCCGAAGGTCTCTTCCTTGGCGACGGCGGCGGTTTTCGGCACGTCGACCAGGATGGTCGGCTCGAAGAAGTTGCCTTCGATGATCTTGCCACCGGACAGCACCTTGGCGCCCTTGGCGACGGCGTCCTCGATGTGCTCCTGGACCTTGGCGACAGCCTTGCCGTCGATCAGCGGACCAGTGGTGGTGCCTTCTTCCAGGCCGTTGCCGATCTTCAGCTTGGCCACGGCGGCTTTCAGCTTCTCGGCGAACGCGTCGTAGACACCGTCCTGCACGTAGATGCGGTTGGCACAGACGCAGGTCTGGCCGTTGTTACGGTACTTGGAGATGATCGCGCCTTCGACCGCCTTGTCCAGGTCGGCGTCGTCGAACACGATGAACGGAGCGTTGCCGCCCAGCTCCAGGGAAACCTTCTTGATGTCCTTGGCGCATTCTTCCATCAGCTGGCGGCCGATTTCGGTGGAGCCGGTGAAGGACAGCTTGCGCACCAGGGAGTTGCCGGTCAGCTCGGAGCCGACTTCGCCGGCGCTGCCGGTGATCACGCTCAGCACACCGGCCGGGATGCCGGCACGGGTAGCCAGCTCGACCAGGGCCAGGGCGGAGTACGGGGTCTGCGAAGCGGGCTTGAGCACCATGGTGCAACCGGCGGCCAGGGCCGGGCCGGCTTTACGGGTGATCATCGCGGCCGGGAAGTTCCACGGGGTGATGGCGGCGGTTACACCGATCGGCTGCTTGATGACGATCAGGCGCTTGTCCGGCTGGTGGCCAGGGATGACGTCGCCGTACACGCGCTTGGCTTCCTCGGCGAACCACTCGATGAACGAGGCGGCATAGGCGATCTCGCCCTTGGCTTCAGCCAGTGGCTTGCCCTGCTCGGTGGTCATCAGGCGGGCCAGGTCGTCCTGGTGCTCGATCATCAGCTCGAACCAGCGACGCAGCTTGCCGGCACGCTCCTTGGCAGTCAGTGCGCGCCAGGCCGGCAGCGCCTTGTCGGCGGCCTCGATGGCGCGGCGGGTCTCGGCGGCGCCCATCTTCGGCACGGTACCGATCACCTCACCGGTGGCCGGGTTGGTCACCTTGATGGTCTGACCGCTGTCCGCATCCAGCCATTCACCGTTGATGAAGGCCTGCTGGCGGAACAACTGAGCGTCTTTGAGCTGCATGTCGGCTTCCCTTTACTGCGAATTATTGATTGTTGAAAAGGCGCCCCCGAGCGGGGGCGGCCGTCACAAATTCGTGCACCAGGGTGTTCGACGCCTGGGTGCCGAGCGTTTGAAATCTCAAACGGAATGCTAAGCGGGGGTTGGGGTGTTGGACAATAGGCTGTTCGAAAAAAAGAACGAATGGTTGAACACCCTGTCCGAAATTCGCGTCGCCCATTCGCGGGTAAACCCGCTCCCACAGGATCGGCGGTGAACCTGTGGGAGCGGGTTTACCCGCGAAGAGGCCAGCACAGGTTAGTCGATAACCTGCCGGGGGAAGGATTGGATCAGAAAGCCTTGTCGAGTTCGATCACCAGCGCCCGGTAGCCCACGCTGCCCGGCTGGCGACTGTGCACTTTCAGCTCCACCGCCACCTCCTGGGTGCCGCGACGCACTTCATTGAGCACGCTGGTCGTCAGCTTCTCGGGCGTCAGGAAATTCACCGAAGCCGAGTAGATGAACTGGGTATCAGTCTCTGCCCGGTACGCCACCACCGAGGTGATCGGGCTGTACCACTCGTCACCGCGCTCCTTGCCGTACTGCCACACCTGCTCGACCGTGCCCTTGGCCTCGTCGATGCGGTACTCCACCGCCCGGCTGTAGTTTCCGCTCAGTTTCGTCGGCCCGAAGTCGCGGCCCCAGCCGTTGTCGAACACGGTCAGCGTGCCGCGCCCGGTCAGCCAGGCAGTGTGCTGGGTCCAGGACCATTCGAAACCCTCGCCCACCGGTTTGAGAACTTTGTCCTGCAAACGTGCCGGCCAGCCTTGCGGCGCGGCGAGAATCCACTTCACCTGCTTGTCGCGGCCGATCTTCACCACGCCCTGGTGCCGTGCTGAAACGATGATGCTGTCGTCATCGGCATCGTAGTCGATGGCATTGACGTGGGCCCAGTTGCGCCCGGTACCGACGCCGGGAGTGTCGCCGAACGGCAGGTCGCCTTCGGCCAATTCGTTGGCCAGCCGGTCGTCCTGTTTCTGCACACCGTCCGGCAGCTGGATCGCGGCCTTGCCCAGGGTTTCCAGCAGCTCGCCGCGGTACGGGTCGAGGATCTGGTTCAGGTCCCAGAAGTCCAGCACGTCGCCGGCCTCGTTGACCTCGATGATATGGTCGCGGATCGAGCGCACGCGCTTGCCGTCCGGGCGACGGTAGTCACTGGTGCCGACCCGCAGCAGGTAGCTGCCGTTCACCGTCTCGCGGATCTCGTGGGAGAAGTCGGCGAACTTGTCCGGCAGGTTGCGCTGCCACACCTTGCGCCCCAGCAGGTCGTATTTGGAGTAGGTCTGGCCTTGGCCCCAGATCAGCTTGCCGTCACGGGTCTGGTGGAAGCCCATGGTGCCGCCCAGGCCGTCGCGGTGGTTGGAGTCGTGGATCTGCTCTATGTCCAGGTACCAGCGCACGTCACCGTTGCTGTCGGCGATCCAGTTGTTGCCTACCGAGTCCCACTCGGCGGCGCCGCCCAGGCCGTTCCACTTGAAGGCACGCCCACCGGGGATCTCGGCCAGCAGGTGGTTGAACAGGTACAGACGCTGCTCGAAACCGGGCGCGACCTTGACCGGCTCCACCTCGGGCAGCGCGGCGGTCTGCTTCGCCACCACCGGCAGGCGCACCGCCGGGGCGTAGATTTCGTAACGCTCGCGGATACGTTCGCCATCGAGCTTGTAGCTCACCTCGACCTGGTTGACGTGGTCGGGGTACAGGCCGAATACCGGGATGCCGCCGTAGGTCCACAGCGAGCGGTCGGACACGTCGTAGACGATATCGACACCGCCCTCGCCGCGGCCCAGCACCCGCACATGGGCGGCACTCAGGGTGCGTCCGCCGTCACGGATGATCGCGGTCAGCGGCGCCAGGCGGTAAGGGTTGACCACCACGTCGCCGAGCAGGGCTTGGTCGCGGTCGGGTACCTTGGCGGTGAGGCAGGCGCCTTCGGGCAGGTCGTGCGGTTGGGTCTTGGCATTCATGGCAAAGCTCCTTGTGCTCAGAAGTCGTAACGGGCGGTGGCGCCCACGGTGCGCGGAGTGCCCAGCACGCCGGCATAGCCGCCGTTGGCGGAGTTCCACAGGCTGGTGAAGTAGGTCTTGTCGCCGGCGTTCTTCACCCACAGCGACAGGTCGAGCACGCCGTCGCCCTGGTCCAGGCGCACGCCGGTGGACAGGTTGACGATGGCGTAGCTGGGGATCTGGCCGTAGTCGGAGTCATCGATGGTGCCGACGGCCTTGGAGCGGAACGCGTAGCTGGCGGTGACGTAGGGCTCGATGCGTTCGCCGAGCTGCCACTTGTACTGGCCGTTGAGGTTGGCGATGTACTTGGAAGCACCAACCACCTGGTGACCGGACAGGTCGCAGGTGGCCGCAGGGTTGGCCAGGCTCACCTCGGGCGGGCACGGCGCATCCTTGTAGTCGGTGTAGCGCACGTCGTTCCATGAACCGTTGAAGTTCACCGTCAGGCCTCGGATCGGCAGGGCCGTGGCTTCGAACTCCAGGCCGCGAGAACGCACGCTGCCAGCGTTGGCCAGGTACTGCACACGGTTGGCTTCGTCGTAGACGTTGGCCTGGTAGCCGTGCACTTCAGTCCAGAACAAGTTGGTGTTCAGCTGCAGGCGGTTGTCGAACAGGGTGCTCTTGAGCCCGAGTTCGGCGTTGTTGGCCCGCTCGGTACCCACCAGCAGCGAATCGGTGCCCAAGCGTGGGGCGGCACCGACGGTCAGATTGACACCCCCGGACTTCTCGCCGTGGGACAGGCTGGCATAACCCAACAGGTCATCAGTGAAGCGGTAGCTCAGGCTGAGCAGCCCGGACGGGGCGAAGCTGTACTGGTTGAGGTCACCTGAATCGTAGGCGCCCACCCGGCCCTGACGGGCGGCGGCCGCCGCACCGGTGACGGGCGCGCCACCGGACGGCGCATCGCGGGTAACCCAGGCGCTTTTCTCCTCGTAGGTGCCACGCACCCCGGCGGTGAAGTCCAGGCGCTCGGTCAGGTGCCAGGTGCCCTGGGCGAACAGCGCGTAGCTGTCGGTATCGATATGGCCATTGCCGATGGTGTTCACGTTGGCCAGGGCGCCGGCCGGGGTCAGGTTCCAGACGTCGGCCTGCGGCCCGTAGTAAGTGAACGATTTATTGTCCAGGTCCTGCTTGAAGTAGTACGCGCCCAGTACGTAGTCGAAGAAGCCGCCGGTGGGTGAGGCCAGCCGAATTTCTTGCGAGTACTGCTTGTCCCGCACCGAGACCCCGGCACTGTAGAACACCGGCACGTTGAGGCCGTCGTCGTTGCGCGGGGTGAAGTCCCACCAGCGGTAGGCGCTGATCGAGGTGAGGGTGAAGTCGTTGGGCAGGGTCCAGTTGGCTTCCACCGAGGTGCCGCCCTGGAACACCTTGACCATCTGGTCGGCGTCGAAGTTGACCTTGCGGTCCTTGCCCGACACCAGGGTGGCGCCGGCCTGCGCAGCCAGGCTTTCATAACGGTTCACGCCATTGATGGTCGGGCCGGTGCTGTACAGGCTGAGGATGCCATTATCGGAGTCTTCTTCGTTGTACTCGCCGATCCAGCGCAGGTTGAAGGTTTCGCTGGGCTTGAACAGCAACTGGGTACGAAAGCCCTGGCGCTTGCCGCCATTGAGGTCGTGGCCGTTGTAGACGTTCTTCACATAGCCGTCATCCTCGGTGTGGTAGGCGCTGATGCGCCCGGCGAGGGTGTCGGTCAGGGGGCCGGAGAAACTGCCCTGGGTCTGCCAGTAGCCATCCTCGCCCAGTGACGACTGCACGCTGCCTTCCTGGTGGAAGGTCGGCTTGCGGGTGGTGATGTTGAGCACCCCGGCGGTGGTGTTCTTGCCGAACAGTGTGCCTTGCGGCCCGCGCAGCACCTCCAGCTGCTCGACATCGAGCAGGTCGAACACCGCCATGCCCGGGCGCCCCAGGTAGACGTTATCCAGGTACACGCCGACGCTGCCTTCCAGGCCATCACTGGCCGGGTTGTTGCCCAGGCCGCGAATGGAAATGCTCGACTGTCGGGCGTGGACATAGGCGACGTTGGTACTCGGCACCAGCTGTTGCAGGTCCTGCACGCGGTAGATGCGCTGGGTCTCCAGGGTTTCGCTGCCCAGCACGCTGATCGGCGTGGGCACGCTCTGGGCGGTCTCCTCGCGGCGCCGGGCATTGACGGTGACGGTGCCGAGCTTGGCTTCCTGCTCCACGGCCGGTGCGGGGCTGGGCTCGTCGGCGAAGCTGCCGCCGGCGGCGCCCAGCAGCATCCCGGCAGCCAGGGGTTGTAGGACGAACAACGAGGCGCGCGCGGGCCAACGGGAAAGTCGGGACATGCAGATGCTCCTTGAGGCAAGGGCCCAGGCGAGCATTTCCGTTGGCGGAACCGAATCGCGGTCAGGCTGGCTTATATTCTTTTAGGAAATATAAATATTTGTATTTCATATTTTGTGGAATAAGTGACTCCCTTTATAAGGTTCCCAACCCTTCCCAGCAATTGCATTCCACCGAAAGTTTCCATGTAGAAAATGCATATCGACCTGCGCCAGCTCCGCCACTTCATCGCCCTTGTCGAGCACCGCAGCTTCGTCGCCGCGGCGGCGGCGGTGAACCTCTCGCAATCGGCCTTCAGCCGCAGCATCCAGACGCTGGAACACAACGTCGGCTGCCGCCTGGTCGACCGCGCCAGCAAGGAGCTGGCGCCGACCCGCCAGGGCCTGCTGGTGCTGGAGCATTCGCGGCGGCTGGTGCATGGGGCGCACAACCTGGTCAACGAGATCAACCAGTTCAATGGCGCCACCACCGGCGTGGTGCGCTTCGGCTCGGGGCCGGCGCCCGCCGGCGGGCTGGTGCCGCGGGCGGTGGCGCGGTTCGTTGCCGAATACCCGGCGGCGCGTACCTGCTTCCAGGTGGACAACTGGCAGGCGCTGAACCGGCGGCTGATCGCCGAGGAGATCGAATTCTTCGTCGCCGATACCCGCCAGTTCGAGGCCGACCCGGACTACCAGGTGCACAAGCTCAAGCCACAGCGCTGGCACTTCTGCTGCCGCCGGGGGCATCCATTGACCGAGCTGGACGAGGTCAGGGCGCGGGACCTGTTCGATTACCCGCTGGCCACCACCTTTCGCCCGCCGAACATCCGCAAGATCCTCAGCGACCTGAGCGGGCGGCAGGATTTTCTGCCCAGCGTGGAGTGCGAGCATGGCTATGCGCTGCTCAATGTTGTGCTGCATTCGGACACCATCGGCATCGCCTGCAGTGCGAACCTGCGGCCCTATGACGGCCTGGTGGCCCTCAAGCTGGTGGACCTGGCGCCGGGGCAGGAAGAGGCGTTCTACACCCGTTATGGGGTGGTGAGCCGGGTGGGGTATGGGTTGTCGGCACTGGCGCAGGGGTTGGTGAGGCAGTTGGTGGCCTGTGATACCGAGTTGTAGCGGATAGGGGCTGCTGCGCAGCCCTTTCGCGGCGCAAGGCCGCTCCTACAGGGGAACAAGATCTCCTGTAGGAGCGGCCTCGTGCCGCGAAAGGGCCGCAAAGCGGCCCCAACGATCTCAGCCCTTGCGCGTGGTCCGGCTCAGTTGCCCATCCACCCCCACCGGCACCTCGCCAGCCAGGGTCACGCGGCGCACGATGCGCGGCTGGGTACCGTAGTCATCCACCGCATAGTGCTGCGTCGCGCGGTTGTCCCAGATCGCCACGTCCCCCGCCTGCCAGCGCCAGCGCACGGTGTTTTCCAGGCGTGTCACATGCCCCTGCAGCAGCGCGAACAGATGCTGCGAGTCCGCCAGCGAGTAACCCTTGATGCGCTTGACGAAATGCCCCAGCTGCAACGCCCGCTCGCCACTGATTGGATGCACCCGCACCACCGGGTGCTCGGTCTCGTAAACCGTGGAAGTGAACACCTTGCGGTAGCGCTCCAGCTTGGCCGGATCGACATCCGGCTTCACGCTGGCGTAGTCGTATTCGTTGCTGTGCACCGCCCACAGCTTGTCGGCCAGTTCGCGCAGCGGCTCGGGCAGCTCCTGGTAGGCCGCGGCGGTGTTGGCCCACACCGTGTCGCCACCCGCGGTCGGGGCCACCACGCTGCGCAGGATCGAGGCCTTGGGGTAGGCGTCGACGAAGGTCACGTCGGTGTGCCAGGAGTTGGCCCGCTGCCCCTCGGCGCCATCGAGCTGCAGCAGGTAGCTGGTGCCATCGACCACCGGCACCGTGGGGTGGGCGATCGGCTCGCCGAGCAGCTGGGCGAAGGCCTCCTGGCCCACGTCGTCCAGGTGCTCCTGGGCCCGGAAGAAGATCACCTTGTGGCGCACCAACGCCGCCTGGATGGCATCGATGGTGGCCGGATCGAGGTCGGCGGACAGCTTGATACCACGGATCTCGGCGCCGATGCGCCCGGCAACGGGGTGGATGTCGAGTTCGAGGGTTTGCGGCGCGGTGGCCAGTGCGGCGTTGCTCATGGTCGTGCTCCTCACGGTTGTTGTCGGGTCAGCGGGAGGCCTGGACGGCCTGGTCCTGGCGCTGTGCGGCATCGATGAAACGCGGTTCGATCCAGTCGGCCACCTGGAAGCCGCGGCGGATCAGGCGCTCCTTGACGGCCAGGTCCACGCCCTGTTGCAGCAGGCCGACGAAACCGGCATCCAGGCGTGGGTCGAAGTAGTTGGCAAGGTTCTCCTGGGCAAGGTCGTCGCGCAGGATCGCCTTCGGCCAGTTGGCGGTGTTCGCGACCAGGTCCACATAAGCTTCGCGGTTGCGTTCGTCGCGCAGCCACTTCACCGCCTGCTCCTGGGCGTTGACCACCCGCTGCACCAGGTCGGGGTGCTGGCGGATGAACTCGCCGGTACCGAGCAGCACCGCCTGGGTGCTGCCGGCGCCCTTGAGGTCGCGGGAGTTGACCGGCAGCTCGACCAGCCCGCGTTCGCGCAGCGACAGCAGGTTGGACAGGCCCCAGGTGGCGTCGATCTGCTTGGCGGCCAGGGCGGCGTTGGCCGCGTTGAAATCGAGGTTGATGACTTTCAGCTCACGTTCGGACAGCCCCTGGCTGGCCAGGGCGCTGGCGAACGACAGCTGGTTGGCGGTGCCGCGGAACACCGCCACGCGCTTGCCCTTGAGGTCCTGCAGGCTGTGGATGCCCGAGCCCGGCACCACGCCGAGGTAGCTCTTCACCCCACGCACCCCGGCCGACAGCACACGGGTGTCGAGGCCGTTGGCCTTGCCGATGATCGCGGCCAGGTCGCCCAGGTAGGCGAAGTCCGCCTGGCCGTTGGCCAGGGCCTCGTTGACCACGGGGCCGGCGCCCTTGAAGAAGCGCCAGTCGATACGGATGCCGTCCTTGGCGAACTCTTTCTCCAGCAGTTGCTGGTCGCGCAGCACATCCACCACGCCGCCGGCGCTGGGCTTGCTGCCGGCGCTGAGGTCGGGCACGGCGATGCGGATCACATCCGGCTGGGCGGCATGGGCTGCCACGGGCATGGCGCTCAACACGGCGGCGAGCAACGGGCTGAGCAGATGGCGGAAGGCGGTTTTCATGGCAAGGCTCCTTGGCAGGCTGCCACCGGCGATGGCCGGCGCTATGGGCCAGAAGCTAGGCAGGTCCGGTTAGAACCTACAAAGATCAAAACTTCATTTTTTAGTAACCAGAAGACATAAACCAGGCGTCATGCGGGCCTGCGGCTGGCTTGCAGGAAACGCATGGAAAATATGAGGAAAACGCAACGGGACGGGGCTTTCGCATGCACCGGGCGCATGCTCTTATCTCTTGAGTTTCGCTTGTGACAATTTTTAATTCCATAAGCGAATAAACAAGGAACGGTTTGAGAGGTGCCCTGATGAGCGAAGTCTTGAGCGTAAGCCTACGCCGTCTATGGGGGCCGCTGCGCGGCCCTTTCGCGGCGCAAGGCCGCTCCTACCTGCCGTGGATCGTGCCACTGGCGGTGGCGGCCTTGTGGGTCGTCGCCAGCCGTGAGCACTGGATGAGCGAGCAGATCCTGCCTGCCCCCGCGCTGGTCTGGCAAAGCGCGCTGGAGTTCGGCTCCGGCGAACTCTGGGCTCACCTGTGGATAAGTTTGCAACGCCTGATCTGGGGGTTGCTGGCAGGGATCACCAGTGGCTTGCTGCTGGGTACCTGGCTGGGTGGATCACGGCGGGCGCAGACCCTGGTACTGCCTACCTTCATCGCCCTGGCGCAGATCCCGACCCTGGCCTGGATCCCGCTGTTCATGCTGTTCTTCGGTATCGGCGAACTGCTCAAGCTGGTGGTGCTGGTCAAGGCCGTGGTGGTGCCGGTCACGCTGCATACCCTGGTGGGTGTGCGCGATGCCCAACCTAAACTGCGCGAAGCCGCCGCCGTCCTGCGCCTGCCCCCTCACCTGCTGTTCCTTCGCCTGCTGCTGCCCGCCGCGCTGCCTGCGTTTCTTGCCGGTGTGCGGCTGGCCCTGGCCACCGGCTGGACGTCATTGCTGGCGGTGGAACTGCTGGCCTCCAGCGAAGGCATCGGCTACCTGATGGTCTGGGGGCGGCAGTTGTTCATGCTCGACCTGGTGTTCCTCTGCATCTTGCTGATCGGCCTGGTCGGCGCACTGATGGATCGCGGCTTCTCACGCCTGGAACGCGGCCTGTTGCACTGGCCGCAACCGGTCACGGGCGAACAGCTGCGCGGCCAGGTGCCACGCGGCTGGCAAAGCCTGCTGCTGCCCGCGGGGCTGTTGCTGCTGTGGCAGGCGGCCAACAGCCTTGGCTGGGTCGATGCCAACATCCTCTCTTCACCGCTGGATGTGCTGCGCAGCCTGTACGCAGGCCTGCTCGACGGTTCGTTACCCGAGGCCCTGCGCCTGAGCCTGCAACGCACCCTGGCCGGTCTGCTGCTCGGCGGCGGGGCAGGCTTCGTGCTGGGCCTGCTGCTGGGCCTGTCAGCCAACGCCGAGCGCCTGCTCGGCCCGAGCCTGTCAGCGTTGCGCCAGGTGGCGCTGTTCGCCTGGGTGCCACTGCTGACTGCCTGGTTCGGCCTGGGCGAAGGCGCCAAGCTGGTGTTCGTCGCCTTGGCGGCGTTCTTCCCGCTGCTGATCGCCACCCAGCGCGGCATCGCCAGCCTCCCGCCACAGCTGGGCGAGGCGGCACAGGCCCTGCGCCTGGACCTGCCACACCGGCTGCGCCTGCTGGTGCTGCCCGGCGCCGCCCCGGCGATCTTCGCCGGACTGCGCCTGGCGCTGATCTACGCCTGGCTCGGCACCATCGGCGCCGAGTACTTCATGCCCTCGGACGGCGGCATCGCCAGCCTGATGATCGGCGCCCAGCAATTGTTCCGCATGGACCAGGTGATGGCCGCCATGGTCCTGATCGGCCTGGTAGGCGCCCTGCTCGGCCACCTCGGCCAACGCCTCGAATCGCGCGCCACGCGCTGGAGATCCGCATGAACGCCTTCATCACCCCGGCCCTGCACGCGGCCAACCAACCCGACGCCACGCCGCCGCTGGTCAGTTTCGAGGGGGTCGGCAAGACCTTCAGCGTCGATGGCCAGCCCTTCGAGGCGATCCGCGATTTCGACCTGTCGATCAACGAAGGCGAGTTCATCGCCATCGTCGGCTCCTCCGGCTGCGGCAAGTCCACCCTGCTGCGCCTGCTGGTGGGGCTGGACACCGACTACAGCGGCACGATCCAGGTCGACGGCCAGCCGGTCAACGGCATCGGCGGCGAACGCGGCATCGTGTTCCAGGAGCACCGCCTGTTCCCATGGCTGACGGTGGCGCAGAACATCGGCCTGGGGCTGGTCAACGAGACACTCACCCAGGGCGAGCGCGCCCGGCGCGTGCACGAGTACGTGCAACTGGTGGGCCTGGTCGGCTTCGAATCGGCCTATCCGCACCAGCTGTCCGGCGGCATGGCCCAGCGCGTGGCCATCGCCCGTGGCCTGGTGGCCAGCCCACGGATCCTGCTGCTGGACGAACCCTTCGGCGCCCTCGACGCGCTGACCCGCCAACAGCTGCAGGATGAACTGCTGGCGATTCGCGAACGCTCGGGGATCACCATCCTGCTGGTCACCCACGATGCCGAGGAGGCGACCTACCTGGCCGACCGGGTGGTGGTGCTGGAGCCGAGGCCCGGACGGATCAAGGCGGTGGTGGAAATCGACCTGCCGCACCCGCGCCAGCGCACCGGCGTGGCATTGCATGGCTTGCGCGAAAAGGTCCTGCACCAGATCACCGGCCATGGCGGATATCTGAAGCCGGCGGTACAGCGGGTGGAGGGGCTGCGCCCGGAGCTGATCGCACTGTGACCGGCCCCGCTGTCCCCCTGGGAAAAAACTCCACAGATCAAGGCCATGGACGCCACCGACACAGATGGGTATCATGCGGCCCGTTGCACTCGTAGCTCAGCTGGATAGAGTACTGCCCTCCGAAGGCAGGGGTCGTGGGTTCGAATCCCGCCGAGTGCGCCATGACATCAGCAAAAGCCCCGCTCAGATCGCTCTGGCGGGGCTTTTTCGTTTCCGGGCCTCAGCACTGCACGATGATCTGGCCTTGCAAGTTCCGGAACATTGGTCTCGAGGGGGCTTCTCTGGTGACACGATGTTTATTACAAAAAGCGCTAATGATACGCATTTTTGTCATAAACCTGCAGGCCGCGCCGTAGATGAAAGCTTGCACGTTTGTGCAGAAAAGCACATTGCCACCTCTCCCGTGCCGGTGGTCATTGGTGATAGCTTGAGCATCTTCCGTTTGCGTAAACGGTCACCCTCCACCCCTTGCAAAGGAATGCCCACACCCATGCCCTTCACCAAGCTATCCGCCGTATCGCTCCTGCTGGCCAGCGTGGCCATGTTCTCGATCCCGGCCCAGGCCAACCTCTCCCAGCAGCAGTCCGCCGCCATCATCAAGGCCTACGACGGCAGCGACCCGGCCGACTTCAAGCAGTTCCTCGGCAAGCTGGCCGGCAGCGACCTGGCCAAGGCCGCCAAGCTGGACGACACCCTCAAGCTGTACCTGGCCGGCAAGCCGCTGAGCGCCGAGCAGCAGGACGAGATCAACCGCCTGCTGGGCCTTTACACCCGCATCAAGTACGGCAAGGCCGCCAAGGAAACCCTGCGCGAGCTGGTGGAAATCCCGACCGTTCGCAAAGAGGGTGTGCCGCAGCACGAGAACCCTGAGTTCATCAAGATCGCCGACAAGATCAAGGCCCTGGCCGAGGGCTTCGGCCTGACGTTCCGCAACATCGACAACCGCGTCTACGAGATCACCCTCGGTGAAGGCAAGGAAGTGATCGGCATCCACGCCCACGCCGACGTGGTACCGGTCACTCCGGAAAACTGGAAGCTCAAGGACGGCACCAAGCTCGACCCGTTCAAGGTCACCCTGGTGGGCGACCGCATGTATGGCCGCGGCACCGAGGACGACAAGAACGGCATCGTCGTCGCGCTGTACGCGCTGAAGGTGGCCAAGGACGAGAAGCTGCCGCTGGCGCGCCAGTTCAAGCTGTTGGTGGACACCACCGAGGAAACCACCGGCGACGCCATCCCCTACTACTTCGAACGCAACGCCACCCCCGACTACAACCTGGCGCTGGATGGCGGCTACCCGGTGGTGATCGCCGAGAAGGGCTATGGCACCGTCATGGCCACCTTCGCCAAGCGTGCCGGTGACGGCAAAGGCGCCGAGGTGATCAACCTTACCGGCGGCCTGGCCACCAACCAGATCCCCGGCAGCTCGGTGGCGACATTGACCGGCGACAAGCCGGCCGACCTGGCCAAGGCGCTGAACAAGGCCGGTGAGGCCTACGTCAAACGCCATGGCGGCGACTTCAGCATCGACGCCAAGGTCGACGGCAAGCAGGTGCTGCTGACCGTGACCGGCGTATCGGCGCACTCCTCCGAGCCCGAGTCCGGGGTCAACCCGGTGGCGCGCATGCTCGACTTCCTCAACGGCCTGGGCAAGGACGTGCCGCTCAAGCACAACCACATCACCGACGCTGCCCGCTACGCCGCCGACAACTGGGGCCTGGACTACCTGGGCAACAAGCTCGGCGTCGGCTTCAAGGACGACTTCATGGGCCCGCTGACCACCTCGCTGACCTTCGTCGGCCTGGATGACAAGGCGCTTAAGCTGGCGGTGAACCTGCGCATTCCCAAGGGCAAGTCGCTCGATACCCTGAAGGGCGAGATCGTTGGCAAGCTCGATGCGTGGAAGGCCAAGAGCAAGACCCCGGTGGCGTTCGACTACACCCTCGACGAGCCGATGTACCGCAACCCTGAAGGCGAATGGGTCAAGGCCCTGCTGGCCGTGGCCAGCGAGAACCTGGGCATGAAGCACGAGTACGGCACCTCCGCCGGCGCCACCTCGGTGCATGACCTGCCCAATGGCGTGCAGTTCGGCCTGGCCATGCCGGACGTGAAGTACACCGGGCACAACGACAACGAGTTCAAGACCGTGGAGCAGTTCATGCTCGACCTGCAGATCGTCAGCGAGATGGTGGCGCGGATCGGGCAGATGCCGAAGCTCTGAGGTTCTCGTCGCCTTAGGTCCGTCCCTTTCAAGGTTTTTGCGATTTTTGGGATATGGCCGCTCCGATTCAAGATTGCCGGGGTCGCTTTGCGACCCTTTCGCGGCACAAGGCCGCTCCTACAGGCGACCGCGCCCTGGTAGGAGCGGCCTTGTGCCGCGAAAGGGCTGCAGCGCGCCCTGGTGGACGCGATGACGTTTTTCAATCACCTCGATGCCGTTTCCTGCATTGCCGTGCAGAGCGCCGTGCCGGATGCTTTATTTACTCCGACACGTCGCGTTTCCACCCACAGAGGCCCGTATGAAGAACGTCGAACAAATCCTCAAAGCCAAGTCCCAGCACCAGACCGCCTACACCATCGGCCCTGATGACTCGGTGCTGGATGCCTTGAAGCTGCTGGCGGAGAAAAATGTCGGCGCCTTGCCGGTGGTGAACAATGACCAGGTGGTAGGGATCGTCAGCGAACGCGACTACGCCCGTAAACTTGTACTCAAGGGGCGCTCATCTCCATTCACCAAGGTACACGAGATCATGAGCGCCCCTGTGATCACCGTGGAACCCAAGCAGAACCTTGAGTACTGCATGAACCTGATGACCAACCGCCACCTGCGTCACCTGCCCGTGGTTGAAAACGGCAAGCTCATCGGCCTGCTTTCGATCGGTGACTTGGTTAAAGAGATCATCGCTGAGCAGGCAAACCAGATTGTCCAGTTAGAGCAATACATCCGCGGTGAATGACCCTGCTCAGTGATAGGCGCGCTCCAGCTCGTCCAGCTGATGGTCGAAGCTGCGCAGGCGCGCCGACCAGGTGTACACCAGCACTTCCAGATCCCGGTTGAGCACGGCGGTGTTGCCGCCGTCACGGGCCGGCGCGTCGCACAGGTCCAGCTGATAGCGCTCGCGGGCCATGGCCGTGGCCACGCTGGACAGGTCGCGGGCGTTGGCCAGCCAGTGATGGTGATGGTCGTGCACTTCCCGGTCGAGTTCCCGGCACTGACGCTTGAGGGCGTCCAGGCTCTGCTCCAGCGGCGTGCCCTTGAGCTCGCCCATCACCTCCTCGAAGGTGCGCCCGGAATGCCAGTAGCTGCCCCAGAAATAACGGTCGAACACCGTCTCGACCCGGCGCAGGGCGACCTTGGTGTTCCAGATGGTCAGCAACGTTCGCCCCTGGGCGACTTCGCGCCTGTTCAGGTGCAGCTGCTGCCAGGCGATCCACGCCAGGCCGCACAACGCCACCGCCGCGGTCACGGCGGCGGCGGCATAGAGAAACTGCACGGCCTGGTTCATCGTGTGGGTGTGCCGGATACCGTAGAAGTAGCCGGCGGTCAGGGTGCCCAGGATCGTCACGGTGCACCAGAAGCCCGGTGCGTAGGGATCTTTCATTGCGCCATCCCCTCTTGTTTTCCCTGAGCATAGCAACGGCCCGATCACCCATCAGGTGCCGCTCGGCGCTTTATTTGCGGGGGCGACGCAGCGCTTCGTTGAGTTGGTCGAACAGCTCTGCCCAATCGGCATCCTCAAGGATGCTGTCCCTGAGGAACGAGCGCTGGGACTCGTTCCAGAACGGCGCATCCACCAGCTTCACATCCCCCTTGAGCGGCGAATGACTGGTGATGAACTGGTCGATGCCCAGCGCATCGTCCGGCAGGCCCAGTTGCTTGAACAGTTCGGAAAACTTGTGGATCGGCGCTTCCATGATTCACTCCTATGGCCGGGCCGGTCGTCCACGACGCCAGCCCGGCGTGGGTTGCGAGCATCAGCTCAGTTCGCGCACTTCGGCGTGCGGCACCAGTTTCAAGTATTGCTCCATGCTCATGTGGATAAGGTGATCGTGGTCACCTGCCTCGAGATAGACATCACCCTGGCGGGTAAGGGTCCGGTCGAGCAGCATGGGAATGTTGTAGGCGTCGCCCAGGGCCGGGATGGCGCCGCGTTCGCAATCGCCGAACAGGCTCGGCAGGTTGCTTTCGCGGGTCAACTGCCAGGCGCCGGTCATGCGCACCTCGGTCATGTCCAGGTGCCGGTTGGCCGGCAGCACGGCCATGATGTAGTTGCCATGGCGGTCATCGAGCATCACCGACTTGGCGACCCGCTCGGCGGGTACGCCGGCCGTGCGCGCCGACTCCAGGCTGGTGGCCGAATGGGGATGGGGAATGATGTCGTAGTCGCAGTTGGCCTGGTCCAGGCGCTGCTGAAGGGTCTTGGCCATACGCATGATGCACCTCCGGTTTTGCCCCCACCCTCAAGTTTAGGCCGTGGTCCAGCAGCCACGGCTAAACTTCAAGGACAGGTCCGCATGAGGTGACGACAGGTGATCGCCCGGCGCTGGCGCATGCTGCTGTTGTTGCTGATCCTGGGCTTCGCTCCGGGCGGCTTGGCCGCTCCCGGCGGCAACGTGTGGCTGCTGAGCGTCGACGATGCCATCGGCCCGGCCAGCGCCGACTACCTGCTGCGCGGACTGGACCAGGCCCAGGCCCAGGGCGCGCAACTGGTGGTGATCCGCCTCGACACCCCCGGCGGGCTCGACAGCGCCATGCGCCAGATCATCAAGGCCATTCTCGCCAGCCCCGTGCCGGTGGCCACCTACGTCGCCCCGGGTGGCGCCAGGGCGGCCAGCGCCGGCACCTACATCCTCTATGCCAGCCACGTGGCGGCCATGGCCCCGGGGACCAACCTGGGCGCGGCGACGCCGGTACAGATCGGCGTCCCCGGCAAGGACGAAAAGCCCGCCGCGAACAACGAACAGGACACTCTCGCCCGCAAGCAGATCAACGACGCCGCGGCCTACATCCGTGGCCTGGCGCAACTGCGCGGGCGCAACGCCGACTGGGCGGAAAAGGCCGTGCGCGAGGCGGTGAGCCTGTCGGCCAGCGAAGCCCAGCGGCTGAAAGTGATCGACCTGGTCGCCGCTGACCTGCCCGACCTGCTGCGCCAGCTCGACGGCCGGACGCTGACCGTCGCCGGCCAGTCAGCATCAATGCAGACCGCCGGAGCCAGTGTGGTGGAGCACCTGCCGGACTGGCGCACTCGCCTGCTGGCAGTAATCACCAACCCCAGCGTGGCGCTGATCCTGATCATGATCGGCGTGTACGGCCTGCTGTTCGAATTCATGAATCCGGGCTCCGGGGTCGGCGGCGTGGTCGGCGGCATCTGCCTGCTGCTGGCGCTGTACGCCCTGCAATTGCTGCCGGTGAGCCACGCCGGGGTGGCGTTGATCCTGCTCGGGGTGGCGTTCATGGTCGCCGAGGCGTTCCTGCCCAGTTTCGGGGTGATCGGCTTCGGCGGCATCGTCGCCTTCGTGGTCGGCGCGGTGATCCTGATGGACACCGACGCCCCTGGCTTTGGCATTCCGCTGACGCTGATCATCAGCCTGGCGGTGCTCTCGGCGCTGTTGCTCGGTGGCGTGCTGGGCATGGCGCTGAAGGCGCGCAAGCGCGCCCTGGTCAGCGGCGATGCCGGGCTGGTCGGCAGCCTGGTGACGGTGACCCAGGTGCGCGCGGACAACCCGTTCTGCGGCTCGGTACAGGCCCAGGGCGAACAGTGGCAGGCGCAGTGCGCGACACCGCTGCAGCCGGGCCAGCACGTGCGGGTAACGGCCCGTCATGGCGTGACGCTGGAGGTCAGCGCCACTGCGCCCACGGCGCAAGGAGAGTAGACGATGTTCATGCAATTCGGATTCAGCGCCGTGCTGGTGCTGCTGGGCATACTGCTGCTGTCGGCCCTGCGCATCCTGCGCGAGTACGAGCGCGGCGTGGTGTTCCAGCTCGGGCGCTTCTGGCAGGTCAAGGGCCCAGGGTTGATCATCCTGATTCCCGGTATCCAGCAGATGGTCCGCGTGGACCTGCGCACCGTGGTCCTCGACGTGCCGCCCCAGGATGTGATCACCCGCGACAACGTCTCGGTCAAGGTCAACGCCGTGCTGTACTTTCGCGTGCTCGACCCGCAGAAGGCGATCATCCAGGTCGAGGACTTCCTCACCGCCACCAGCCAGCTGGCCCAGACCACCCTGCGCGCCGTGCTCGGCAAGCACGAGCTGGACGAACTGCTGGCCGAGCGCGAGCAGCTGAACTCGGACATCCGCGAGGTGCTGGACGCGCAGACCGACGCCTGGGGCATCAAGGTGGCCAACGTCGAGATCAAGCACGTCGACCTCAACGAGTCGATGGTCCGCGCCATCGCCCGCCAGGCCGAGGCCGAACGCGAACGACGGGCCAAAGTGATCCATGCCGAAGGCGAGCTGCAGGCGTCGGAGAAACTGATGCAGGCGGCGCAGATGCTGGGCAAGGAGCCGGGGGCGATGCAGTTGCGCTACATGCAGACGCTGGGGTCGATCGCCGGGGACAAGAGCTCGACCATCGTGTTTCCGATGCCGATGGATCTGCTCAAGGGGCTGGTGGACAAGCAGAAATAGCGGCGCGGCATTCGCGGGTATACCACTCCTCTCCAGGACAGTGGCGTACCTGTGGGAGCGGGTTTACCCGCGAATGGCTTCATGCGATTGATCAGATCGGCGCCCGGCGCAGAGTGGCGAGGAACGTCGCCGCACCGATGAACAGCCCGGCAAAGGTGCGGTTCAGACGCTTCTGCTGCTTCGGTGTGCGCAACAGGCGCAGCACCCGCGAAGCCAGCCCGGTGTAGCCCGCCATCACCAGCAGGTCGACACTGATCATGGTCACGGTGATCGCCACATACTGCGGCAGCAACGCCTCGTGCGGGTTGATGAACTGCGGCAGCACCGCCAGCATGAACACCAGCGCCTTGGGGTTGCTGACGTTGACCAGGAAGCCGCGGAACACCAGGCTCAACGGCTTGCCGATCGGCCGCACACCGGACTCGTCGCTCATGTCCATCGGCAGGGCGCGCCATTGCTTGTAGGCGAGGTAGACCAGGTAGGCGACGCCGAACCACTTGATGACCTGGAAGGCAGTGGCCGACGCGGCGAGGATGGCGCCGACGCCGGCGGCGATGATGGCGATCTGCACGATCAGGCCCAGTTGCAGGCCCAGGGCGTTCCAGTAACCACGCCAGAAACCGTACTG
Source organism: Pseudomonas sp. NMI760_13 (assembly GCF_021283245.1). Lineage (NCBI taxonomy): Bacteria > Pseudomonadati > Pseudomonadota > Gammaproteobacteria > Pseudomonadales > Pseudomonadaceae > Pseudomonas > Pseudomonas sp. NMI760_13. The sequence goes on along the minus strand of NZ_JAJSRC010000002.1, from coordinate 39,361 downwards.
CAGCCCGCTGGACATCGAGGCAATGGCCCCGGCGCCCGGCGACAGGCTGATCACCCAGCACGCGGCAAAGAAGGCCAACCACGTTTCCATCGACATCGCACACCTCGCTCGAACAGCTTTTGCAAACCGCTAAACTAAGGTGTTGGCGAAAAAATAACCAGTGGTTTTTGCAGTGTCTCAGCAGGCCTCTTCGCGGGTAAACCGCTGACCACGCCGACCTGCGCGTTCCCTGTAGGAGCGGCCTTGTGCCGCGAATGGGCTGCGAAGCAGCCCCAAGATTTCAGTACTGGCAACGTTGCCGGGGCCGCTTTGCGGCCCATTCGCGGCACAAGGCCGCTCCTACAGACGAATGAGCCAGACTTAATCGGCCTCGATGGCCGGGTCTATGGCTGGAGCAGGTACTTCAGCCCCCCGCCAACGGCGCACGGCCTTCTGGAAGAACTGGCTGTTCGGCACCTGTACCAGCGCCCCACCCGCCTCCGGCGTTTCCATCAGCGTGGTGTACAGCAGGTTGATGGCGATCACCCGGCCTTTCACCCCCGGCTTGTCGAGGGTATCGACCAGCTCGACCACATCGCCGATGCGAAACGGCCCGACGGTGAAGATCAGCACCGCGCACAGCAGGTTGGACAGCACGCTCCAGATGGCGAAGAAGGCCACCGCCGCTACCGCGACGAAGCCCGACAACGCCGTCCACAGCACCGTGGCGGAAACCCCCATGCGCTCCAGCACAAACAGCAGCGCGCTGCCCATGATCAGCCAGCGCAGGGCGCCGCGCACCGGCACCATCAGTTCGTGCGGCAACGGGTAGCGCTCGCCCAGGCTACGCAACCCACGGGCAACCATGCGTTGCAGGATGAAGGCGGCAATCAGGATCAGCAGGATCTGCAGCCCCAGCCAGAAGGTGTCCATCCACTGTCCTGGCAGCAGCGAGCGCAGCTCCTCCATCAGGACAGCGCCTCGAGCTCGGCCTGCATGCTTTCCAGCGTTTCCAGGGCTTCCATCCAGGCTTCCTCAAGCTCGCCTTCGCGTTGCTTGAGCTTGGTCTGGCGAGCCAGCAAGTCGCGCAGTTCATCCTTGCGCGAGGCTTCGTACAGGCCGCTGTCGCCCAACGCCGTTTCGATCTCGGCCAGTTGCTGGTGCACCTGGTTGAGTTCGGTCTCCAGCTTGTCGGCCGCCTTCTTGTGCGGCGCCAACTGCTGGCGCAAGGCCGCGGCAGCCTGGCGCTGGGCCTTCTTGTCGGTCTTGTCCGGGTTTACCGGAGCAGAGCTGGCCGGCGCGTTACGCTGGCGGAACTCCACCAGCCAGCGGCTGTAGTCGTCCAGGTCGCCATCGAAGGTGTCGACCTTGCCATCGGCCACCAGCAGGAAGTCGTTGGTGGTGCTCTTGAGCAGGTGACGGTCGTGGGACACCACCACCACGGCACCGGCGAACTCCTGCAGGGCCATGGTCAGCGCCAGGCGCATCTCAAGGTCGAGGTGGTTGGTCGGTTCGTCGAGCAGCAGCAGGTTCGGCCGCTCCCAGGCGATCAGCGCCAGGGCCAGGCGGGCCTTTTCGCCACCGGAGAAATTCACCACAGGCTCATCGACACGGTTGCCGTGGAAGTCGAAGCCGCCGAGGAAGTCGCGCAGGGTCTGCTCGCGCTCACCCGGGGCGATGCGCTGCAGGTGCAGCAGCGGGCTGGCCTTGTCGTCCAGCGAGTCGAGCTGGTGCTGGGCGAAGTAACCGACGGCGAGGTTCTCGCCGCGCACCAGGCGCCCGGACAACGGCTGCAGCTCGCCGGCGAGGTTCTTGATCAGGGTCGACTTGCCCGCGCCGTTGGGGCCAAGCAGACCGATGCGCGCACCCGGCGCCAGTTGCAGCTTGACCTTCTCGAGGATGGCCTTGTCGCCATAGCCCAGGCGGCCTTCGGACAGGTCGAGCAAGGGGCTGGAGATCTTCTCCGACTCGCGGAACACGAAGTCGAACGGCGAGTCGACGTGGGCCGCCGACAACTCCTCCATGCGCTCCAGGGCCTTGATCCGGCTCTGCGCCTGGCGGGCCTTGGTGGCCTGGGCCTTGAAACGGGCGATGTACTTTTCCATGTGCGCGCGCTGCGCCTGCTGCTTCTCGTAGGCCTGCTGCTGTTGCGCCAGGCGTTCGGCGCGGGTGCGCTCGAAGGCGCTGTAGCCGCCCTTGTAGAGATTGAGCTTGCGCTGTTCGACATGCAGCACATGGTCGACCACGGCATCGAGGAAGTCGCGGTCGTGGGAGATCAGCAGCAGCGTGCCCGGGTAGCCCTTGAGCCACTCCTCCAGCCAGAGGATGGCATCGAGGTCCAGGTGGTTGGTGGGCTCGTCGAGCAGCAGCAGGTCGGACGGGCACATCAGTGCCTGGGCCAGGTTCAGGCGCATCCGCCAGCCACCGGAGAAGTCGCCGACGCGGCGGTCCATCTGCTCGTTGCTGAAGCCCAGGCCGGCCAGCAGCTTGCGCGCACGGGCATCGGCGGTGTAGCCGTCGGCGCTGTCCAGCTCACTGTGCAGGCGCGCCAGGGCGGTGCCGTCGTGGGCCTGCTCGGCGGCCGCGAGATCCGCCTGGACCTTGCGCAGGCGGGCATCACCGTCGAGCACATAGTCCACGGCGATGCGGTCGAGGGTGTCGACCTCCTGGCGCATGTGGGCAATGCGCCAGTCGCCGGGCAGCAGGCAATCGCCGGCATCGGGCGACAGCTCACCGCGCAGCAGGGCGAACAGGCTGGATTTGCCGGCGCCGTTGGCGCCGATCAGGCCGGCCTTGTGACCGGTGTGCAGGGTCATCTCGGCGCCTTCTAGCAGGCGCTGGGGACCACGCTGTAAAGTGAGGTTCGATAGTCTGATCATGATGGTCGCGGAGTCTACCAGCTTCGCCGATCACTGGCGCGAGTGAAACCATGCACACCGACCTGTGGAATCACGCCCTGGCCTTGTATGCCCGGCCAGGCGTCGAGGCTGCCAGCCTGGCCCTCCAGGAACTGGGCGGCGATGTCTGCCTGCTGCTCTGCGGCACCTGGCTGCAGGCCCGCGGCGTGGCCGCCGATGAACAGCGGATCGCCGCCCTGCAGGCCCTGGCCGGCCCCTGGCAACGCGATGTGGTGACGCCGCTGCGAGCGCTACGCCGGCAATGGCGCGAGCAGGCGCTGGCCGACCCGCAACTGAGCGTGATGCGTGAGCAGGTGAAGGCGCTGGAGTTGCAGGCTGAACGCACCTTGCTGGAGCGTCTGGAGGCGTTGGCGCACGAGTGGCCTGCGCAAGCGGGCGCCGCGCAGGACTGGCTGACCCGGCTGGCGCCGGACCAGACCCGGGACCACGACGCACTGCATCAGCTGCGCGCCGCGGCCCGTGAGCTTCAGGACGCCGAAGTCGGCGACTGAGCCGGTGTGGCGGTTGCCGCAGGCGTGGCCGCGCTGGTCGCAGGCGTCGGGGTGGCGCTGGCGGTCGGTGTGGCTGGCTTGCTTTCGGCTGGCTTGCTGGCTACAGACTTGGCCGGAGCTTTGGCAGCGGCCGGTTTGGCTGCTGGCTTGGCTGCAGGTTTGGCTGCAGGTTTGGCCGCTACTGGCTTGGCCGGGGCCTTGGCGGCAGCAGGCTTGGCCGCTGGTTTGGCTGCTGGTTTCGCTGCAGCGGTCTTTGCCGGTGCCTTGGCAGCAGCTGGTTTGGCCGCTGGCTTGGCAGCAGGTTTCGCGGCGGCGGTCTTCGCCGGGGCCTTGGCAGTAGCAGGCTTGGCCGCTGGCTTGGCGGCAGGTTTCGCGGCGGCGGTCTTCGCCGGTGCCTTGGCGGCAGCAGGCTTGGCCGCTGGCTTGGCCGCAGGTTTCGCGGCGGCGGTCTTCGCCGGTGCCTTGGCAGCAGCAGGCTTGGCCGCTGGCTTGGCGGCAGGTTTCGCTGCAGCGGTCTTCGCGGGAGCCTTGGCAGCAGCCGGTTTGGCCGCTGGCTTGGCGGCAGGTTTCGCGGCTGCAGTCCTCGCCGGGGCCTTGGCCGCAGCAGGCTTGGCCGCTGGTTTGGCAGCAGGTTTCGCGGCCGCTTTCGGTGCCGCAGTACGCGAGTCCAGGGCCTTGGCGGCCGCCTCACGCACTTTGCCAACACCCTGGGCCAGTTTCAGGCTTTCCTGGGCATCACGCTTGAGTTGCTGGATGTAAGTTCGGGTCTGGGCCTGGCGATCCTTGAGCGAATCGAGCAAGTGTTCAAGTTCACCCGCGGCTTTTTGCGCCTTGCCCTGAGCCTTGGCTTTACCGGCCTTGGCGGCGTCCTGCAACTTCAGGCGAGCGTTATGCAGTTTCTCCTGGGCCTTGCCACGTTGTTTTTCCAACTTGGCCAACAGTTTCTCGGCATCCGCCAGCGCTTGGGAGCAGGCATCTTCCAAATGTTCGAGCAAGCTACCCGAAAGTTGCTGGAGCAGGTGCAACGGCGTACTGACTGCTTTCTTCTTGGCCGACATGGTTTACCTCCTGGCTGACGAGAGTGCGGCTCATACTATGCTTCTGCTGCTACCGCCGCTAGGGCATGTTGACAGTCTCAGTAGCGCCGCGTTGCATGCCTGGGCAAAGTTGTTGTCTTGCAGCTGGAAACAAGTGTAGTTGCCCATTAGTGCACTGCCGATATTTACACATCTTCGCCCAACAACGCTGGCATACTTTGCGCTCTTTACCGCAGGAACCGTCCATGCCTCGTTATCTGATTCTGGGCCTGTGCCTGGTGATGCCGCTCTCCCTGGCCAATGCCGAAACCGCCCCCGCCAACGACAGCGACCTGGCCTACAGCCTTGGTGCCAGCCTGGGCGAGCGCCTGCGCCAGGAAGTCCCCGGCCTGCAGCTCGACGCCCTGGTCGAAGGCCTGCGCCAGGCCTACCAGGGCCAGCCGCCACGCATTGCCAAGTCACGCATGCAGGCCATCCTCGAGCAGCACGAGACGCAAGCCAACGCCGCCGCCGAACAGGCCCAGGTGGACAAGCTGGTGGAAGCGGAGAAACGCTTCATTGCCGGCGAGCGGGCCAAGGCCGGGGTACGCGAGCTGCCCGAGGGCATCCTCTACAGCGAACTGGCCAACGGCAGCGGCGCGCAACCCAAGGCCAGCGGTCGCGTGCAGGTGCGCTATGTGGGGAAACTGCCGGATGGCACGGTGTTCGACCAGAACCTGCAACCGCAATGGTTCAAGCTGGACTCGGTGATCGAGGGCTGGCAGGTGGCACTGCCACGGATGAAGGCGGGGGCGAAATGGCGCCTGGTGATCCCGTCGGCGCAAGCTTATGGCGCCGACGGTGCGGGTGACCTGATCGCACCCTATACCCCATTGGTGTTCGAGATCGAACTGCTGGACGTGGCCAACTGAATCAGGCCTGCAGCGCGTCCTCTTCCTTGTGCGCGGTATGCAGCACTTCGATGAGGCAGTCCTCCAGCTCGAAGCGTTCTCGCAACAGGCCACCCAGCTTGCCCAGCTTGTCCGCGAAGCGCTCGGGGTCGGTGCACTCGCCCTTCTCGCAATGGTCATTGAAAGCCAGCGCGATCTGGGTGCTGTCATCGATACGCGGGTTGATCTGTGTGGCAAGCTCCAGGGCCTTGGTATCGCCAAAGGCCTTGGCTTCGCTGACCAGCTGCTCGCTGACTTCGAAGTGCCAGGCCGAGACATAGTCGACCAGGAGCGCGCAAAAATCGCGGTTCTTGTCCTTGTCGGCAAAGGCCGGCTTGGCATCGCGCAAGGCGCGGAAGGCATGCACCAACTCCTGGCGCTCCTCCAGCCAACGATCGATCAGCTTGTGAACACCGCCCCAGCGTTCCTGGGCGTTCTGGCAACTATCGAGCATGGCGATCTCTTCCCTTCTGGGTAGATGCCGCTGCACCTCGCGACACAACACCGTGGCACAAAGGTGACGTCAGCAAACGGCATCGAGCAGTTGTATTTTCGGTAAGCGTGCTGGGAGATTATTCCCGTGCGACCTGCCCTTCAAGGTACGCAGCAGACTAAGTTCATACAAGCGTTTAATCCCGCCGTCGGCCACCGCTGGTCGCGCAATCCCAGGTGCATTGCCGTGGATCAACCCGCCGCGTCCTGGCGCAATCGATACAGCACCAGCCACGACAACGGCACCGCCGCCAGCAACAGGAACGCCAGCAGGCTCCATTCCGGCAGGGTCAGGTCGAGGAAGCTCCAGTTGACCGACACGCAGTCCGGGCTGCCCAGCAGGAATGCCTGCAGGATCTCGCTCCACGGGCGTTCGACCACATGCGCCAGGGGCAGGTGGCAACCACTGGCGGGCAGCGGCTCGGCCTGCAGCCAGACATGCCGCCCGGCCAGCAAGGCGCCAGCCAACGCGAACAGCAGCGCCAGCCAGGCAGGCCAGCGGCGGCCGCCAGCGTGGAACATGGCAACCAGGCAGGCCAGCGCAAAACAGCCCAGCATCAGGCGCTGGCTGAAACACAACGCGCAGGGGTCCAGGCCGACCACGTTTTCGAGACGAAACGATGCGACCAGCACCGCCACGGCGGCCAGGAAGGCGGGAAGGAACGAGCTGCGCAAGCAGGCCAGCGACATGGGCAGAAGTGATCCGAAAATGAAGGAAGTGGTGTGAAACGGTAGAGGAAAGGGGCGCTTTGTATCAAGGCGCTACAGTGCAGACAAGTCGCTGAATGGCTAGGGAATCATTTTCGCGGAACGTGGGAATATTCCGACGCGGACGAAGGACGATTCGACGCCCTCTACGCAGAGGGCGTCTTGAGTCATCGCTCATCAGATAATGCAACGCGCCGCTGGCAAAACATCGCACCGGCACAAGCAGGTATGCCCGCGATGCGCGACAGGTCCATCCCTTTCAAGGTCTTTGCGCTTTTTCGGATATGGCCGCTTCAATTCAATATTGCCGGGGCTGCTTTGCAGCCCATTCGCGGCACAAGGCCGCTCCTACAGGATTGCGCGATCACCTGTAGGAGCGGCCTTGTGCCGCGAAAGGGTCGCAAAGCGACCCCGGCGAGTCCAAGTCGAACGCCCCTTCTCAACACCTTGAAAGGGTTGGGTCTCAGGCCCGAACCCCCTCCGGCAGCGGCAACGCCAGCAGGCGCTCATCCAGCAGCCCCAGGCCCTCCTGGAACAGCTGATTGCTGCGCTCGGTCTCGCCGAGACCGGCCAGCAAGCGTGCCAACTCGGCGCAGGTTTCCGGATTACGCTCCAGGCGCAGACTGCTTTCCAGATAGTCCCGCGCCTTGCCCCACAAGCGGTTCTGCAGGCTCAGCCGGCCGAGGGTGAGCAGCAGGCTAGGATCCTGCGGATGCTCCTTCAGCCAGCCTTCGGCCGTCTGCAGCTGGCGCGCCGGATCGTCGCCGCGCACCAGCCCGTAAAGGCGCGCCAGATGGCTTTCGTAGCCGCGCTTGAGCGCGCCGCGAAGCACCTGTTCGGCCTCGCCCTGGGCACCGACCTGACGCAGTTGCTCGGCGTAGGCCGACACCAGTTGCGGTTCCTGGCGCTGGGCATTGGTCAGCTGCTGCCAGGCGCGCTCGAGCGCCTGGCGTGCCGTCTGCGGATCCTCGCCACGGGCCGCAGCGAGGCCCAGGTTCTGACCCCAGGCGCGCTGCTCCAGGTCAGCCAGTTCCGCCGCAGGCAACACCTTGTGCTTGCGCAGGTCCGGCAGCAGGCGGATCAACGCCGGCCAGTCGCCCCTCTCCAGATGCAGGCGCTGCAACAGGCGCAGCACCTGGGCGTTGTGCGGATGACGCTCCTGCATCGCCTGCAGGGCCTCCAGGGCACCCTCGCTCTCGCCCCGGTCCATCTGCAATTGGGCATGGGTCAGGGCAACGGCGAGCTCGGCCTGGGGCTGGCGTTCCAGGGCGCGTTCGAGCAGATTGTCGCGTTCCTCGACCCGTCCCTGTTCGTTGGCGGCACGCGCGGCGCCGAGGTAGTAGAGCAGCGGCTGGCGATCGGACTCGGCAGCACGCTGCAAGTGCCGCTGGGCACTGGCCCAGCGCCCCTCGGCCAGGTCCAGCTGGCCTTGCTCGACAGCGATACGGGTGCGGCGGCTGCGGTTGCGTCGCGACCACGGGTTGACCACCCCAGACGAAGTCAGCACCAGCCCGACCAGGTAACGCACCAGCAACAGCAGCAGGATGATACCGACCAACGCGCCGAGCGCCGCCCACAGTCCCGACTGGTAGCGGAAGCTGCCGTAGGCGATCAGTACGTAGCCACTGTGCTTGGCGATCGCGATGCCCAGCGCCGCGGCGACGACAATCGCCAATACCGCCAGCAGGTAGACACGCTTCATGGCTTGGCCCCTTCGGCGGCAGCCGGCAGGTGGCGACGCTGGATATAGGCCTGCACTGCGGCCAGGCTCTCGCTCAGGTCAGGCGTGACCACCGACACCGGCTGTTCGGCCAGCTGGTTGAGGTTGTCGAGCATCGCCTTGCTTTGCGGGTTGTCCGGGTTGAAGTTGGCCAGTAACACGCTGCGCGCATCGTCCAGGGCCTGGGCATAGACCTTGGCCTCGCCGTTGAGCGCCGCCCACTGCGCCTGCTCGATGGTCAGGCTCAGGGCCAGGCGCAGCTGGTTGAGCGACTGCCCGGACAGCAACGGGCGCACGTTGTCGTCGGCATTGAACTCGATCTGGAAGTACTTGGAGATCTCGGCCCACCACTGCGACCAGCGGCTGGCGCCATCGCCATCGGCGGTCAGCGCGCCCATGGCGTCAGCCTTGCTGTCGAATTCCGGCGACTGGGCACTGAGCTGCTGCACCAGCTCGCGTTGCGCGGCGAGCTTGAGGAACAGCCCGGTGCGATCCGGCTGCTCGGTGCCGGATAGCGTCGCCAGGCTGCGGGCCAACTGTTCGCGGGCGGCGAAGGCGCCGGGATCGCTCTGCTCGCGAAGGATCTCATCGGCACCTTCGACCAGCGCCTTGGCGCTGGTGATGTCCTGCAACGCCGACAGGCGCAGGGTGGCCAGGCGCAGCAGGTGCTCGGCCTCGGCCAGGCGCCACTCCTTGCGGCTCTCCCCGAGCACGGTCTCCAGGCGCTGGCTCAGGCGTTGCTGGTCGCCCTGCAGTTGCGCCACCAGGCGCCGGCGGTCTTCCAGCTCACTGGCCGCCGGCAGGCTGCCCAGCTGCGCACTGAGCTGCTGCTCACGCTGCTGCAGCGCGTCGGCGCGCTGATTGAGCGCTTGCAGGTGTTCGCCCTGGTCATGCTCGCTGCCTTGCAGCTGGCGGACCTGCCAGGCGCCCCAGCCGCCAACCGCGACGCCGGCGGCGCCCAGCAGCAGGGCCAGTAGCGCCAAGCCGTTGCCGGAGCGTCGGGCGGGTTTGGCGGTGACGGATTGCGACGCTTCTGGCGCCGAGGGCTGTTCGGTGTTGGACAAGACAGTTTCGCTCACGTATCCATCCTTTGCATGGTGGCGCATCGCTCTCTAGCTTAGCGCCTTAAGAGGCAGGCGCAGCGCTTCGCTGCACGGCTGCCAGCAAGGCCGCGGCGCTGGCGCCACGGCAATCCACAATGTCTTTTGCCCCGAGTGCACGGGCCTGCTCGGCCACCCGGGGGCTGGGCACGAACAGCGGCAAGCGGGAAAACCGCGGCCAATCCGCACCTGCCAATCGATGCAAGTGTTCCAGACCCTGCCCACTGCTGACCACCAGGCCATTGAGGCGTTCCCCATCGATGCGCTGGGCGAGGGTCGTGGCGGGGTAGTGCGGCAGGCAGCGGCGATACAATTCCAGATAATCGACACTAGCACCTTGCTCGGCAAGACGCTCGGCCAGCAGTTCACGACCTCCGACACCGCGAACGATAAGGACGCGGGGTGCCGGCACGGCCATAGCCTCGCGCAGGGCGGGCAGTGCGAGCAAGGCTTCGCTGTCATCGCCGGCCGCCGGAAAGGCCACCTGCAACCGGTGCTCCTGAAGGATCCGCGCCGTCGCCTCGCCCACCGTGAACCAACCGGCGGACGGCGGCGTCACCCCTGCCTCGGCGAGCTGCTCCAACAGCAGGCGGGCCGCCGGCTTGCTGACCACGATGATGGCCCGGGCCTCGCCGATCGCCCGCAGGCGCTGCACCTGCTCAGGGCCTGGAGCAATCGCCTCGATCACCAGCAACGGCAGGCTGGCGCTGGCGATGCCCGCGTCGGCCAGGGTCTGCGCCAGCGCCGCACAGTCCTCTTCAGGCCGGGTCAGCAGCAGGCGCCAGGGGCTCACGGGTGGCCGGCCTCGCCGTAGACTTCCTTGAGGATCGCCTCGGCGCCCTGCCCGAGCAGGTCTTCGGCGACCTGCACGCCCAGGCGCTCGGCATCGGCACGCGGCGCCCGGGCCTCGGCCACCAGCAAGATGCCGCCGGAGGGCTGCCCGACCAGGCCGCGCAGCCACAGCTGCTCGCCTTCGAGCACCGCGTAGCAGGCGATCGGCACCTGGCAGCCGCCATTGAGGCGCTTGTTCAGGGCACGCTCGGCCACCACCCGGTCGGCGGTGTCGGCATGGTGCAACGGCGCCAGCAAGGCATGAATCTCGGCGTCGGCGCTGCGGCATTCGATGCCCACCGCGCCCTGGCCGCCCGCCGGCAGGCTGTCATCGACGCTGATGGAGGCAGTGATGCGGTCCTCGAAGCCGAGGCGGATCAGGCCGGCGGCGGCGAGGATGATGGCGTCGTACTCGCCGGCATCGAGCTTAGCCAGGCGGGTGTTGACGTTGCCGCGCAGGAAGCGGATTTCGAGGTCGGGCCGGCGCGCCAGCAACTGGGCCTGGCGGCGCAGGCTGGAAGTGCCGACGATGCTGCCGGCCGGCAAGGCCTCAAGACTGGCGAAGTTGTTGGAAACGAAGGCGTCGCGCGGGTCTTCACGCTCGCAGATGCAGTACAGGCCCAGGCCCTCGGGGAAGTCCATGGGGACGTCCTTCATCGAGTGCACGGCGATATCGGCCTCGTTGTCGAGCAGGGCGGTTTCCAGTTCCTTGACGAACAGGCCCTTGCCGCCGATCTTCGCCAGCGGTGCGTCGAGCAGCTTGTCGCCGCGGCTGACCATTGGCACCAGGGTCACCAGCAGACCGGGATGCGCCTGTTCCAGGCGGGCTTTGACGTATTCGGCCTGCCACAGGGCCAAGGCACTTTTACGGGTGGCAATGCGGATTTCGCGAGTGGACATGAAACGCACCGATCCAGAGAAATGCGGTCGATGATAACAGCTCCTCCGGCTGTTCCCGCAGATTCAGATCAGCAAACACGCTCCCTGCGCGGTCGATACTGGTCGTGATTTGCGTGGGAGCGGGCTTGGCCCGCGATTGCGATGGCGGACCTTGCGCTGCTATCGCGGGGCAAGCCCGCTCCCACGCTGCCAACAGGTATTCAGTGCAAGGACTGCATCATCTTGCGCACCCCCGCCACATGGCGGCGGCTGACGGTCAGGGCGTCGCCATCCAGGCCCTTGAGATAGAGCTGGAAATGCCCCAGCGGCGTGCGCTGCAGGCGTTCGATGCGCTCACGGGCAACCAGCGCGTTGCGGTGGATGCGCACGAAGCGCTCGCCAAACTCGTCCTCCAGGGCCTTGAGCGGTTCATCGAGCAGTACCTCGCCCGCTTCATGGCGTAGGGTGACGTACTTGTGGTCGGCGATGAAGTAGATGACCTGGGGAATGGGGATCAACTCGATGCCTTTGCGGGTACGGGCACTGATATGGCTGCGCGGGCCGCCACCGGCGTCGCCGGCTGGGCGGGTCAGCGCCGCCAGCTGGGCACGATTGGGTTTTTCCGCCCGGCGCAGGGCGTCGCGCAGGGCCTGGGGCTGGATGGGCTTCTCGACATGGCTCAGGGTGCTGTCCCTGAAGGCTTCGCTGCCGTATTCATCGTCGCCGGTGCAGAACACCACCGCCGGCGGCGACTCGCGCTCGCACAGCCGGGCGGCGACCTGAAGGCCATCGAGGCCCGGCATGCCGATATCCAGCAGCACCACATCGGGCTTGAGGCTTTCGATCAGGGTCAGGGCCTCCTCGCCGTTGGTGGCGCTGGGCTCCATCACGGTGTAACCCTCCAGCTCGCCAAGCAGCCGGCTCAGGCGCTCGCGGCCCAGGGGTTCATCATCAACGATCAGGACATTCATAATTGCGCTGGATTCCTGAGTGAGTCTCGCACGGGTATAGCGTAGACAAGTGTGGGGCGACCGAAACGCGGTCACGCTACAGACCGGTGCGAAGGCCAAAGATTCACTGGTCTGGCAGATTCACCGCCAGTCCTTTGTCCAACTGTAGACGCTCCGTGGAACACTGCCGTTCAATCGTTGAATATGCCGCACCCCCTTGTAACCGAACGATTCTCGCGACCAGCGCCCTGCGGCGGCGCGCGCAACCCTGTTATGATCGCGACACTTTTTCCGTTCACGCCTTCAACGAGTGAATCCATGAGCACCGACAAGACCAATCAGTCCTGGGGCGGCCGCTTCAGTGAGCCCGTCGACGCCTTCGTCGCCCGCTTCACCGCCTCGGTCGATTTCGACAAGCGCCTGTACCGCCACGACATCATGGGTTCGATCGCCCACGCCACCATGCTGGCGCAGGTCGGCGTCCTCAGCGATGCCGAGCGCGACACCATCATCGATGGCCTGAAGACCATCCAGGGCGAAATCGAGGCCGGCACCTTCGACTGGCGCGTCGACCTCGAAGACGTGCACATGAACATCGAAGCGCGCCTGACCGACCGCATTGGCATCACCGGCAAGAAGCTGCACACCGGCCGCAGCCGCAACGACCAGGTGGCCACCGACATCCGCCTGTGGCTGCGCGACGAGATCGACCTGATCCTGGCCGAGATCACCCGCCTGCAGCAGGGCCTGCTGGAGCAGGCCGAACGCGAGGCCGAGACCATCATGCCCGGCTTCACCCACCTGCAGACCGCGCAGCCGGTGACTTTCGGCCACCACCTGCTGGCCTGGTTCGAGATGCTCAGCCGCGACTACGAGCGCCTGGTGGATTGCCGCAAGCGCGCCAACCGCATGCCCCTGGGCAGCGCCGCGCTGGCCGGCACCACCTACCCGATCGACCGCGAACTGACCTGCAAGCTGCTGGGCTTCGAAGCCGTGGGCGGCAACTCGCTGGACAGCGTCTCGGACCGCGACTTCGCCATCGAATTCTGCTCGGCGGCGAGCATCGCGATGATGCACCTGTCGCGCTTCTCCGAAGAGCTGGTGCTGTGGACCAGCGCCCAGTTCCAGTTCATCGACCTGCCCGATCGCTTCTGCACCGGCAGCTCGATCATGCCGCAGAAGAAGAACCCGGACGTGCCGGAGCTGGTGCGCGGCAAAAGCGGCCGCGTGTTCGGCGCCCTGACCGGCCTGCTGACCCTGATGAAAGGCCAGCCGCTGGCCTACAACAAGGACAACCAGGAAGATAAGGAGCCGCTGTTCGACGCCGCCGACACCCTGCGCGACTCGCTGCGCGCCTTCGCCGACATGATCCCGGCGATCAAGCCCAAGCACGCGATCATGCGCGAAGCGGCCCTGCGCGGTTTCTCCACCGCCACGGACCTGGCCGACTACCTGGTGCGCCGCGGCCTGCCGTTCCGTGACTGCCACGAGATCGTCGGCCACGCCGTGAAGTACGGCGTCGATACCGGCAAGGACCTGGCCGAGATGAGCCTGGACGAGCTGCGCCAGTTCAGCGACCAGATCGAGCAGGACGTGTTCGCCGTGCTGACCCTGGAAGGTTCGGTCAACGCCCGCAACCACATCGGCGGCACCGCGCCGGCCCAGGTGCGCGCGGCAGTGGTTCGCGGCAAGGCCCTGCTGGCTTCGCGCTAAACCACAATCGCGGGGCAAGTCGCATCGGCGCACCGCCGCTCCCACCAGCCTCGCTCAGGCTCGTGGGAGCGGCGGTGCGCCGATGCGACTTGCCCCGCGATCGTTTGTGGCCTCAGCGCTTGCTCTTGATCATTTCGAGGAACGCCGGCATCGCCGCCTCCTTGTCCGCCACGATCCGCGCCATGTGCGGGTTCTCACGCAGTTTCTCCAGCAACGCCGTCGCCTGCGGGAAATCCGCCAGGAAGTCGACGTTCAGCACCTTCTTGCCCACCGCGCAGGCCAGGTCGACCGAGAAGCAGAACATCAGGTCGGCGATGGTCAACTGCTCCCCGGCCACGTATGGCTGGAACCGTCCATTGCGCTTGAGGGTGGCGAAGCCTGCCAGCAGGTCCGCCCGCGCCCGCTCCTTGATCAGCGGCTCCACCGCCGCGCCGAAGAACGCCTCGGCGTAGCAGGTACGCGCCGGCAATTCGATATACAGCTCGATCTCCCGCAGCAGCTCGCGGACCTTGGCCTGGCCGAAGGCATCGGCCGGCAGCAGCGCCTTGCCCGGCTGGGTCTGTTCGAGGTAATCGAGGATCACCCCGGTCTCGCTGAGAAAACCGTGCTCGGTCTGCAGCGCCGGTACCTTGCCACGCGGGCTTTTGGCCAGGGCCTCGGGGGCCTGGCCGCCGAAGAATGGTACCTCTTCGAAGGGCACGCCTTTCTCCAGCAAAGCCAGCTTGACCATGTTGTAGTAGTTGCTGACCGCGAATCCATGAAGCTTGAGCATTGAGACAGCCTCCAAGGCCGTATGGGGTTGGCCCGGCTTTTATAGCCCCCTTCCCCACCCTTGGCCAGCGTCATGCCCGGCGTCGATGACCGGGCATTGCCGGCACGGGCGTGGCACACTGTGCATCCCACCACAGGAGTAACGCCATGAGCGAGCCCACCGACATCGACAATGACGACGAAGACTTCGCCGAGGCGACACTGACCCAGGCCATCGAGAACCAGATCGAAAGCGGCGAGCCGCCGGCGGCCAAGGCCACGTTCAACAAACTGAGCCTGGTCGGCTACGAGCGCGAGGACATCCTCAACCTCATGGCCCACGTGCTGGCCATCGAAATCGACGCCATGCTCGACGAAGACCGCCCGTTCAACACCGAATGGTACGAAACCGCCCTGCGCGCCCTGCCGGAGCTGCCACCTGAGGCGGATCAAGGCGACATCGAATAAACCTGACTACACTCCTGACTTCCATCCTTGTCTCGAAGTCAGGAGTAGCCCATGCCCTTCAACCCCGAACTGATCGCCGAACTGGAAGTGCTTGCCCAGTTCAACCTGGACAGTCACCAGGAAGGCATCAAGGTTTGTAGCGACGCCTCCCCGGCATTGGTCGCCGCAGCCAAGCGCCTGCACGACAAAGGTCTTACTGACCAACCCGACGGCGGCTACCTCACCAGCCTGGGCACTGATGCCGCCGAAAGTATGCAGTTACTCCTCAGGGTGCTTAAAACTCCGCAGCCTGCCTGAGTTCACCAAGCCCGCCCCCGTGGGAGCGGGCTTGCCCCGCGATGAGCCCTAGAGGATCGCTGTAAAACTGACGTCAAAAAGCCACCAACCCCTTATCCGACCGCCCCACTCAGGCTAAACTCGCCAGTGCTCCCCCTGCCTGCCTGAGTGCGCAATGAACCACCCCCATGAAATCCGCCCCGATCTCGACCAAGGCATCGACCGCAAGGAGCTGTCCAAGCTGCGCGCGCGTTTCCTGAAGATCAACCAGGGCCGCCTGGCACGGGCCATGGAGGGGCTGTCCACGCGCCAGCAGCAGGTCCTCACCCTGTTGCCGCTGTTCTTTCACGTTAATCACCCGCTGCTGCCGGGTTATGTCTCGGGCACCACCCCCGCTGGCGTGTCCGGCTTCGAACCCGACAGCGACCTGCTGGCCGAGGCCCAGCGCCTGACCCGCTCGTTCACCTACAAGCCGCGCCACGGCAAGCCGCCGCAACCGATCCACGGCCTGTTCCTGATGGGCAGCCTGGGCACCCTGGCCCAGGCCGAACAGAGCGACATGGACCTGTGGGTCTGCCATGCACCCGACCTGGACGAGCAGGCCCTGGCCGACCTGCGGCGCAAATGCCAGCTGCTCGAGGCCTGGGCCGCCAGCCAGGGCGCCGAGGCGCACCTGTTCCTGATCGAGCCTCGCGGCTTCGTCCAGGGCGAGCGTGACAGCCAGCTCAGCTCCGACGACTGCGGCACCACCCAGCATTACCTGCTGCTCGACGAGTTCTACCGCACCGCCATCTGGCTGGCCGGACGCACGCCGCTGTGGTGGCTGGTGCCGGTCTACCAGGAGCACAACTACCGCGACTACACCCAGACCCTGCTGTCCAAGCGCTTCATCCGCGCCCAGGACGATCTCGACCTTGGCCACCTGGCGCACATCCCGTCGGGCGAGTTCGTCGGCGCCGGGCTATGGCAGCTGTTCAAGGGCATCGACTCGCCCTACAAGTCGCTGCTCAAGCTGCTGCTCACCGAGGCCTACGCCAGCGAGCACCCGCAGGTGCGCTGCCTGAGCCTGGACTACAAGCAGGCCGTGTTCGCCAACCAGCTGGACCTGGACGAGCTCGACCCCTACGTCATGGTCTACCGGCGCATCGAACGCTACCTGCGCCAGCGCGGCGAATCGGCACGCCTGGAGCTGGCGCGGCGCAGCCTGTACCTGAAGGTGAACAAGAAGCTCAGCGACCTGGGCCGCACCCGCAGCGGCGGCTGGCAGCGCCAGCTGCTCGGGCGCCTGACCGAGGAATGGGGCTGGGACGAGCGCCAGCTGGCGCTGCTCGACAGCCGCAGCCAGTGGAAAGTGCGCCAGGTGGCGGTCGAGCGCCGTGAGCTGGTGGCCGAGCTGAACCACAGCTACCGCTTCCTGACCCAGTTCGCCCGCCTGCAGAACGCCAACAGCCGAGCCGACCAACGCGACCTCAACGTCCTCGGCCGGCGCCTGTACGCCGCCTTCGAGCGTCGGGCCGGCAAGATCGAGGTGATCAACCCGGGCATCGCCCCGGACCTGGCCGAAGACACTCTCACCCTGGTGCACTCGCCCAACCGCAAGGAACCGGGCACCCATCACTGGGGCCTGTACAACGGCAACCTGGGCGTGCACGAGTGGGAACACTTCAGCCCGATCAAGCGCTGCCGCGAGCTGCTCGAGCTGCTCACCTGGGCCCATCGCAATGGCGTGATCGACAGCGGCACACGCCTGGCCCTGCACCCTGGCGCCAGCGACCTCAGCGAGTTCGAGCTGTTCAACCTTGTCGGCAGCCTGCAGCAGAGCATCCCCCTGCCATTGGAGACGGTCAGCGAGGTGCGCCTGCTGCAACCGAGCGTGGCCGACGAGATCCTGCTGCTGGTGAATGTCGGGGTCGATCCGCTGCGCCATCACCGCGACCTGAATATCCTGATGACCACCGAGCGCACCGACTCGCTGAGCTACGCCGGGGTGCGCGAGAACCTTGTACTGACCCTCGACCAGATCACCCTCAACAGCTGGAACGAGGTGCTGGTGCATCGCTACGACGGCGAGCATGCGCTGATGCGCTGCCTGCGCGACTTCCTCAACAGCCTGGGCCAGCGCAGCCACCGCCCGCGGGTACGGGTGCGCTGCTACTGCCACAACCGCGCCCAGGCCATCAGCCAGCGGGTCGAGGACATCTTCGACACCGTGCAGCTGCTGCTCGACCAGGGCCTGAATCACCGCTACCTGCTGCAGGTCGCCCAGCACACCCACATCCTCGACCTGCAGCCCGGGCAAGTCACCCTGGCCAGCCTCGCCGACCATGATGCGGTGCTGGCGGCCCTAGGCGAAGAGCGCATCCGCTACAGCCCGCTGCACCTGGACGCCCACGCCTTGCAGGACCACGACCTGCCGCTGGTCCTGGGCCAGGGTCGCCCCGGCTGCATCCAGGTGTTCTACCGTCTGCTCGAAGGCTGGGCCGACCTGTACGTGCTCGACGAGCACAACGCGCTTTGGCAACAACGGTTGCCGTTGCAGGACGAGCAGCACCTGCTGCTGCCGCTGCAACGTTTCCTGCAATCGATGCTGATGCGCCGCGATGCCCAACTGCCCCTGGACAGCCTGCCGCTGGCGTCGCTGGACATCCTTTACTACCAGCTGCTGCCTTCAGGCATTGGCAAGGCGCGCAGCCTGGAGCCGCGGCAGACACCGCTGGACAGCCAGAGCCAGGCGCACTACGAGGTCCAGGCGATCCTCCAGGCGGGTACCGGCGACGAGGTGCATGTCACGCTCTACTGCGACCAGCAGGAGTTTTCCGAACTGGAGCACGGCGACCAGCTGTATGCCGTGGTCGCCCGGCAGATCCTGGGCCAGCGCCGCAGCAGCGGCCGTTACCGCTGCTACATCACCGACCTCGACCTGTCCGAGCTGCTGGAAGACGAGCAGGGGTCCACCAGCCTGTACCTGCGCTACAAGCGCGAGCTGGAGCAGGCGCTCAACGATGGGCTGGAACAGCTGCAGGCGCGGCTGGAGCCCTGATTTTCTCTGCCTTCACCGATCCCTCTGTAGGAGCGGCCTCGTGCCGCGAAAGGGCCGCGAAGCGGCCCCGGCACTATATGACCTGGCACAGCAGGTGGGGCCGCTTCGCAGCCCTTTCGCGGCACAAGGCCGCTCCTACAGGGCATTTACGCAGCATCAGAGATCGAAATCCCCCGCCGCCTCCGGCTGGTACTCGACCGCCAGCAGCTCCAGCTTGAGGGTCTTGCCGCCCGGCGCCGGCCAGTCGATCTGGTCACCCACCGACAGGCCCAGCAAGGCACAGCCGATCGGCGCGAGGATCGAGACATTACCCTCAGGGCCGGCATCCTTCGGGTACACCAGGGTCAGGTGATAGTCCTTGCCACTGGCGATCTCGCGGCAGTGCACGCGCGAGTTCATGGTCACCACGCCGGCCGGGACTTCCTCGTGACCCACCACATTCTCGGCACGGTCCAGCTCGTCCTGCAGGGCGAGCACACCCGGGGTGCTTTCATCGAGGTCGTCGAGCAGGCGCTCGAGACGCTGCACGTCCAAGCGGGTGAGGATGAGGGAAGGCTTGGTGCTCATGATCCAGTCAGACTCCTTTGAACAGGCAATTTTCAACAGGCAGATAAAGCAAAACCCCGCCCAAGGGCGGGGTTTGCGAAATGCTGTGGCGTCATCGACGCAGACCCTGACACTACCACAGCGGGGCAAATACTCAAGCCCACACCTTCGTTGTGCCTATGCCGATGCCCGCGATTTCAGGGCCAGCGCCTCACGACAGATCTGCCGGCGCCGCTCGTCATCGGCCGAGCGCCACTCGCGGATATGCTCGACGTGGCGGTGGCAGCCGGTGCAGACCTTGCGCTCATCCAGCCGACATATGCTGATACAAGGTGACGGCACCGCCGGGCTCACGTTGCTGTAGAGCGGCTTGGGTGGCCGGGGCAGGTCGCTCATCTCAGATCTCGTCGAAGTCCAGCTTCTCGCCGGCGCGCTCCCAGACGATGCGCTCGAGCATCTCGCCCAGCAGCTCTTCGCTCTTCTCGCAGACCCACTTGCCGCTCTCTTCGTCGTAGTCGAAGTGGAAGCCACCGGATTTGTCCGCCAGCCACAGCTGGCGCAGCGGCTCCTGGCGGCTGAAGATCAGCTGGCTGCCGTTGTCGAACTTGACGGTGAGAACGCCGGCGGAGTTCTCCATGTCCAGGTCCATGCCGCTTTCATCGAACAGGTCTTCCAGGGCCTGTTGGGTCGCATCGACCAGGTCGTGGAAACGCGCTTCGCTCAAACTCATTGCAGGGACCTCGAAAAATGGCTGTACACACGCAAGCCGGGCACGATAAGGGCGAACGCCTCAAGCTACAAGCTAATCGCTGTAAGAAAAAGCCGCATGTCCTTCGGTCGCCCACGCCCGCCGAGCGGGGGCGCCCCTTGCATAGGCAATCAGGTGGGCGCTCGGTATACTCGGCCGCAATACTGCATATTTCCAAGGATTTCACCCATGAAACGCCTGATTTCCTCCCTCGCGGCGCTGGTCGCGGTTGCCTGCCTCGTTTCGGCCTGCGGTCAGAAAGGCCCCCTGTACCTGCCTGAAGACGGCAAGGACGGCAAAGGCCCGCGCAAATCGCACCAGCATGCCAAGCCTGTCCAGCCGCAACCGGTGCTGGTGCAGCCGCAAGAGCAGCCAGAAGAGTCGCCCGCGCAGTAAGGAAATCCCATGGACGCATTCAACTACCGCGGCGGCGAGCTGTTCGCGGAAGGGGTGGCCCTGACGGCGATCGCCGAACGCTTCGGCACGCCCACCTATGTGTACTCGCGCGCCCATATCGAGGCCCAGTACCGCAGCTACACCGACGCCCTGCAAGGGGTCGAGCACCTGGTCTGCTTCGCGGTCAAGGCCAACTCCAACCTGGGCGTGCTGAACCTGCTGGCGCGCCTCGGCGCGGGCTTCGACATCGTTTCCGGCGGTGAGCTGGAGCGCGTCCTGGCTGCCGGCGGGCGCGCCGATCGCGTGGTGTTCTCCGGGGTCGGCAAGACCCGTGAAGACATGCGCCGCGCCCTGGAAGTGGGCGTGCACTGCTTCAACGTCGAGTCCACCGACGAGCTCGAGCGCCTCCAGGTCGTTGCCGCCGAAATGGGCAAGACGGCCCCGGTTTCGCTACGTGTGAATCCGGACGTCGACGCCGGCACCCATCCGTACATTTCCACCGGCCTCAAAGAGAACAAGTTCGGCATCGCCATCGCCGACGCCGAGGCGATCTACGTGCGCGCCGCGCAGTTGCCCAACCTGGATGTGGTCGGCGTCGACTGCCACATCGGCTCGCAGCTGACCACCGTCGAGCCCTTCCTCGACGCCCTCGACCGCCTGCTGGTGCTGGTCGATCGCCTGGCCGAGTGCGGCATCCACTTGCGCCACCTGGACCTCGGTGGGGGTGTCGGCGTGCGCTATCGCGACGAACAGCCACCGCTGCTGGCCGACTACATCGCTGCCATTCGCGAGCGCGTCGGCGAACGTGACCTGGCCCTGGTGTTCGAGCCGGGCCGTTACATCGTCGCCAACGGCGGCGTGCTGCTGACCCGCGTGGAATACCTCAAGCACACCGAGCACAAGGACTTCGCCATCATTGACGCGGCCATGAACGACCTGATCCGTCCTGCCCTGTACCAGGCCTGGATGGACGTCAGCGCGGTCAAGCCCCGTGACGGCGAAGGCCGCGCCTACGACCTGGTCGGCCCGATCTGCGAGACCGGCGACTTCCTGGGCAAGGACCGCGTAATGGACCTGGCCGAGGGCGACCTCCTGGCCGTCCGCTCCGCAGGCGCCTATGGTTTCGTCATGAGCTCCAACTACAACACCCGTGGCCGTTGCGCCGAAGTGCTGGTCGATGGTGACCAGGCCTTCGAAGTGCGCCGCCGTGAAACCATTGCCGAACTGTTCGCCGGCGAAAGCCTGCTGCCGGAGTGAACCCATGTTGCTGCGTTTTACCAAGATGCACGGGCTGGGCAACGACTTCATGGTCCTCGACCTGGTCAGCCAGCACGCACACATCCAACCCAAGCACGCCAAGCAATGGGGCGATCGCAATACCGGTATCGGCTTCGACCAGCTGCTGATCGTCGAGGCGCCGAACAATCCGGAAGTGGACTTCCGCTACCGGATCTTCAATGCCGACGGCTCCGAAGTCGAGCAGTGCGGCAACGGCGCGCGCTGCTTCGCCCGCTTCGTGCTGGACAAGCGCCTGACCGCCAAGAAGCGCATTCGCGTCGAGACCAAGGGCGGCATCATCGAGCTCGATGTGCGCAACGACGGCCAGATCTGCGTCGACATGGGCCCGCCGCGCTTCGTGCCGGCCGATATCCCGTTCATTGCCGACGAGCAGGCCAGCAGCTACGCGCTGGAAGTCGATGGCCAGGTGCACCAGATAGCCGCCGTGTCCATGGGCAACCCGCATTCGGTACTGCGCGTCGACGACGTGCGCAGTGCGCCGGTCCATGAGCTGGGGCCGAAGATCGAGCATCACCCGCGCTTCCCGCAGCGGGTCAATGCCGGCTTCATCCAGGTGGTCGACCGCCACCGCGCCAACCTGCGGGTATGGGAGCGTGGCGCCGGCGAGACCCAGGCCTGCGGTACCGGCGCCTGCGCCGCGGCCGTGGCGGCGATCAGCCAGGGCTGGATGGACTCGCCGGTGACCATCGACCTGCCGGGTGGCCGTCTGAGCATCGAGTGGGCCGGCCCCGGCAAGCCGGTGCTGATGACCGGCCCCGCCGTCCGCGTGTTCGAAGGACAAGTTCGTCTCTAAGCGAGTATCCGCCATGACCGATCAGCCTAACGTTGCATCCCCGCAGGCCCATGAGCTCGATGCCGAAGCGGTGGTCGCCTACCTGCGCGCCCACCCGACCTTCTTTGCCGAGCACGACGAGCTGCTGCTCGAACAGCGCATTCCTCACCAGCGCGGCGACAGCGTGTCGCTGGTGGAGCGCCAGCTCAAGCTGCTGCGCGACCGCAACATCGAGATGCGCCATCGCCTGTCGCAGCTGATGGACGTGGCCCGCGACAACGACCGGCTGTTCGACAAGACCCGCCGGCTGATCCTCGACCTGCTCGACGCCGGCACCCTCGAAGAGGTGGTGATGGCGGTCGAGGACAGCCTGCGCCAGGAATTCCAGGTGCCCTTCGTCAGCCTGATCCTGTTCGGCGAAAACGCCGCGCCCGTGGGCCGCTGGGTCTCAGGCGCCGAGGCGCAGCAGGCCATTGGCGGCCTGATCGGCGGCGGCAAGACCATCAGCGGCAGCCTGCGCGAGCATGAGCTGGCCTTCCTGTTCGGTGATGCCCAGCACAAGGAAGTCGGTTCCAGCGCCGTGGCCACCCTCGAGTACCAGGGCCTGCACGGCGTGCTGGCGATCGGCAGCCGCGACCCGCAGCACTACAAGAGCAGCGTCGGCACCCTGTTCCTCAGCTACATCGCCGAGGTGCTTGGCCGCGTGGTGCCGCGCTTCACCCAGACGCTGCGCTCGGTGCGCTGATGGAACGCCAGCTGGAGGCTTATTGCGCTCACCTGCGCAACGAGCGCCAGGTGTCCGAGCACACCCTGCTGGCCTACCGTCGCGACCTCGAGAAAGTCATCGAATTCTGCAACACCCAGGGCATCGCCGGCTGGGGCGCCCTGCAGGTCCAGCAGCTACGCCAGCTGGTCGCCCGCCAGCACCACCATGGCCAGTCCTCGCGCAGCCTGGCGCGCCTGCTTTCGGCGGTGCGCGGCCTGTACCGCTTCCTCAACCGCGAAGGCGATTGCCAGCACGACCCGGCCAACGGCCTGGTGCCGCCCAAGGGTGAGCGGCGCCTGCCCAAGGTGCTGGACACCGACCGAGCCCTGCAACTGCTCGATGGCGGCGTCGACGACGAATTCATCGCCCGTCGCGACCAGGCGATCCTCGAACTGTTCTACTCGTCCGGCCTGCGCCTGTCGGAGCTGACCGGGCTCGACCTTGAACACCTGGACCTGGCCGCCGGGCTGGTGCAGGTGCACGGCAAGGGCGGCAAGAGCCGCGTGTTGCCGGTCGGCCGCAAGGCCCGCGAGGCGATGCAGGCGTGGCTCAAGCTGCGCGGTATCGCCGGCCCACGGGACGGCGCGGTGTTCCTCAGCCGCCAGGGCAAGCGCCTCAGCCCCCGCGCCATCCAGCTGCGGGTCAAGGCCGCCGGCGAGCGCGAGCTCGGCCAGCACCTGCACCCGCACATGCTTCGCCATTCCTTCGCCAGCCACCTGCTGGAATCGTCCCAGGACCTGCGCGCGGTGCAGGAGATGCTCGGTCATGCCGACATCAGCACCACGCAGATCTATACCCACCTGGACTTCCAGCACCTGGCCGCGGTGTACGACAGCGCCCACCCTCGGGCCAAACGCAGCAAGGACACGGACTCATGAGCATCAAGCTGATCACCTTCGACCTGGACGACACCCTCTGGGACACCGCGCCGGTCATCGCCAGCGCCGAAGTCGTCCTGCGCGACTGGCTCGAAGCCAACGCGCCGATCCTCGGCGGCGTGCCGGTGGAGCACCTGTTCTCCATCCGCGAGCGCCTGGTACAGGCCGAGCCGGGCCTCAAGCACCGTATCAGCGCCCTGCGCCGGCGGGTGCTGTTCCACGCCCTGGAAGAGGTCGGCTACAGCGAGAAACACGCCCAGGAGCTGGCCAACGAAGGTTTTGAAGTGTTCCTGCATGCCCGGCACCAGGTCGAGGTGTTCCCCGAGGTGCAGCCGGTGCTGGAGATCCTGCGCCACCACTACACCCTCGGCGTGGTCACCAATGGCAATGCCGACGTGCGCCGCCTGGGGCTGGCGGACTACTTCCGCTTCGCCCTGTGCGCCGAGGACCTGGGCATCGGCAAACCGGACCCGGCCCCGTTCCTTGAAGCGCTGAAGCGCGGCGAGGTGGACGCGGGGGCGGCGGTGCACGTCGGCGACCACCCGGGCGACGACATCGCCGGCGCCCAGCGCGCCGGGTTGCGGGCGGTGTGGTTCAACCCGCAACACAAGCCCTGGAGCGGCGAGCAGGCGCCGGATGCGGAGATCCAGCGGCTTTCGCAGTTGCCCGATGTGCTCGCGCGCTGGCGCTGAGCAGGCTTCGCCATCCCTGTAGGAGCGGCCTTGTGCCGCGAAAGGGCTGCGCAGCGGCCCCAGGATTTTAGTATCGACAACGACCCTGGGGCCGCTTTGCGACCCTTTCGCGGCACAAGGCCGCTCCTACAGAGACCGTGCCAACCTGACAGGCACAAAAAAGCCCGCAGCGACGGCGGGCTTTTTTTCGTTCAACCACTCAGATAGGGCGGCTGCCGTACTTGTTGTCCGGCTTCTTGGGCGGATCGGCGACCACGTTGGCCTCCACTTCCTGCACCTTGCCACCGCGCGACAGGAACTCTTCCATCGCCTTGGCCAGCGCATCGCGCTCTTTCTGCTTGGCTTCCATGCTCGGCATCTCGTCTACCGAGACCGCCGCCTTGGACTTGCCCTTGGCCGCCGGAGCCGGGCTGCTGTCGTCGTCGCCGGAGTCTTCCGCGCCGTCGTCAGCCGCTGCCTCAAGGCCTTCATCAGCCTCGTCTTCGTCGCCTACCTCGAGGTCGTCATTTTCCAGATCGTCGTCGCTCATGTTCTACCTCATGACTTGCGAAAAGCAGGTTAGTTATAGACCGGTGCAGCCGTAGACCGGCAGCCACCAGTGAAAATTCAACTGGCCGTGGATTGGCCACTGCCCTGGGTGTCCACCCCCTCATGGGGGGTCCGGCACCCTGCAGGCCCTGCTCCTGGCAAGGCCTGACAAAATTTTTTGAGCCCTTGCTGGCCACAGGCTATTGGCAAGCCTAGCAAAGGGTAGCGAAGTGTGTGGACTACTCGTCCAGCTTCCTTCGGCGCGCATTCTAGCGCGCTCGCAGAAAAAGCAAAGCACCAGAAACACCCGATGGCTTGTAAGTTTTAACCCCAGGTCGCGATCAGCGCAGGGAAACCGTTTGCCCCAGGCCAAACGGTAAATTACAGGCAAAAAAATGCCCGGCGAACCGGGCAAGTTTTCCAGCATCGCGGTTACAGGTTGTAGCCGCGCTCGTTGTGTTGAGCCAGGTCGAGGCCGACCGACTCTTCTTCTTCGCTGACCCGCAGGCCCATCACCAGGTCCAGGACCTTGAGGATCACGTAGGTGACAATGGCGGTGTAGACCACGGTGAAGATCACACCCTTGGCCTGGATCCAGAACTGCGCGGCGATGTCGGTGACCGCGCCGAAGCCACCCAGGGCAGGCGCCGCGAACACGCCGGTGAGCAGGGCGCCGATGATGCCGCCGATGCCATGCACGCCGAAGGCGTCGAGGGAGTCGTCATAGCCCAGCTTGCGCTTGAGGCTGGTGGCGCAGAAGTAGCAGACCACGCCGGACACCAGGCCTATCACCAGGGCGCCCATCGGGCCGACGGTGCCGGCGGCCGGGGTGATGGCGACCAGGCCGGCAACCACGCCCGAGGCGATGCCCAGGGCGCTTGGCTTGCCGTGGAAGATCCACTCGGCGAACATCCAGCCCAGGGCGGCGGCGGCGGTGGCGATCTGGGTCACCAGCATGGCCATGCCGGCGGTGCCGTTGGCGGCAGCGGCGGAACCTGCGTTGAAGCCGAACCAGCCGATCCACAGCATGGCCGCGCCCATCAGGGTGTAGCCCAGGTTGTGCGGGGCCATCGGCGTGGTCGGATAGCCTTTGCGCTTGCCCAGCACCAGGCAGCAGACCAGGCCGGCGATACCGGCGTTGATGTGCACCACGGTGCCGCCGGCGAAGTCCAGCACGCCCCAGTCCCACATCAGCGCGCCGTCACCGCTCCAGACCATGTGCGCGATCGGCGCATAGACCAGGGTGAACCACACGCCCATGAAGATCAGCATCGCCGAGAACTTCATGCGCTCGGCGAAGGCACCGACGATCAGCGCCGGGGTGATGATGGCGAAGGTCATCTGGAAGGTGATGAACACCGCCTCGGGGAACAGCGCGGTGGCCGAGGTCAGGCCCGACGGCGTGACGCCGTTGAGGAAGGCCTTGGAGAAGCCACCGATGAAGGAATTGAAGTTGAGCACGCCCTTTTCCATACCCGCGGTATCGAAAGCCAGGCTGTAGCCGTAGATGACCCAGAGGATGCTGATCAGCCCGGTGATGGCGAAACACTGCATCATCACCGACAGCACGTTCTTCGAGCGCACCATGCCGCCGTAGAACAGGGCCAGGCCCGGGATGGTCATGAACAGGACCAGTGCCGTCGAGGTGAGCATCCAGGCGGTGTCGCCGGAGTTCAGCACGGGGGCGGCAGTTTCCTCGGCCAGGGCCAGCCCTGGCATTACGAGGGACAATAGGGCTCCTAGCCCTGCGATCTTGCGCAGAGTCATGTTGTTTTCTCCTGGGGCGTTGGGTTTGGTGAGGCTTTGCTTGGCGCTTAGATCGCGTCGGTATCGGTTTCGCCGGTACGGATGCGGATCGCCTGCTCCAGATTGACCACGAAGATCTTGCCGTCGCCGATCTTGCCGGTGTTGGCCGCCTTGGTGATGGCTTCGATCACCCGATCGAGGTCCTTGTCGTCGATGGCGACATCGATCTTCACCTTGGGCAGGAAATCGACCACATATTCAGCGCCGCGATACAGCTCGGTGTGACCCTTCTGCCGGCCGAAGCCTTTGACTTCGGTCACGGTGATGCCCTGCACGCCGATTTCCGACAGCGACTCGCGCACGTCGTCCAGCTTGAACGGCTTGATGATGGCAGTGACTAGCTTCATGAAACTCTCTCCCGATTTGGTGGACTTGCCCCAGGAAAACAAACCCGTCTCAAGTCTAAGCGCAGCGCCTGGCTTTGTAACGCGTCGTCGGCTCCATCCTCCCCGCCGACGCACGATCCGGCTGTGACGAAGAACCTTCCAGCTCCACCTGCGCACTGCCTGGTCACAAGGGACTGCATCAGTGCATGGCTCGCTCAGGTCATTGCAGAAACCTTGCCAGTTGGCACAAGTCACGGGAAAACAGGTAGTTGCGTGAACCGGTAGGGATTGGCCAATCGCCAGCAGGGAAAAAGCGCACAAAATCGGTGCGCGACCTTTGGCCGCCCTGCGCGAAAAGCGTGCAGCGCAAGTGGCCCGGGGGCCCGTGCTACACTGCTGCCCTTTCAGTGATCAGCGGATACCAGACATGCTCGCGCCCAAAGCCTTCCTCGATGCCCTGAGCGACCAGGCATCGCGCCTGTTCAGCGGTGACACCGCCGCGCCCCGCGCCGAACTGGAAAGCCAGTTCAAGGTGCTGATGCAGGGCGCCTTCAGCAAGCTCGACCTGGTCAGCCGCGAGGAGTTCGACAGCCAGATGGTAGTGCTGGCCCGCACCCGCGCCCGCCTCGAAGCCCTCGAGCAGCAATTCGCCGAGCTGGAAGCACGGATCGCCCCGCCTACTCAGGAATAAGTCATGCAACCGTCCAGCGATTACCCGGTGCTGCTGTTCTCCTACGGCACCTTGCAGGACAAGGCCGTGCAACTGGCCAACTTCGGCCGTGAACTGACCGGCCAGGCCGACCGCATGCCGGGCTATCGCCAGGACTGGGTGCAGATCACCGACCCGCAAGTGCTGGCCACCAGCGGCAAGAGCCACCACCCCATCGTCTCCCCCAGCGAGCGGGCCGAAGACAGCGTCGCCGGCATGGTCTTCCAGATCAGCGAGCAAGAGCTGGCCGCTGCCGATCGCTATGAAGTAGCGGACTACAAGCGTATCGCCGTCGGCCTCGCCTCGGGGCTGACCGCCTGGGTTTATGTACGCGCCTGAATGCCTCGGGCGTGGTGATTGATCACACGGAGTGCTTCCCCATGAAAGTCAGTGCACGCAATGTCTTCGAAGGTAGTGTCAGCGACATCAAGCCGGGCGCGGTGAATGCCGAGGTCGAGCTGACCCTGGCCGGCGGCGAGAAGCTGGTGGCGGTGGTCACCATGGCCAGCCTGCACAACCTCAACATCAACGTCGGCAAGCAGGCCGTGGCGCTGGTCAAGGCGCCCTGGGTGGTGCTGATGACCGATGCCGCCGGCTACAGGCTGTCCGCGCGCAACAGCCTGGAAGGCGAAGTGCTGCGGGTCGGTGACGGCGCGGTGAATGCCGAGGTGGTGCTGAAGCTCTCGGGCGGTACCGAGGTGTATGCCATCGTCACCCGCGAAGCGGTGCAGGAGCTCGGCCTGAAGCCGGGTGTGAAGGCCACCGCGCTGATCAAGGCCTCGCACATCATCCTGGGCGCCAAGCCCTGATCGAATGCCCGCTTCTACCTTGACCAGGCAGAAGCGCGCGCACCCTGTGGGAGCGGCTTCAGCCGCGAAGCAAGCGACACGGTGGACGGCACCGGCTTCGCCGGTGTTCGCGGCTAAAGCCGCTCCCACAGGTACTACGCCAACCTGTAGGAGCGGGCTTGCCCCGCGATAGCACTTGCGCAGTACCTTGCATTAATTCCCCTCCCAGCAGATGAAACATATTTAAGTTACGCCTTCACGGTTGACTTCCCCGCTATGCTTTGCATAAAGTTCACCCGCCCCGAAAAGCGGGCCTTTATTTCAACTCACGAAGAATTCAATGGACACAGTATCTAGTCGCTGTCTGGCAGCCTTTGGTCGCCAGGCACTTGAACCGGAACTCCGGGCCCGCCCCTAGGTCGGGCAAGCCGCGCCAGAGCCTGCTGCTCCGCCGTCGCTTGTCGCCCCGGGTGCCCGCCCGGTCGGAGGCAAGCTCATGAACCTCGATATCTCCATCCCTCGCCTGCGCACCTGTGCGCACAAGGCCCCGCACCGTCCTGTCCTCGGCTGGGGTCTGACCTCGTCCCTGGAACCGCCCAGTCGATAGCGCGCCCGTTGCTGCCTGCAGTGACGCGCGCCGTGCTGTCCGTTCGCTGAACTGACGCCATATAAATCGTCAGAAACTTCCGAACTTTAAGTAATTAAAGTTCGTTGAAGTTCTATTGCCCGCCATTTAACAAAGGGATTAACCGACCATGGAATCAGCCAGTAGAAAGTTCGCTGCCGATCTTATTTCCGGCATTCGCCAGCGAACACGTAAACGTCGGAAAAACCATGTTTTTCATTGTTTGAATCATTGCGACACGGGACACGTTCACTCACCTTCCCAACCGTGAGTCGACTGTG
The DNA here is from genome assembly GCF_021283245.1 of Pseudomonas sp. NMI760_13. NCBI lineage: Bacteria > Pseudomonadati > Pseudomonadota > Gammaproteobacteria > Pseudomonadales > Pseudomonadaceae > Pseudomonas > Pseudomonas sp. NMI760_13. The sequence continues at coordinate 9,920 of NZ_JAJSRC010000002.1, read as the reverse complement.
TGTCGTGCCGCCTCCTGCGGCAGGAGCACAGCCAAATGACCGTAAAAGACCGCAACACCCACAGCAAAGCCGGCGATGATGCCCGCCTGTCCATGCGTGCCGCCCGCGAGGCACGCAACGGCCTGGCCGTGACCCTGGCCAACCTCGACGCCAGCGAGCTGGGCCTGACCGAACACGAGGCCGCCAAGCGCCTGCAGCGCGACGGCGCCAACCAGGTCGCCCACGACAAACCGCAACCGGCCCTGGTGCAATTGCTCAAGGCCCTGCACAACCCCTTCATCTACGTGCTGCTCACCCTCGCCGGCATCAGCTTCATCACCGACTACTGGCTGCCGGTAAGCGCAGGCGACATGGAAGAAGCGGACCTGACCAAGGTCATCATCATCATGACCATGGTCAGCCTCAGCAGCCTGCTGCGCTTCTGGCAGGAGTACCGCTCGGGAAAGGCCGCCGATGCGCTCAAGGCCATGGTCCGTACCACCGCCACCGTGCTGCGCCGCGAGCGCCACGACCAGCCGGCGCGCCTGCGCGAAGTGCCGATGAACGAACTGGTGGCCGGCGACATCGTGCAACTGGCCGCTGGCGACATGATCCCCGCCGATATCCGCCTGATCGAGTCCCGCGACCTGTTCATCAGCCAGGCCGTACTGACCGGCGAAGCGCTGCCGGTGGAGAAATACGACACCCTCGGCCACGTCGCGCAGAAATCCGCCGGAGGCAGCGCCAACGATGAAAGCGGCCTGCTGGACCTGCCCAACATCGGCTTCATGGGCACCAACGTGGTCAGCGGCCGCGCCCGCGCCGTGGTGGTGGCCACCGGCAAGCGCACCTACTTCGGTTCGCTGGCCAAGGCCATCGTCGGCTCGCGCAGCCAGACCGCCTTCGACCGCGGGGTGAACAGCGTCAGCCGTCTGCTGATCCGCTTCATGCTGGTGATGGTGCCGGTGGTGTTCATGCTCAACGGCGTGGTCAAGGGCGACTGGAGCGACGCCTTCCTGTTCGCCCTGGCCGTGGCCGTGGGCCTGACCCCGGAAATGCTGCCGATGATCGTCAGCGCCAACCTGGCCAAGGGTGCCGTGGCCATGGCCCGGCGCAAGGTGGTGGTCAAGCGCCTGAACGCCATCCAGAACTTCGGCTCGATGGACGTGCTGTGCACCGACAAGACCGGCACCCTGACCCAGGACCGCATCATCCTCGAGCACCACGTCGACGCCAGCGGCCACAAGGACCCGCGCCTGCTGGAACTGGCCTGGCTCAACAGCCACCACCAGAGCGGCGTGAAGAACCTGATGGACCAGGCCGTGCTGCGTTTTGCCGGCGAAGACCAGGGCTTCCAGCCACCCTATGCCTACGCCAAGGTCGACGAGCTGCCCTTCGACTTCATCCGCCGGCGCCTGTCGGTGATCGTCAAGGATGCCCTGGGCGACCACCTGCTGGTGAGCAAGGGCGCCGTCGAGGAAATGCTGGCCATCGCCACCCATGTCGAAGAAGGCGGCCAGCGGGTCGCCCTGGATGCCGGGCGACGCCAGCAACTGCTGGATACCGCCAGCGCCTACAACCAGGAGGGCTTCCGCGTGCTGCTGGTTGGCACCCGCGACATTCCGGCCGCCGCCGGCAAGCCCCAGTACCACACCGATGACGAGCGCGAGCTGGTGATCCGGGGCTTCCTGACCTTCCTCGACCCGCCCAAGGAAACCGCCGGCCCGGCCATCGCCGCCCTGCGCGAGATGGGCGTGAAGGTGAAGGTGCTGACCGGCGACAACCCGGTGGTCACCTGCAAGGTCTGCCGCGAAGTGGGCCTTGCGCCCGGCCAGCCGCTGCTCGGCCAGGACATCGAGCGCCTGGACGACACCCAGCTCAAGGCGCTGGTCGAGGAACGCACGGTGTTCGCCAAGCTCACCCCGCTGCAGAAGTCGCGGGTGCTCAAGGCGCTGCAGGCCAACGGCCACACCGTGGGCTTCCTTGGCGACGGCATCAACGACGCCCCGGCGCTGCGCGATGCCGACGTGGGCATCTCGGTGGACAGCGGTACCGACATCGCCAAGGAATCGGCCGACATCATCCTCCTGGAAAAGAGCCTGATGGTGCTGGAAGAAGGCGTGCTCAAGGGCCGCGAAACCTTCGGCAACATCATGAAGTACCTGTGCATGACCGCCAGCTCCAACTTCGGCAACGTGTTCTCGGTGCTGGTGGCCAGCGCGTTCATCCCGTTCATGCCGATGCTGGCGATCCACCTGCTGCTGCAGAACCTGATGTACGACTTCTCCCAGCTGTCGCTGCCGTGGGATCGCATGGACAAGGAATTCCTGCGCGAACCACGCAAATGGGATGCCCGCAACATCGGCCGTTTCATGCTGTGGATCGGCCCCACTTCGTCGATTTTCGACATCACCACCTTCGCCCTGATGTGGTACGTGTTCGCCGCCAACAGCGTGGAAATGCAGGCGCTGTTCCAGTCCGGCTGGTTCATCGAGGGGTTGCTGTCGCAAACGCTGGTGGTGCACATGCTGCGCACCCGCAAGGTGCCGTTCTTCCAGAGCACCGCGGCGCTGCCGGTGATCCTGGCCACCGGCCTGGTGATGTGCCTTGGCATCTACATCCCGTTCTCGCCGCTGGGGGCCATGGTCGGGCTGGTGCCGCTGCCGTGGGAATACTTCCCGTGGCTGGCCGCCACCCTGCTGGGCTACTGCCTGGTGGCCCAGGGCATGAAGACCCTGTACATCCGCCGCTTCGGCCAGTGGTTCTGAGGGGGTGGCCATGCGCGTACTGATCTGCGCGGGGCGCAACTACGCCGACAGCCAACGCTGCCGCCAGGCGCTGGACGCCCTCCAGCGCCAGCAACCGATCCGGGTGCTGATCCACGGCGGCAGCCAGCACCTGGGCGGCGAGATCGAAGGCTGGGCCCGCGAGCAGGGCGCCGACATCGTGCGCTACCCGCCCAACTGGCAGCTGCACGGCAAGCTGGCCGAGCGCCTGCGCAACGTCTTCATGCTGCGCGACAGCCGGCCCGACCTGGTGCTGGCGTTGCCGGGCGGGGACGACACCGAGGAACTGCTGGCACGGGCGCGGGGTTCGGGGATTCCGGTGATCTGCGGCAGGCAGCCTCGGGCGGCAGGCGCCAACGGTACTGAGTGCCAGGCCGGACAAAACTCGACGCACTCTTCTCGTCCACCTGCCCAGGAGCACCACTAAGCTTTGCCAGGCCGCAGGATGCGGCCATCACCTGCAAACACGGAGTGCCCATGTCCCTCGCCCTCGTCCACAGCCGCGCCCAGGTGGGCGTGCAGGCCCCCGCCGTCAGCGTCGAAACCCATCTGGCCAACGGCCTGCCCACGCTCACCCTGGTCGGCCTGCCGGAAACCACGGTCAAGGAGAGCAAGGACCGGGTACGCAGCGCCATCGTCAATTCCGGACTGGACTACCCGGCCCGACGCATCACCCAGAGCCTCGCCCCCGCCGACCTGCCCAAGGACGGTGGCCGCTACGACCTGGCCATCGCCCTGGGCATCCTCGCCGCCAATGGCCAGGTGCCGGTAGCCACCCTCGACGATATCGAATGCCTGGGCGAACTGGCCCTGTCGGGTGCATTGCGCCCGGTACAGGGCGTGCTGCCCGCGGCATTGGCGGCCCGGGATGCGGGCCGGGCGTTGGTGGTGCCTCGGGAGAATGCCGAGGAGGCCAGCCTGGCCAGCGGCCTGGTGGTGTATGCAATGGGGCACCTGCGCGAGCTGGTGGCCCACCTGAACGGCCAGCCCGCGCTGTCTCCCTACGCAGCCAATGGCTTGCTGCTGGAACAACGCCCCTATCCGGACCTCAGCGAAGTCCAGGGCCAGATCGCGGCCAAGCGCGCCCTGCTGGTCGCCGCGGCCGGTGCGCACAACCTGCTGTTCACCGGCCCGCCGGGCACCGGCAAGACCCTGCTTGCCAGCCGCCTTCCCGGGCTGCTGCCGCCGCTGGACGAGCGCGAGGCACTGGAGGTGGCGGCGATCCGCTCGGTCAGTGGCCATGCACCGCTCGACAGCTGGCCGCAGAGACCCTTTCGTCACCCCCATCATTCCGCATCCGGCCCGGCATTGGTGGGCGGCGGCAGCCGGCCGCAACCCGGCGAGATCACCCTGGCGCACCATGGCGTGCTGTTTCTCGACGAGCTGCCCGAGTTCGAACGGCGCGTGCTGGAGGTGCTGCGCGAACCGCTGGAGTCCGGCGAGATCGTGGTGGCCCGGGCCAAGGACCGCGTACGTTTTCCGGCGCGCTTCCAGCTGGTGGCGGCCATGAACCCCTGCCCCTGCGGCTACCTGGGCGACCCCACCGGCCGCTGCCGGTGCAGCAGCGAGCAGGTCCAGCGTTATCGCAACAAGCTGTCGGGCCCACTGCTCGACCGCATCGACCTGCACCTGACGGTGGCTCGGGAAAGTACCGTGCTGACCCACCAGCCCAGTGGCGAGACCAGCGCCAGCGTCGGCCAGAGGGTGGCCGAGGCCCGGGCGCTGCAGCAGCGCCGGCAGGGCTGCGCCAACGCCTTCCTCGACCTCAAGGGGCTGCGTCGGCATTGCCCGCTGGAGCCGGTTGACCAGGCCTGGCTGGAGCAGGCCTGCGAACGGCTGACACTGTCGTTGCGGGCGGCGCACCGGCTGCTGAAGGTGGCCCGCACGCTGGCGGACCTGGAGGGCGCGCAATCCATCGCCAGGGCGCACCTGGCGGAAGCGTTGCAGTACCGCCCCGGCGCTTGATGCTGCCCCCCTGTGGGAGCGGGTTTACCCGCGAAACAGACAACGCGGTGCCTGGCACCCGCTTCGCGGGTGTTCGCGGGTAAACCCGCTCCCACAGAAGCTGGCCAAGACGCACTCAATCAGCGTCATAGCGGAAATATATTTTGTGCACTAACTATGTGCGCGCAAAATTAATCCCAAGCAGCAAGCAGTCGCCATCCCCACTCAGCAGAACCCGGAGAACGATCATGACCCTTCGCAAAGCCTTCGCCCTCACCGTTACCACCCTGGCCCTCGGCACCAGCGTCAGCAGCTTCGCCAGCGAAGCCACCCCGTACCACTACGGCATGGACCTGGACATCGCCAAGGTCGTCAGCGTCGATGCACCCGCCAGCGTCCAAGGCCAGGCCAGCACCGCCACCCTGACCTACCGCGACAGCAGCGGCCAGCTGCGCGCCGTGAGCTACGTGCAACCCACCGTCCTCGCCAACCAGAACTGAGCCACGGCTCGAACCCTAAAGGAGCTAGAACATGAAACTGTCCCACACCCTGACCGCCGGCCTGCTGGCCCTCGCCGTGAACAGCGCCTTCGCCGCCGGCAGCCCTGGCGTCGAGCACACCACCCAGGGCTTCCTCGAGGCCCTGGCCGCCGGTGGCGGCAAGCCGCTTGAAACCCTCGCGCCCAAGGATGCCCGTGCGGTGTTGAGCGGTGCCCAGGCCGGGGTGAAGGTCGACCTGTCGGGGATCCGCGTCGAACGCCGGACCATCCAGGCCGATGGCCAGCCGCTGGAGATCCGCGTGGTGCGGCCCGAAGGCGCCAAGGGTGAACTGCCAGTGTTCATGTTCTTCCACGGCGGCGGCTGGGTGCTGGGCGACTACCCCACCCACGAACGCCTGATCCGTGACCTGGTGGTGGGCTCCGGTGCTGCGGCGGTGTACGTCGACTACACGCCATCGCCGGAGGCCAAGTTCCCCACCGCGATCAACCAGGCCTACGCCGCCACCCGCTGGGTCGCCGAGCACGGCAAGGAGATTGGCGTGGACGGCAGCCGCCTGGCGGTGGCCGGCAACAGCGTCGGCGGCAACATGGCCGCGGTGGTGGCACTGAAGGCCAAGGAGGCCGGCACGCCCAGGCTGCGCTTCCAGGCCCTGTTGTGGCCGGTGACCGACGCCAACTTCAACAACGCGTCGTATAACCAGTTCGCCGAAGGGCACTTCCTGACCCGCAACATGATGCAGTGGTTCTGGAACAACTACACCACCGACCCGCGCCAGCGCGACGACATCCACGCCTCGCCGCTGCGCGCCAGCCTCGAGCAGTTGAAAGGTCTGCCGCCGGCCCTGGTGCAGACCGCCGAGATGGACGTGCTGCGCGACGAAGGCGAAGCCTATGCCCGCAAGCTCGACGCCGCCGGGGTACCGGTGACCGCCGTGCGCTACAACGGTCTGATCCATGACTACGGCCTGCTCAATGTGCTGAGCACCGTGCCCAGTGTGCGCAGTGCCATGGACCAGGCGGCACAGGCCTTGAAAACCCATCTTCAATAAGTGGCCGATCACCATCGCGGGGCAAGCCCGCTCCCACGCAAGGTGTCAGACCTTCTTCGGAGTGTGCGCAGTGCCATGGACTAGGCGGCGCAGGCCTTGAGAATCCATCTGCAATAAGTGGTTGATCGCCATCGCGGGGCAAGCTCGCTCCCACGCAAGGTAGCTGACCTTCGTGGGAGCGGCGATGCGGCGGCCCGACTTGCCCCGCGATTGATTCGGCAAAGGTCCTACTTTCAGAACGCTGCTTCCTGTAACCCCAGGATTGTCCTGTTTCCCTCCTGGCCCGAAAATGCCCGCCTCTTTCATCGATGGCATAAGCTGTTGCATCAAACGCTGCCGCACGCAGTTCAAGGAGTCCGAGCAATGCCACACGAAGGCAGCCTTCTACAAACCGCCGTCATCTTCCTCCTCGCCGCCGTGGTCGCCGTGCCCCTGGCCAAGCGCCTGCAACTGGGCGCCGTGCTCGGCTACCTGCTGGCCGGCGTGGCCATCGGCCCGCAGGCCCTGGGGCTGATCCGCGACACCGAGAGCGTCGCGCACATCTCCGAGCTGGGCGTTGTCCTACTGCTGTTCATCATCGGCCTGGAGCTGTCGCCCCGGCGCCTGTGGCTGATGCGCAAGTCGGTGTTCGGCGTCGGCACCGCGCAGGTGGTCCTGACCGGCGCGGCGCTCGGCGCCATCGCCCTGTTCGGTTTCAGCCAAAGCCTGCCGGCGGCCATCGTGCTCGGCCTGGGCCTGGCGCTGTCGTCCACCGCCCTGGGCCTGCAGAGCCTGGCCGAGAGCAAGCAGCTCAACGCGCCCCACGGCCGCCTGGCCTTCGCCATCCTGCTGTTCCAGGACATCGCCGCGATCCCACTGATCGCCCTGGTGCCGCTGCTGGCCGCCAGCGGCCCGGACACCAGCCAAGGCGACAGCTTCGAGCATGGCCTGAAGGTATTCGCCAGCATCGCCATCGTCATCGTCGGCGGCCGCTACCTGCTGCGCCCGCTGTTTCGCACCGTTGCCCGCACCGGCCTGCCGGAGGTGTCCACCGCCACCGCGCTGCTGGTGGTGATCGGCACTGCCTGGCTGATGGAGGAAGCCGGTATTTCCATGGCCCTGGGCGCCTTCCTCGCCGGCCTGTTGCTGGCCGACTCCGAATACCGCCACGAACTGGAAGCGCAGATCGAACCGTTCAAGGGCCTGCTGCTGGGGCTGTTCTTCATCAGCGTCGGCATGGGCGCCAACCTGCGCCTGCTGTTGGAAATGCCGCTGGTGCTGCTGGGCATGACCATGCTGTTGATCGCGGTGAAGCTGGTGCTGCTGATCGGCGTCGGCCGCATCGCCGGGGGCCTCAACAGTGCCAGCGCGCTGCGCCTGGGCATGGTGCTGGCCGCCGGTGGCGAATTTGCCTTCGTGGTGTTCAAGCTGGGCAAGGACCAGGGCCTGTTCGACACCCTGACCTACGACCTGCTGCTGATGACCATCACCCTGTCGATGGCCCTAACCCCGCTGCTGATGATCGGCTGCGCCCGCGCCCTCAAGCGTCCGCAACCCGCCCGGGAAGTGCCCGAGCAGTACAAGCAGATCGACGCCGGCACGCCACGGGTGGTGATCGTCGGCATGGGCCGCATGGGCCAGATCGTGGCGCGCATCCTGCGGGCGCAGAAGATCCCCTTCGTCGCCCTGGAAACCTCAGTGGACACCATCGAGATGACCCGCATGTTCGAGCAGGTGCCGGTGTTCTACGGCGACCCATCGCGCACCGAGGTGCTGCATGCGGCCAAGGTCGGCGAAGCCGAGTACGTGATCATCACCATCGATGACCCCGAGGCCGCCACCCGCACGGCCGAGCGGGTCAAGCGCCTGTACCCGCACCTGAAGGTCATTGCCCGGGCGCGCAACCGCCAGCATGTGCACAAGCTGGTGGACGTGGGCGCCGAGCCGATTCGCGAGACCTACCATTCCAGCCTGGAGATGAGCCGGCGGGCGCTGGTCGGGCTGGGGCTGACCGAGGCCCAGGCGGCGGATCGCATCGCCCGGTTCACCGAGCATGACGAGCAGGTGCTGGAGGCCCAGGGGCATGTGCGCGACGACCGGGCCAAGGTGATGCAGACGGCCAAGGAAGCGCGGGTGGAGCTGGAGCGGTTGTTTGCGTCGGATGAGGATTGAGGCTCAGGCGAACGCGAGCCGCTCGATGGGTGGATGCTCGCGGTGCGCGGCCTGCCACAGGTCGTAAGCCGCCTGCTCGGCCAGGTACTGACGGGCACTGCCAAGACCGGCCAGTTCGAGGCGATAGGCCAGGTCGGCTGAAATGGCTGCATGGCCGTTGAGCACTGTGGATAACTGACCACGTGAATAGCCCAGGTGGCGGGCCAGGGAAGAGACGTTCATGCCGATGGCGGGCAGGACGTCTTCGCGCAGGGCTTCGCCGGGGTGGGGTGGGTTGTGCATAGGCATGGTTTCAGCCCCTTAGTGATAGTCCAGATAATCGACCAGCTCGACATCAGTACCGATAAAACGGAACACCAAACGCCAGTTGCCCGAAACATTTACGGCCCAGAAGGTGTCCAAACGCCCCCGCAACGGATGAAGACGATTGCCCGGACGGTCCAGCTCCGAAGGGCTTTGCGCGACATCCAGCGATGCAAGTAAACGCCGCAGACGTGCTACGTGATCAAATCGGACACCTGAGGTATCACCCTGCAGGTGAAGTGATTTCAGGCCTTTGTGCCTGAAACTCCGAATCATGGTTGAAGAAGTGTAAGGCCACACCTTACACCTATCAAGGCTGCTTGAGTCATGATGCGTCCCTGTGGAATGGAAAGAACGCAGTTTGATCACTCAGGCCAACTCGATGAGAGCCCCCGCTCTCTGGAGTTCTTGTCAGATCGTTCCTGAGCTGCTGCGAGTGGCTGGCAACCTCAAGTTAGAACAATCCCAACCACTTCCTACGAGCTCTGCAGACCTTTCCCACTGGGCAGCCTGCAGCCCAAGAAATACCCTACAAAGTCTGTCGATACCCTTCTGATTGTCCGGGGAAATCATGCCCTCTAGGCTGACCGGGTCGCTGTCGGTTCAGCGATCGGGCGTGGAAACCCGGCTGGTTGGTTATCGGATTATCTGTCGTGACGGCAGCTGTACGCGGGAGGCCGCAAAGCCTGCCGGGGTTCTCCGATAACCTGGTTTTCCACCCCGTGTACAGCCGCCACCCTTCGCGTGGAAACGGACGGTGCCGGTCAATTTCTATCGGAGTTTGACCATGAAAAAAATCGTCCCCGACCCACCCCTCCCCGACACCCGCCACCACCCCTTCGGCAAATGCGACGCCGGCCACCCACCGCTGTTCGCGGTAAACCCCAACATCAACGCCCACGACGCCCTGGTGCATGTCGCCGAGTACCTGCGCAGTGCCTACAACGTCGGCTACAAGGCGCTGGAGCATATGGATGAAACCGGCAGGAGCCTGTTGTGGGCCAGCCTGCATGGCATCGAGATGGCCGAAGGCCTGACGGAGGCGATGCTGGAGGGTATTGAGTCGTCCTGAGAAGCAGATCGCATGAGGGCCGCCAAGCGCTTGCCGATGGCCTTGCAGCGCCTATCAGATCGAGCGCCGCCCGCGCGGCGCATCGCGGCACAAGGCCGCTCCTACATCTGTTTCGGGCCAGTCAATCCTGTGCCATT